>NZ_JBNDYG010000007.1:0-195481 GCF_049893405.1 Paenibacillus sp. Dod16
GCAGCCAAGCCCGATACGTCCAGGTTTTATCCTCCATCCATTCATATTGACGCCAATTCTCACCATAGGTGTGATCCCCCCATCCTTCAGCCCGGGCCCAATCCAATTGGACAATTCTCACCATAGGTGTGATCCCCCCATCCTTCAGCCCGGGCCCAATCCAATTGGACTGCGCCGGGTACGGTGGCAGGGACCCAGCGATCCGGAAATTGCCCCGCATGATCACTCCAGCCCACCTCCCAGTTCAACGCCGTGATCTTCTTCATGCTGCACCCACCTCTACTCCAGGATTTGGAGTTAATCATGTGCATACAGGCTGCGATTCAGCCCCCTCTTCCCGAATATGCCCTCAATTAGATATTCAATTGTGCAGTCAATGTCACCGTATGTGTTCACGATCGTATCGATGGAAGTCTCGTATTCTTTATGCACATAGGAATGAAAATGAGACACAAAGATGATCGGCGTACCCAACTTGCTCCACCCGGCCATCATATTTCTGGCAACCTCATCGTGCAGACGAACGACGTTCAGTCCGTAACTAAGCTTGCTTCCAATCGAACATATAACAAGATCATAGGCCTGTTCGCACATCGCACGGTATAGATTGTCGGGTCCCGGGTCAACCCACTGAGTCAGCTGGTCTGTATGTTTTCCGAGTTCATCTTTTATTTTGTCGTAGAGCTCCGCAAATCGATCAGCATGGTTCATGATCACTACATGAAGAACTCGGGTCTGTCTGGTGATCGGATACGGTATCAACTGCTTTCGGTCTCTTACGACAGTGATACTCTTAGCTACGACTTCCTTAGCTGCTTCAAGATTACGAATCGGATTGGATGCTTCGACGACTCGGTGCGTTCCATCCATCAGTCCCAACTGAAACTTGAGTGACACAATTCGAAGAGCCCGCTTTTTCAACGTGTCGATCGACAGCATACCGGTCTCAAGACGCTGTTCCATCTCCCTGTAGAATATGTCATCCATTCTTGTGAAGAGCAGGATGTCGCAGCCATTCTCTAATGCCAGAGCACAGGCGTCAAAATAATTTATGTACCCTACAAGTCCCCCCATCTCCACCGCATCGGTAACGATCAGCCCATCAAACCCAAGCTCGCCGCGGAGCAGGTCAACCAGAAGCTTCCTGGATATCGTGGCAGGCGGATAGGTTCCCGTCGCCTCATCGATCTCATCAAAAGCCGGCAAAGATATATGACCTGGCATGATCGCCATCGCGCCATCGTCAATGAGATCCTTGAACACTTTGCCAGGTCCAGCTCTCCATTCTTCCCTCGATAATGGATTCACTGGGGTCGTCAAATGTTGATCATATGTTCCAAATCCATCCCCTGGAAAATGCTTGATCGTTGCCATCATGCCATGGTCCTGAAGACCCCGCATATAAGCCGACACCATTTTTATCGTATGTTCCGGATCCTTACCCGCGCTTCGTATGCCGACGACAGGGCTGTCCGGGTCGTATGCCAGATCCGCGACCGGCGAGAACGTCCAGTTATATCCGAGCTCACCGGCTTCCTTGGCAGCAATGGCTCCAACCTCATAAGCCAGTTCTACTGAATTGGTTTGGCTGATCGACATCATCGACGGAAATTTCGTTGCACCAAGCACCATATTACCTGCACCGCATTCAAGATCACTGACAATAAACGGGGGGATCTTGCATCTGGATTGGAATCGTTCGATTTGCTGCTCAAGCTCCTCCCGCTCCGTAGGATGGAAAAACATCGCTCCAAAGGTTTCCGTCCGGTCCGGGCCCACTCTCGTATACGTCGGGCAGCATACTTGGTCCAGCAACTCCCGGTTTGTTAAAGAATCCACGACTTCCGCTGCTGCTTGTGAGAGTTTAATTGTAAATTTCATATCGCTTCTATTCCCTCCTTAATCTGCATCATTACTAAGGCACAATCGCAGCGTGCGCCAGCAGCACATCTCTTACTTCCTCCAGGTTCACCTGCCGGACCGATATATCATCCCGAGCAGCAATTGCAGCGGCGGCGCCAGCTGCCTGCCCCATAGCCATGCAGCTGGCTTGAACCCGGTAGGCCGAATGAGCAACCCGGTCACCGGAAGCACATCGCCCAGCTGCAAGCAAATGATCGCTTCCGCGAGGTACCAATGCCCCATAAGGAATGGTTGGTACCACACCTTCGGCCAGAGGCCGAACATCCGTCGTATTGGAATCGTGCTGATGGATATCGATCGGATAGTAGCTGTAGCAAACCGCATCCGGCCATCGATAGCCACTGATATAACGGTCCGCGTCTACCCATTCTTCTCCGGCAATACGCCACGTTTCCCGAATCCCGCATTCATTGGCAAAATACTCAACATACAGCTGTTCGCAGCCGGGAATGCCCCTGAGCAAACTGTAAACGCGCATTAGCGCCTTTCTTGCTTCAATTTCAGCATGGGACTTCGTCAACGAAGTTGAACCATCAATATCGGTAATATGCAGCGAACTGCTTCCCCTGCTTTGGAGCTCCCTGTACAACGGGATTTCTCCTGGCAGATGATCGGTCCTCCTGATATTTCCAGCTTGCAAGGCGGTGGAGTAAGCCTCTTTCAATGCGGTGACATCGACCTGTTCCATCTGATATCCGCCAAGCTTATAGACCAGTGTTCCCGGCTGCAGCACTTCCCCCTTTACCCGCTCATATCCCATCAGTCCTGCCATATTGGCATCGCCGGTTCCATCCACCAACTTCTTGAATCCAATAGCTGAAAGTCCTGATTTTCCTGCTGTCATCAGCCGGCGCTCCTGACCCTGCACATAGACAGCTGCCGGCATTTCATGGTAACGAAGCACGACACCGGCTTCCAGGCACATTTCTTCAAGGATGGTACTATATACAAATCGATTGACCCTTATTTGGTGTTCCCAATGCCTATTCCCCACCGATTTGGTGAAATCCGGCAGGGTCGCTCCTCCTTTGGCCACTGTACGCTCAATGGCTTCCCAACCTATGCCTCCAATGACCTGCTTCCCACATGCGTGAAATAGACCGGGGAAATCGACCGCTGCCACCACCGTTGTGCCGCCAAGGATACTATTCTTCTCAATAAGGGTGGTCTTTGCCCCTGCACGTGCTGCTTGAATCGCAGCCGTAAAACCTGCTGACCCTCCACCGACAACAACAACATCATAGGAATCCGCTAACGGATACTCTTTCATCCACATCCTTACTACACCTCTTTCATCCTGTTATTCCAGCAGACCGCATGATGATTTCATGTTACCGACTCCAATTTGAATTCGACATGATGAAATCGTTGTTTTTATTGAAAATATTCATGACCTCGCAACGTGAATATTGAACTATTTTTAGATTTTGTTGAAAAAGTAATGATGGTGGGCTTCGCGTCCGCATTTCACCAAAGAACAAAAGAAGAGACTGTCGCCTCCATAGATCATATCTATGAAAGGGACAGCCTCTGATGTAAGACTTTAGAGAAACTTATATTGCGTCATCAGGGAGATGGAACGATATCGATGTGCGCCACGTCGATGTTATTGAAAGCTACGGCACTGTTGTTATGAATTTGAATCGTATGTGTGCCTGCCGACAGCGTTCCCAGGCTTCCTTGATAGTTTGACCAGCTGCTGCCCGGTGTGAACGCGCCATTCGATACATTCTGCCCATTCAATTTCACCTGGAAGGACGGAGCTTCCCCTTCACCGTAAGCTTTAATCGTAAAGTCATATTTGCCTGCGGCGGGGATATTCACCGTCCATCCTGCGGTACCCGTCCGCCAGATTTTCCCCCATCCATCAGGAGTTTGGGCAGCGCTTCCCGGCCAATCGCCTGCTCCCTTGATTTCGTTCATGCCATTAGCCTCGACTCCCAGGTAACGAGAGGGAGCAGCCGGCCCAGCCGGTGTAATGAAACTAAACACATCTGCGGACGGTGTGGAACCGCTGGCATTATTCGCAATAACCTTCCAATAATACGTCGTGTTACTTTGCAGATTGTTGACTTGATGCGTAGTTCCCGTAACCGTTGTATTGACGATCGGATTCGTTAACGTTGCATGGCTCGAAACAATGACCGTGTAATGATCCGAACCGAAAGGTGCATAAGATTTGCCATCGATAACCTGCGTCCAATCCAGAGTAACGCTGGTGCCTTCCACGGATGCGTTGTTCGCCGGTGATTTAAGCGTAAACGGACCCGGTGCTGCACCCTCGATATCCATATGCGCTACATCGATGTTGCTCTGCGCAACCGGGCTGTTGTTGTATATCTGAATGGTATGTGTACCGGCTGTGACCGTTCCGAGACTTCCTTGGTAATCGGCCCAGCTGCTGCCAGGGCTGAATGCCGCATTCGGAACGTTCTGTCCATCCAGCTTCACCTGGAAGGCAGGCCCGCCTCCTTCGCCATAAGCTTTAATCGTGAAATCATAATTTCCTGTGGTCGGAAAATGCACGGACCATTGCGCAGACCCCGTCCGCCAGATTTTGCCCCAGCCTTGCGGAGTTGCTGCTTGGGTGCCGGGGTAGTCGGATGCGGTCTTTCTCTCATTCATGCCGACTGCATACTGGCCAAGATAACGGGATTGGGCCTCTGGTGTTTCTTCTGTTCCCGTTAGTTCCACCATCGTAATCGAATGGGCTGGGAATGTTCTTGTAAAGCTATTGGATACACCCGTGATCGTATTGCCGGGTATTGTTGGCAGCGTACCGTTCGAGGCAACCTGGATACCGTTAATGTTGGCTCCGGATTGAGAGTTGATGGCCGGTGCGTTTAACACCCAAGAGGAAGCCGTTGACTCGGGTATGAAATTGGACAGATTAATGGTTGCGCTCAGGTCTTGGGTCTGATTTTTATTGATTACCATGAGATAGAGCTTGTTATTGACGCCTGTGTGTTTACTGCCCCATATGGTTAAATTCTGGTTGTCGCTGGAGCTTGTCGCTACCATCTGATCACCAAAGTAACGATTTAGCATCGGGTACAGGTAATAGGCTGGCCGCACGTTCTTATTGATGTCCATCAAGCCGTATGCTTGATTGCCCTGCAGGAGAAACTGGGTAACAAAATCCATTTGGTGGTAGGCCAGCCTGCCCAGAACATCGCCCAGCCATAGCGCTCCGGCCATCGTGTCACCAATCCCTGCACCTTCCTCACCTCCAGTCACTTGACCAAGTTCAGTGATGCCCAGTAAAGCTCCTGGTGCGTACTGGTCACGATAACTGACGAGATTATCCGTCGGTGTCGTGTCGGTAAATTGATTCGCCCAATTGATGTAGGAATTTGGATAATCCGTCCCTTCGTAGGTCAATAAATTGTCGATCGTAGGAAAAGAGGACGAATTGGGATTGGTCTGACCGCCCCACAGCGGATACCAATGGATCGATATAGCATCCAGCGGCTTGTTAAGGTCAGCCAAAGTAGAGAGAACCGGCTTTGTCCAGCTGGTCATCTGCATAGGCTGCGCATTTGCGGGACCCATGATCGTAATGGTGGGATCCACAGCCTTCATAGCATCCGAATATTCCCGGATTCTGGCTGCATACTCAAGTGGTGTAACTGCATAGGCATCGCGGAAAAACTCTGGCTCATTTCCGATTTCCCAATATTTGATATTATAGCCCTTCTCAATATTCGCGTACCTCACCATATCGGCGGCCATATCTTTGTCATTCACTTTGGCATTAACCGTGATAAGTGGCTCGGCTCCAACTTCCTGCACCAAACTCATAAAGCTGTCCAAGACATCCGCCGTGATCGTTCTCGTGTACGGATTGGGACCCGTATGCCATTCGTATGAGTTCGTGCGATCCCAATAGGCCATATCAGCCTCGACGCCAGCAGGGAATCGTATCATTTTAATGCCTGCTTCTTTAATCAAATTTACATACTGTTCCGATCGAGTGCTCACCGGATGGAACTCATTTCTTGTCCACAGACCAATATTCGTTCCTCGGATCTCATCTTTCATCGGCGCCACTACCGTATCGGCATCAACCATCAGCGTAGCATCAGCAGCGTATGCCTTGGACGTATGCTCCATCAGCGGCAAGCCTCCTCCATAGACCATGCACATTACACACAACCATGCAGCGAGAAATTTGATTCCAGTTCGCTTTAACACCACCATATCCCTCCTAATGAATGCTTAATAGAAATACGGATTTCACCTCCATCAAAAATGGTTTGGACATGTTGAGAATCATAAAATGACTTTTTCATGTTACATCTTTAAAATTCAGGTCAACATGATCTATTCGTTGTTTTTATTGAAGAATCTTAGGGACTTCGGCACATATTGAAATATCTTCAGGTGAAGTTGAAAAAAAGATCATTTTCCCCTCCGATGCCTGTGGGGAAAACGATCCTAAAGAGATTTAGTCCAACACCGTTTCCAATAGCAAAACCCAATCGTTGCCTCTTCCGCTGGTAGGTGGCTGGAAGACCTGTATTCGGGAGTTGGGGAACCTTCCAGCTTCTATAAACTGGCCATTTCGCGGATCATACCATGCAGCTCTCACCTGATCACCCGCAATTTTTCCCATTACAACGCTTGCCGCCACCCCATTGGGACTGTATATCATCACGAAATCCCTTCCTCTGGTTGCCGCCATGTAGTTGGCGCCGGAATGGTTGCTTTCGAGAAGGCTTTGATCTGGCACTCGATCGAGGTCGGGGTAAGCTTCCATCAATGACCGCAGATGCTGCATTTGTGCTGCACCCGGTCGCGATAACGCATCACGCCAATGCATAAGGTAATGATCACCAGGCTTTAATGTCATGGACCAAATACTGTGATGTCCGTACGTGTGTCCGAAAGCGCCTGAAAATACCGCATAGTAGGCAGCTGTTCGAACATCGGAAGCATCAAAATAACCGTTTTCCGGTCGAAAGCCGATGGGTATATCCTCATAACAAGGCTCTGCATCTAGCGTCGGTTTTGTAGGTGTCTTATGATAATCCTCCGTCACCATTCTATGGCTACTGGTAAGACGCTCGCCGTGTCCCGACTGAATCATGTTAAAATCAAGCCAGGTTTCATGATGCAGCTGGTGTGAGGACGACTGACATCCTGCCGGGTGATATGTCATTAAGTGTCGACCTTGATCTCCCTCCCTCAGGCCTTGCGCCATGGCACGTATGATCGCAAAATGATCAAACGTTACCAAGGGGCGATCCCCACCCAGCACCCATATAACGTTCGGCCGATCCTTATACCGTTCCCCGACCCAACGCCCATAAATTGCTGCGTTCTGTTCATTGAAGATCTCCGGTCCCGTTCCATGCTTAAGATGAAACTTATCCCCCCAAGTCGGCAGTAAAGCAACATATAAACCCAGTGACGCAGCGCGATCAATCACATAATCCACGTGATGCCAATAATGGTTCGTTCCGTCTGTATCTGGTAACCCCGGGTCATAAAAACCACCCGCGTTCTGTTTAAGCGGCAACTTTCCGTAAGCATTGCCTGTACACAAGCCATTCGACTCGGCCAATATGACAGTTTGGATAACATTAAATTTCAAGTCGGCGCGATGCAATAAATACTCATCCACTTCTTCGCGATTCAGCTTGTGAATCAGTTCCCAAGCGGTATCTCCCAGCCAGAAGAAGGACGCCCCGTCTTCATAAGACAAAAATCGTTGATTCTCGCTAATCCTTAGTGTTTTCATTGTCGTGGATTGCCCCCTAAACGTTCTAATAAAGTTACCCAACAATTCCTGTACGCTCCACACTTTCTACAAAATAGCGCTGCACAAATAAATACAGAATGATCAACGGCATAATAGAGAGCATCAGCCCGGTATCCACCAGCATCGAAGCATAGAATGGATCAATGCTGGTGGCGGTCTCCAAGCTTGCTCCGGGTACGCTGAACAATAGATAGTTATTCACGTTGGCCGGCAGAGCAACAAGCTCATTGGATAATACCTTCACGCCGCTCAAGAAATTCCCCGTAAAGAAGGTGTCATTCCACTGCCATACGAAGGAAAACAGGGAAACGGTTATAATCGAAGGTATCGCACTCGGTATGATAATGTGGGTGAATGTCTTCAACATGCCCGCCCCATCCACGAATGCCGCTTCTTCCAGGTCCTTGGGCATATTCAGGAAAAATTGCCTGAATATATAGATATATAGGCCGGACTTTAACGCATTCCCAGTCAGTGCCGTCAGGATGAACGGCCAGTAAGTATTCAGTAGATTCAGTCCATCTCTCCCCGTTATCCACTGGTATGATCCGAAGAAATCAAAATTTTGAAAAGTTAAATATAGCGGCACCATAATCGTTTGCGGCGGAACCAGAATGGTAGCTATAACTCCTGCAAATAACAGCTTCGCCCACTTGGACTGCCATTTGGCAAATCCATATCCGGCTAGTGCGCAGGATACTAACTGGAGAATCATCATCACCGTCGATAAGGTGAATGTATTTAACAACGTCGGCCAGTAATTCATAATCTCATATACGATTTTGATATTGCTAAAGGTGAAGTTTTCAGGAATCCACACGACCACAGGATTATAAATATCGGCTTTATCCTTGATCATGGTCACAATTTTAACCAGAATCGGGTAAAGCACTACAAAGACCAATCCAATGAGAAGTATCGCCCTGATCACTACCCAAACTGCGGTTTTCAGCTTCGTCCATGTCGCCGGTGTCATATCTTTTTGCCCCCTTTAGTTATTATAAAATACTCTTTTAGAGACGAGCGCCATGCTGACGGCAAGAATGACAGCGACCATCAAGAAGTATATCCAGGACATCGCCGAGCTGATCCCAAAATCAATATTGCTGAATGCGATATTATGAATTAAGGTTGTCACTTTGTTATCAATAAAGGAGTCGATAATGGAATAGACAACAATGATGGGTATCAACGAGCTGACCATGGGAAACGTAATCTTCCAGAATGTCTCATAACCCGTAGCGCCTTCCATCTTCGAAGCTTCATACAATGATGACGGAATGGATTGAAGGCCTGCCAGGAATATAAGGATCTGCACGCCTGATTTGCTGATGATGGAATAGATGCGATCTACCGCGCCAGTCAGATATTCCACGAAAGTGGGGGGAAATCCGCTTTCGAGCATCATGTTCTCCAAATTCAAACTCTGAAGGAGCTGCATACTGCCTGCATTTTTGCTCCCCGCCATTAGCTCAGACATGAAGCTAGCATCCTCAATGCTTGTCATGACCCCGGAAGCAAGGATAACGGGCAGGAAAAAGACGGCACGGGCGGCTGCTCTGCCGCGGAACTTCTGATTCAAGATGGTGGCAAGAAATAAACTGAAAACGATGATTAACGGCACATTGATGATCATGTCAATTGAAGCCTCTGTGAGCAATCGATTAAAGTCTTGATGCACGCCGAGGGCAAAGGTATAGTTTTTAAACCCTATGCCGTTTAATTCATAGCCGCTGCTCGTCATGTTCAATTCGCTAAAGCTAAACCGCAATGAGGTGAACAGCGGGGTCACAAAGAAGAATAAGAACCCCAGAAACCATGGCGTGATAAATAACATCGCCATAATCCTCTTCTTCTTCTCAAAGCTAAGCGGTCCTGTACGTTTCAAGCCCCCTCACCTCCAACATAATAATCCCGGGCTTTAATCGTAATCCCCTCTATGGTCACGTCATACGGGTTGTAGTTCACCATGACTACTTTGCCGCCGTCATATTCGGTTCTGCGTACATCATGCGCAAGGATCTCATGCGATACAATTCTGCTGTCCGATACATCTCTTAACACCTCATTGACTTCCAGGTAAGCTGCGGCAGCCTCCTCAATCCATGTCTTATAATGAACAGAATTGAGGTGGTTATATGAAGTATCTTTCACGAGCGAGTTTTTTTGATAGATCCAAGTAAAATATACATTCGAGCCGTACTCCAGACATTGCAGTACATATTCGCGAAGTTCCGCCTCTTGAGCCAAGTTGTAAGGCATTCCTGCGTAATCTACGTATCCATGGAGTACAATCTGATAAAAGGGGACCGATTCATCCGTGATATGAAACCCGCTGTCTGACATCGGTGCTTGGACAATGTGTCGCGCATAGGGGAACAAGTAGGCATTCCCTCCACTCACCATGAGCTCGGCTTCCGGCAGCCGAGTACGAATCTCGCTTGTCTGTTCCGCAAAGATCGTCTCCGTTTGCGTACGATCGATAAATTGCCCTCTGCGAAAGTTCGAATACAGCTTGTCGCCCAGTCCCCCCAGACTTATACCCTTCAATTCATATGGGCTGTAGCTTTGCAGCAATCGGTTCATCATGCCGGGTAAGAGCTGGGGGGCAAGCATATATTGCGGGTCCCCTTCCCGATCGTAATCCCCTGTGGCAGGATCATAAGGATATAACCCGGCAACATTCCGGTTTAAATGTCGGACGGCAGCCTTGGTCGGAGTATAGGTTAGCGAATGAAACGGATAAAGCGCTGTCATTGAAACATGCGGGTATAAGGCCACTCCGTTTTCCTGGCTGAAGTCATTTAATTCTTTTAATCCACGTTTGCCTCCAAGCACCTTCTCGGGAGACACTTGTGTAGGGACGGTATGATTCACCCCGCCATTAAACCATCCGGTATACTGCACTTTGATATTGTCCAATGATCGCTCCTGCAATTGTTTGATCACGGATTGAGCCTGCTCAAATGTCGTTAGGGCTTGCATCGACTCATACGGTATGCCAAGAAAATGATTCCGTTTGGGTATCGCTCCGATCAGTTGCAAATAGAAGGGCAAATCAGCCTCCGGTTCACGCTTGATCAGCATATTCCGTTCCACTAGATATTCCTGATACGCCAGGGCCATTCCCGTATAATTTGCAGCCTCATCTTCAAGGAACACATAACGGATCACATAATCCGCAGCCGTAGAGCGCTCTTGGTAGGTTGGAATTTCGCGAGACGTCTCTCCCGCCTCTATGCGAATCACCTCTCGGGCAAGCACTTCAAATTCCGCGAATACATGATTATAGGAATTCAGCTGTCCGTTCGTCATTGCCTTCACGGAAGCCACCGAAGCACCATGTTCGATAATCGCTAGAAGCGCCTTATGATTCTTTTGGATTCCGAATACGGGCAAACGGATCGTCTCTGTTACGGATTGCTGGTTTTGATCATACACAGCGGGATCTTCTCCATAGATTCTTTGCTCATATGGAAAAGGAACTGGCTCTTTGTTCATATGAATCAGGCTTCCCGAACCATCAGGCACGAACAAGTAGCCTTGGTCTTTGGGCCCGCCGGCACCGAAGTACTCCAGAACCGAGATATGCCGAATCGGCGTGGCTGCTGAATATTCCACTTCATTCACCGGGACTCTTACTAGAAAATCCGCCCCATCAAGCACATATTCAATTGAAACTTTGAATTTTTCACTATCGTCCGCAGCAAGCGCAATTTGATGCTCCTCATGGTCACGAGCCAGATCCTCTTCCGTATATTGGGCCAGCTCAAACGCTTCAATCGTTCTCCGCAATATCGTTCCTTTAAGCGCATCGTCATAGCGCTCATAGACCTCGGAGTTGTCCCTGATAACATAGGCATGGGTCAAGTGGCGCCTGAAGGAATCGCCTGCTTGTTCCATAATCTTCTCATAACGTTCTTTACTGATTTTCTGCGGCAGCCTATCCAGATTCGATACGGGTTCTCCAAATAGGTAGGTTACCTTCAGTCCGCCATTGATCGGTTCAGCCTTGGCTTGACCATGTGCCACGCTGTCTTCAAACGAAGTCATCCGTACTTGCTGTCTCGACAGATTATCGTAGGTCAGGGATAGGGGCGAATACATAGCGTATGTAGCTCCCGAATCTTCTGCGCGGCCTGGCGGATTTGAATACCACACTGTTCCCGTCAGATTGTTCCGTACGGCAATTCCCGTATCGGATGCATCATAGTACAGCGACAACAAGCCGTTGGAAGTCACGCCCTCCATCCCCTTAAGTTCAACCTGAGGTTTAGAAAAAACCTGCGCAGTTGCTCCTTCTATATTTACTTCTGTATATGCCGGGACATCCGCAATCTCCGGTTGAAGACCCCAAACGAATATGGCAGCACTACCGAGGAGTAACACAGTTAAGCTAAACATTAATATTTTCTTCATCTGCTGCACTCCCTCAGTTCCGAAATTGTATCTCTTGATAGATGGTAAACACGAATGAGTACATTTGCTGGATCAGGCTAAAAAAAAGTAACCCAAGGAATAAGAGAAAAGCCATTCCCACCAATGTAAGAAAGATGGTAACCAGCGTTTTGGTAACGGTGTATTGATGAACCGTCATGGTACCGACGAAGAGCAAGAAGAGAAACCATACAGCCGCAACCCCGTTGAAGAAATAGTAAAACACACTTTCTTCCTGGGTAATTACATTGCTTAAGATTGTATTAGGTATGAGTATCACTGCAATGGGCAGCAAGGCATAGGCAGTGACCATGCAAATTTCCGAAAAGTTCCCTTCGCCGTCCATCAATGTGGTTAAGGACCAGTTCGCGATACACCACAGAAAATAAGGAAGCAGCACATTACGCATTTGCACTAGACTGTTAAATTCATCAGCATTCAGATTATTGAAGATGTAGCCCCCATACTGATGTTGAATGACGACGCTCATAAAAACTAAGAACACAATAGCGCCCGCGATCCTCAAGTTCCCCATATCATCATATTTGAGATCCCAAAAGCCGGAGAAGGGTCTGACCATAACATGGAATGGGAACAGCAGCAGTTCTTTACGCATGATAGGTCTTCCTCCTCTTTCTTTTGATGGTTCTTTGGATGATGATTCCGGCGATAACGGCGATGGACAGGGACAAGATGCTGCCGAGATGCTCTCTTAGAACATCCTTCCGGTGCCGCTTGAATACCTTGGAATAATTGCCTTTGTCCATGCCAAGCTTGGCATACTCCGTTGCTTCTTTATTCAATCCTTTTCTGAGCAGCGCCTTGCTGATCCCGATATATGCAATTTCATAATTCGCATCGTATTCCACAACCCGGTTCCACAGCTCTGCTGACAACTCATCGTCTCCCTTGAAATGTCCCTTCACAGCTTGATTAATCAACCTACCGATCGGTGTCTCATGAAATACCGTTATATGGTTTAACGCACGGTCAAGCACAAGAATCGAATCCCCTAAATAATCGATGGCCGAAGGCGTTTGAAATGTACCGACCTGCTCCCCCATTTTGCCGAAGATATACAGCAAATTCCCGTCCCAGTCGTATGTGAAAATTTTCCCGCGCTTCACATCCAAAGCGCTGTACATCCCGCTGTTTCCGACCGCGATATCCGTAAACAGGGAGGGCCCGCTGTGTTCACCGACAGGAAGGAATTTTAGATCGCCCGATGGGACCCAATACCCTTCTCTGCGCAGCACGTCGATCCCGGTGGGATTCAATCTCTTGATCGGTACCGCCGTATTTGCGTCGGAGTTTGTTGTATAGATAAACCCGTTCTCATCCAGATCCAGATTCGTATATTCTGTCGGGATGAACAGCCGCATCCGGTCACGCTGCGCCTGGGTCGCAATCATCTTCCAGAAGTAGTCTGCCATATTGAAGCGGACCCGGTTCGTGCCGGTAAACCCGGTAAATTTGCCATCCCCATCAAATTCCATGATTCCGTCAAATGTCCCCTGCGCCACGACATATACGCGCTTTGCCTTATCTACAGCCACCTTTAGGGGAAGAAACACAAAGTTATCGATCAAAATTTCCGATTCAGGCGATTCTATGATCTGAACCAGCTTTCCTGCGTCGTCCAAATGAACAACCCGATGGTTCTCCGTATCCGCAACATACATGTCCTTGTTCTCCGTTACATAGATCCCGCTCGGCGCTTGAAACGTATCCGTTCTCCCGGAATGGTCGAATTCGGATACCTCCCGAATGTATTCAAATCGTTCATTCAACACCACAATCCGCGAATTTCCAGTATCCGCAATATAGATTTGCCTGTCCTGAGACACGAATATATCTTTAGGCTGATTGAAACTTCCGGTTCCAGCCGCGGTGCCGCTTATGACACGATCCGGTTTATAGGCGACAGGGGCAGGGATCGTTTCTCCCTTGGAGGAATAATTGTACCCCACGTACGGGGCTTGGGCATATGAGACCGTCCCTGTCGATGTCACCATAGATAGGATCAATAACAGCGCGGCGGATAACCTGACCTTGGGGAAATATCCTTTCACGCTCTCACTCCTTCATTCCTGAGCTGGCCATCGTCTCAATAATGTTGCTCTGGGAAATCACAAAGATGGTGATGGGCACAGACATCATCAGCAAAGCGACAAAAGCACCCGGACCCGCCCGCACAATACCGCCAGCCAGTATTTGACTTAAGGCATAATTCATCGTTTTTAACTCTTCGCTGTAAATAAAATTACCGCCGTCGGTTCCCCATAATACCTGAAACAGCAATATGACAAGCGTCAGCCATGCCGGCTTTACTAAGGGCATCACGATCTGCCAAAAAATACGGTACTCGCTGGCACCGTCGATCTTCGCTGCTTCAAGCAGGGCATCAGGAATTTGTTCCATGAATTGTTTCATCAGATACAGTCCGAGGGAAGCTGCGAGCGCCGGCGCGATAATAGCAATGTAGCTGTCTATCCAGCCTAACCAGGACATAATGACATAGTTAGGAACCGCGGTAACATGCTGTGAGAACATTAGAGATAGGACTACAATGGTGAACAGCACCTTGGACCCTGGAAATCTGTGTTTAGCCAGCGGATAAGCCGCTGCGGAAGCCAGTACGACGTGCCCCACTGTTCCTGCTGCTGTGATAAGCACCGTATTAAACACATAACGTGTGAACGGCACCCAGGAATCGGCCATCAGATGAAATAAATCGAAAAAATTATCCAGCGTGGGGTTGCGCACCAAAAATTTCGGCGGGAACAAGAACAACTCATCCAAAGGTTTGAAGGCATTGTTAATCGTGTATACAAGGGGCAGTGCCATAAAAGCCCCGAATATGCCGAGAAAAATAAAAATGGTAACGTCACCGACCAGCGAGCGGCTCAACCTTTTTTTGGAACTAGCTGCCATTGCGCTCATTTAGGACCTACTCCCCCACTTTCCTAAGAAGTTTCTGAACGATTACATTGGTGCCTACCATGATGACAAACAAAACTGTTGCAATCGCTGATGCATAGCCCATTTCAAACCGAATGGAGCCATAGTCCATTAAATGGGTCACAACGGTATGAGCTGCATAGTTAACACTAGGGAAACCAGCTAATGCAATAGACACCTCAGCAATGGCAAAAGAGGATGAAATCTGGATCACCGCGCCGAACAGAAGTTGTGGACGCATGGATGGCAGGGTAATATACCACAGTTCCTGCCAACGATTGCGGATACCGTCCACCGAGCCCGCTTCGAATAATGTCCGGTCGATCGACTGCAGGCCGGCGATGAAAGCGAGGAAACTTACCCCCAAGCTGAGCCACAGCTGAACGAGCATGACAATCCACAGTACATAACGCTCATCCTGCAGCCATTGAATAGGCTCGAGAATAACACCCAGCTTCATTAAAAACCCGTTCACGTAGCCGTAGCCGTCTCCTGAGAACATAATCAGCCAAATAAAGAAAACGTTCCCTGAAATAGACGGAGCATAAAAAATTAAGGTCATTAGGGCACGAAGCTTGGTTGGCAATTCATTAATTAACCACGCAAACAGGAAACAGGCGATATAACTTACGGGGCCCGTAATAAACGCGAACAAAAAGGTATTCTTGATCGCAATCAGAAAGACCTCATCATCGAGAAATAAACGCGTATAGTTGCTCCAGCCGACCCACTTGGGGAATTCAAGCAGGTTAAAACTGGTGAAACTTACCGCCAGCGAGAGCGTTACAGGCAGAACCGTAAACAGAAAGAATAGCAGCATATAAGGTCCCATTAATATATAGGAGTGCCGCATCGCCCACATACGATTCAGCAAGGATGGAGCATCCGGCCTACGGCTGATCCGTCCTTTTGGTTCGACTTCCTGATTCGTCGTTGGTTGCATTGGTAGGCCCTCCTGTTCCTTCACTCAATCCGAATTCCAAACGTTTGATTGCGATTTCATTATTAATAACTGACACGTGATCATAAAGCGCTTCGCGTGGGTTCTCCCCAAGATTGACCACTTTACGGAAGGCATTATCCAGATGCCGTCCGGTAAAGTATCCTCCAGGCACTTCAGGAATGGCCCGGACCCATTGCCATTGTTTCTCCAGATTCCTGTAATCCTTAACCGGCCACGGCAGCTCCTCGAGCGCCTCGATATTCGCAGTCGGATACCTGGCAGCGGCCCCCATAAGGCTCTCCATTTCGCGGCCGAACCTGATTTGCGTATCTTTCTCCGTCCACCATTTCATAAACGCCCAGGAAGCTTCCTTATTCTTGGCCTGTTCCAGCATCATAACCGATGTTCCGCTGCTAGCGACCTCCCGGCGGATTTCTCCATGCTCTCCCGGAGTGCCAGGAACTACGGTAAAGTCCCATAGTCCGCGGATTTCAGGACCAGCCACCGTCAGTAAGTTATACATATTATAGGGGGCAATGCCGATCGGCATTTCGCCAAGACGAAAACGATTCATGAAATCATACTGAAGCGGAAACTTATAGCTGGTGTAAAAATCGGTCCATCGACTAAAGGCTTGCATGGAGTTTTCATGATCCAAGGCGCTTCTTTCGCCTTCCCCCTCGTAGTAGTTTCCGTCTGTTTGGAACAAAAGCATGGAGAACGTCTCATTTGGCGTCATCGTGGCCATCTGTTCCTGAATAGGCAGGCCAAAATTCATATTCCGCTTCTGCAGCTCGGGAATCATGGCGTATACATCATCCCATGTATCCGGTATGTTCAAATTAAGTTCGGCCAGAATATCCTTGCGGTAAAATAACATACTGAACAACTGCTGTTCGGGCAGCGCATAGACACCCCGATTAAACTGAAATGGCTCGAGCGCACTTGGTCGGAACCGCTCGCTAACTTCCTTAAAGTCCGGGAATCGGCTGATATCGTAAGCTGCATTGCGCATCGCATAATTCACCGGATCTGCAATGCCGATTTCCATAGCGACATCCGGTCCCTGTCCGGCCAGAGTAGCCGATAGAAGCGATTTGATATCAACCAGCTTTAAATCCACATGGATGCCCGTCTTTGAAGTAAATCGATCATCGATCATTTCCTTCATTACCTGGGCCTGATCACGTCCAGTTCCAATCCAGACTGTAATGCTTTGCTGGCCTTCTTCACCCGCGTTACCGATTGTGTTGTAATCTTCAATAAAGGAGTACCAGAACGAACCCAACTCATGGCCGATCTTGGCGTGTAGCGGGCGATTCGCAGCGGGCAGCTTCGCATCCTTGGATGCAACGATCATATAATCCATCTGCAGCGGCATTTCACGGATCGTCAGCAGCCAGGTTCCCAGAGAGCCGATATTAATCTTGAATTGATCTAACCGCTGCGCAACCGTATGAGGGTTTTGTGCCATCTCATCCAATTGCCTGGACAGTGTGTAGAGGATTGCGGTCTTATCACTTTTTTCCCCTGTTATATCGCGTAACGTCTCTGCAACGGTATATAAAATATCGCGCTGCTTCTTAAAATCCTCGATCATGCCGGGGATTCTTCGCTCGAGCTGATAATCTCGGTAAGGGTCGGGATTCTCCGAAGTAATCATGAGGATTTTCCGGTAGATGGCATTGAGTTCAAGGACACTGGATTCCGTGGTACGAATTAAAGAGGCTACGTCTCCCAGGTTCACTTCCAGCTTGATGGTATGCAGCCCTTTGGTCAGATGAAACAGGTAGGGCTCCTTTTCGTCACCCAGGGTAATGGTTTGATAGTCCGCATCATAATAAAAAGGGATGCTGTTCACTTCCTGAAACGGCACTTCTCCATCTATATAAAGCTTCCGGTTTGAATACATCCCTCTCACCAAGTTTTGCTTAACCTTGAAAGCGATCTGGTATAAACCGTCTTTCGGGATGTCTACCTGCCATTCCATCCATTGACCTGGCATTCGCCAGTTTTGACCCCCAATTACATTCATACGGGTCTTGGAGACGCTGTAGGGTTCCGAGGATGGTGAGGTACGATCAGGAAACGGATACAGCGTCGGGGAAGATTTATACAGAGCATGTTCCCCCTGCACTTTAATCAGCACCTCATCTGCGGGGGAATTGCTCTTCATATCCTCATAGGTGCTCTGGACTTCAGCATAAGTCGGTGCTTCTTCCTCTTGGTAAATCTTGATATAATCAATCACCATCGGTTCGCGCAGCGATACCAAGGTTAGCGTGTTTTCTCCTTTTGGAAAATAAAACAAAAACGGCTTCTCGTATAAGCCATTCGGATCTTTGAAGGATGATTCTTGCCAGGTTGGAAATTCGATCTGGCTTGGACGTAATTCGTTATCCCGGTTATCCCGCTCAAACTCCATTTGTTCGTTCATCCAAACACGATCAAAAATGAAAGATTCCGCTCCCTGAAAAGGCAGCTGGCCGTTGATCCGTAGTTCCCGTTCAATTGCAGAGCTCTTCCCCTCCACGGTATAATAACGAATCCCTATGTTATACAAGCCTTCCTCTTCCACATGAAATGTCCATGTTACCTCCCCGGTCTCTTCTGACATTAACGCCTTCCCGTTCATATCCATAAGATTTGAAACGATTGAAGATCCGTCTGGTGCATGGCTGTAATGTTCGCCCTCAATTTGTATGCTCGTATTAGGCCGCGCGTTACGGCGATGTAAATTCATATAGTTTTGATAGCTGTTTTCTGCAAAGGTCTGCAATCCTTCTAACTCGATCCGCTGACCTGGGTGGCTATCGGCTGTACTATCCCTGAGAAACCACCAACCCACCCCGAGGAGGATTACGAGGAATATAAGAAGACCTCGAAATCTAGATAAGTAACCGAGCATAAGTGCATCCACCCTCTTCACCATTTCGTCATGTCGTTCACGCAAGGTTAGCCGGCAACGAAAGGAAGCGGTTGTTGCCGGCTATTCCATTCCTCAATACCACCAAAACAAGTTACAGAGCATCATCCAGAACCGCCTGCAGCACTTGGCGATGTGTTTCTACAATGGTCGCGGGCGCTAATTTTTCGGTGTAAAGCTCGGTAAGCATTTGGTACACATTCCAGTCCGGGAACAGATCATGATTCATCACCGTATACTGAGGCGATTCCATCATCATTTTTGCAGCCTCAATGTCCTTCTCGTCGGCGAAATATTTTTCCAGCCGATCCTGGCCTTTGTACTCCTCCGTTGGGGTGATATCCCAAATCTTAGACATAATATAAAAAATCTCCTCCGGATTTTGGGTGCCCTTCAGAATGGTCCAGTAGTTCGGCGGATTCGAGACTGATTTGTATCCGTCCCCCTTAGGGCCTACCGGAAATTGAACAAACCCCAGGTCTTCGCCCAAATCATTGATGAAGCCCTCCCCTTCCCATTGAAAACCTACATACATTAGGATTTTGCCTTGTGTAAACAAGGTTTTTATTGCGGCTTGATCGTTTGTGATCATGGATTTGCCGGCGAGCTCCTGGGCGAATGTCAATGCCTCAACCGTGCGCGGATCGGACAACATTTCTTTCCCCTTATCCACATCCAATAAGTTTGAGCCGTTGGATACCACCGCGTGTGTCGTCACAGCAAGCTCTGTTCCCGCGAGTCCGTAAGTGTCGCCCTTCGTCACTTTGCCTACAATTTCTTGCAAGGCCTCCCAATTCCAATCGTCTTCCGCCACATATTCATGCAAATCCTTAATGCCGGCGTCTTTCAGCATTTGTTTGTTGTAATAAATTCCGGAAAAGTCCGTGTACGTTTTTTCAAAACCATACAGATGTCCCCCAAACGTACCTACATGATCCTTAATCATCGGATCGATGTAATTTGCGGCCGGTCCGCTAAAATCAATGACCTCATCAAGCGGAGTGATAAGTCCTGAACTCACCATCCCCGGAAACAGTGCTCTTCGTTCCAAACGAACGACATCAGCAAAGGGTTCGCCCGATAAGGCCGAACTTGTGGCCTGCTCTTTCATTGACGCATACGGCGTGGTCACGAACTTGATTGTAAAATTGTGTTTCTTCTGAAGCTCTTCGATATTTGCCTTGATCTCCTGATGCGGCGGTGAATCTCCGAATGCAATGTCCCACCAAGCGGTAACTACAATCTCACGTCCGCCCAGATCGAAATCCATCGTCCACTCGTCTGGATTTTCGGCAACCGCTTCTTCTTGGACAGGCTCCTCTTTAGGTTCTACTGCTACATCGGTGCCCGGTTTGTTTTCCTCAACAATCGGAGCATCCTTTTCCACCGTCTTCGTACTTCCTCCACTGCAGGCAGCCAAGGTAAATACAAACATCGCGATCATCAGCAGTAAGATCCCTTGCTTTGCAATCTTCATAAGCGCTTCCCCCCATAATTGAATTGTTCGTTACTTAGAACTGCATTTGCATGAACTCCCTATCCCTCCCTGCCTCGCTTCTTCTTTCCCTTTACCAGGAAAGCGCTCACAATAAACCGGTAGTAAGTCCTTTCGCTAGAAGGTTGACTAGGTCTCCTGCTCATTCCATGTTAAAAACAAAGCCGATAAGGCAGAATGGTGAAATTTACGGTATAGTTGAACTATTTAGGTTTAGAGTGATTTACGGGTTGAATTTTATTGTGATGGAGTTGAAATTCGTGGACAGGATCACAGGTCCGCTGAGGGTTTCAGTGAAACGATCCAAATACGGAGGCATCCCCTAACAGAAAAAAGGCATCCCGCAGATCTAAGATCTTTTAGGACACCCCTTCAATCACATTTGTATCGGCCCGCCCGGGACCTTACAGCTACATCAACCCTTTACCGCGCCGAGCATAATCCCTTTAACAAAAAATCGCTGCAGAAAAGGATAGACAATCACAATCGGCATGGTAACGAGCATCGTAATCGTCATCTGAACCGATTGGGGCGTCATCACTCTTGCTTGTCCGTTACGCGTCAGTTCCTCACTTGTCATTCCCGCTATACTGTTCGTCTGGCTGAGGAAGTTATAAAGCAAGAGTTGCAGCGTTTGGAGCTTTGGATCTGATACCAAAAAGAAGTTATCAAACCACGTATTCCACTGTCCGACGGCTGCAAATACAGTAATTGTGGCGATAATCGGCATGGACAAGGGAAATACAATGTGCGTGAAAATTTTGAAATAACTCGCGCCATCCATTTTCGCCGACTCCTCCAACGAAGGAGGTAATTGCTCCATAAACGTCTTGATAAGAATAATATAAAAACCGACCAATGCGCTTGGTATAATATAGAGGAGAAAGCTATTTTGCAGTCCATATGTTTTCATTGTTAAATACCAGGGGATAAAACCGGCATTAAAGTACATGGTAATTAATATGAACCGATAAATCAGCTTGCGGAATGGCATCTCCCGCTTGGTAATCAAATAAGCGAAGAAGGCGCTGCACAACACCGTGATCATCGTTCCCAGTATGGTCCGAAGCACGGAGATGATCGCTGCATCGGTAATCCCCTTTAATTGAAAGGCGGCTCTGTAGCTTTCCAATGAGAATCCTGCCGGCCAAAGATACACCCCTTTTTGTGCTTCGAAGGAATCGCTAATCGAGTAGATGAAAATATAATAAAACGGATAGACGGTCAAAATTAACAGCAACATGAGGAATAAATAGTTAACCGTATTAAAAATCAGATCCGATGTACTTTGCTTTCTTATACGCATATATAGTCCCTCCCTAGAATGCAGCACTTCTTAGACAATGCTCTCACCTCTGATTCTCTTAGACAATCCGTTGACCAGAAACAGTAGGATGATACTGATAACAGACTTAAACATCCCCACCGCTGTAGAATACGGAAAGTCATTCATCACCAGGCCAACCCTGTACACATATAAATCTAAGACTTCGATTTTATCCGCCACCATCACATTGTTAAACACGAGGTATTGTTCAAATCCTGCGGATAGTAAATTGCTCACCGCCAGCAGCTGCAGAACGATAAAGGTGGGCATGATGCTGGGTATCGTTATGTGGAAGATAATCCTGAATCTACCTGCGCCATCCACCTTCGCGGCATCATACATTTCGCCGTCAATGCTTACGATGGCGGCCAAATAAATAATCGCGCTCCAGCCTAAGGACTTCCAAAGAAGGATCAAGGTTTGGACAAGCCATACATGCTCGGAATTACCTAATACATTTATCTGCGTGTCCATACCCAAACGTAAAAAAATGGTTTGAATCGCTCCCTCGGAGCTAAACATGCTGAACGCGAGCGAATAAATAATGATCCAGCTAATATAGTGTGGCAGTGTAGACGTAGTCTGAAAAATCCGCTTAAACCGTTCGCTCTTAACCTCGGAGATCATCACGGCAAGCAGCACGGGGATTGGTGCGGTCAGAAGCCCCAGCAAACTCAAGGCCAGTGTATTGGTCAACACTCTGACCATGTTGGGATCGGTTAACATTTCCCGAAAATGCTCAAACCCTACAAATGCAGTTTGGCTCAAAGGGATCCCAGGGCGATAATCAAAAAACGCGTACAACCAGCCAAATAGGGGAACATAATGGAAGGCGAATGCTACGATGATAAAAGGAATCGCCATACACAACAAAATGATACCTTCTTTTCGGATCCGCGGTCGCTCCTTCTTAAGAAGCGGTTGTTGTTCTGATTGATAAGCAGTGTCCACTTTCATTTCTCTCCCTTTGATCAAATGTTTTTCTATATAGCCTCTGCAACCATATCTCAACATTACATGGAAGCTTCTGTATTCTGAATGAACGATCTAATGATTGAATTGAATATTCTAACGTTTACGTCTGGTTTCTTGAACAATTTACAGATTCTCTTGAAATCAGATTTATAAAAAGGAACAAGGGGCCCTGTTTCCAGGTTTCCTTGTTCCTTTTCTCAACGATTAGCTAGTTATTAAGCTTTGCCGGTAATGCTCCGACCGCTTCCCGTCTGTCTGCAATATCCTTGGTATAGAATTCTGTGAATTTATCCACGCCAGCATCTTTGAATGCCTTCAACGCTTCTTCTTTAATCCGATTGAATTCATCGTCGGTCTTGGCCAAAATCAATTTTGCTGCATAACGGGCTGCCAGCTCTTTCACCTGGGCCTCAATCTTTAGCATATCTTCGGGAATAGCCGGGAGCCCCACCTTACCCTCTTTGATCCGTTGCTCTGTTGTTAAATCCTTGCTTATCGTGTTCGCGTCCTGCAGCTTGCCTTCCGCAATTAACTTACCCAGGACCTCACCCGGATGCATAGCACCGTAATGGTCACTGAAATCCTTTTCCAGCTCGGTTATTCCTTGCGCTAAAGCCTCTTGTGTTTGGAATAGATCCAGAGGTGAATTTGTGACAGGATCCAACACGGCCCCACCAATCCCCATCAGATTCGTGTCCAAGGCAATTCCTGTATTCTCCCATGCTGTACCGCCTGCATTCCTTAACTCAAAGGTTTCGTCTTTTATTTGCGGTTTACCGTCGATCATCTCCCAGTGAACGCCCTCAACTCCGCTGTATAGCGTTCGTACTCCTTCATAGGAATATAAATAGTTTAAAAACTGCATAGCTTTTTCCGGGTGCTTTGAGCTCTTGGAGATCGCGTAGCTTTTTCCTGTCCAGCCTAATGGATTCACTCCGCCGCTCCATGCCCGCTTACCTGTTGGCAATACGACGTACCCTTTACCATCCTTAGCATATTTGGAGTTAAAGTCACCCATGGCCCATGTAGCTGGTCCAATTACAATTTGTCCGGCCGTAGCCTTGGCGGAATAATCATTGTTCTTCATCGTCAGGGCATCGGGATCCAGCAATCCTCTGCGATTCGCTTTGTTGTAAAAATCAACTGCAACCCAGAACGTGGAATCTTCCTCCATCAATATGTTTCTGTACTGCGTTTCATCAAGTTTTCTTGCCATGATATCACTATTGTTGGTTGTTTGCATGGTATACCACGCGAATGGGACAATATACGGCCAAAGTCCCCAATCCTGCCACATGGAAATACCGTATATCTTCTTCCCGTCTTCCGTCTGCGGGTGCTTCTGGACGATCTGCTCCAATACATCAAGCAGCTCATCCGGCGTATTGAACGCAGGCGCGCCGATCTCCTTATAGTAATCCCAACGAATCGTTGGTCCGATCGTCAGCGGCGGATAGATCGGACTAGGCTCTGACTGAACTTGCGGCGGCAGGAAGAAAAGCTGGTTTTTCCCTTCGCTCCAGTTCTCTTTGCTGTATTCTACAACGGTTGGAATATTCGCCGTAATGTCTTTTCCATGTTCCTTCAGCATATCATCCATTGGGATAATCAGATTACCGTCAATCAGCTGCTTACCATACTTTGCCGGCTCTGTCCTTACGATATCAGGCAGGTCTCCCCCAGCAAGTAAAACGTTGAATTTGCTGTCGTCCGCTTCTACATATTCAATCTTCACTCCAACCTTCTTCGCGATCTCCTCCGCTATAGCACTGTCCGGATAGGTGTTCCACTTCGATCCGGTTTCAATAATAAGCAGCCGGAGCGTCACGACTTCCTCATTGCTATCCGTCCCCACCTTTTCCGGAGAATCTGGTGTATTGCTTGTTTTGGTATTACTCGTACAAGCGGCAAGCAGCATCGATAAGATGATCAGCACCGCCATCGCCGGTCTGACGATCCCCCTTTTACTCATTGTATTCCCTCCTGGTCCTATGAAATAATTCCCTTCCTCCTTGATCTTAATGGTTGTGATTGTGCCGAAACACGCATAATATTAGGATTCTTTTGAATAATCTACAGATGACCGTTTCTTAAACTGAACAATTTTGAGATGAACTTGAACAATGCCATCAAACCTAACTATGTTTTGGAAGCCGGATCTGTATTTCTGTCCCTGTAAGCTGAGGTACCAACCAAACCCCGTATGCCGGCCCATCATTCAACTGGATCCGCTTGTTCACATTGTACAGGCCGATTCCGTTGCCGGACACGATTACCTCAGTATGATCTTCGCCGCTACGCATTTTCTGGTTCAACTGTTCCAATCTGGCAGGAGGGATGCCCACACCTGAATCCGTAACAGTTATTATCAGATCATGCGCCTCTTCATGGACCTTGACTTGAATATGGATGGGTTGTCCGTCTTCTTGTCTTCCGAACGTAATGGAGTTCTCGATTAACGGCTGTAAAATAAACCGCGGAACCCTATGATCCAGGTAAGCTTCATCTACATCGATAGAGAAGATGACACTGCTGTTAAACCGCCAATTGATAATCTTAATGTAGTTCTCCAGATAGCTAAGCTCGTCCCTAAGAGTACACAGCGGCTCTTTACTCGTGAAGGCTGGACGTAGAATATTCCCCAGCGCTACGACACTGTTCACGATGTTGTCCGCTTTAATCGAAGAAGCCATCCAACGGATCATATTAAGCGTATTGTATAAAAAATGCGGGTTAATTTGATTTTGAAGCGCCTCCATTTCGAGTTCCCGTCTTTTCTCCTGCATCTCATTTGTTTTATGAATCAGATCCACAATGCTCAGCGACATCTCGTTGAATCGCCGAATCACCATACCAAACTCATTGTTTGGAATTTTGGCAAACGTGATTCCAATTTCCCCACGACTCATATCTTTCATCTTGTGCGAAAGAATACGCAGCGGCCGCGTCATCTTTTTGAGCCAGAAATAGGAAATGATGAACATCACAAGCAGACTGGCCAAGATCACGAACACCAGCAGTGTCTGTGCTGAATAAATATCCACCGATAAGGAATTGAGCGGTATTTCCTTCATCATGTACCAATTTGCTTCATTCAGACGATAGTACATAACCTGAACCGGTGAATTCGTACTGCCGTTATCGTAGCTTCCGTAATCTCCGGCGTGGTTAATGAACGGATTGTAAGGGCTGATGGAACCAACATCATCAGGATTGCTGCTGGAGATCACGATCCCCTTCTCGTTCACGATATACATCTTTCCCTCTTCAGCTTGGAGGGCGGTTGAATAAATGGAAGACAAGTATTCCTCATCCACATTTAGAATCAGCACGGCGTTGGTCACAGACTGATATAGCGGCCTGACCCCGCGCGCCATGCTGACGACCATTCCGTCATTAGGCTTCAGTTTGTAGGGATTGTAATGGCTCTTGTCAATTCCGCCCTGGATAATCATCTCGGGAAAAACCTGATGGGAGCGCTCGAAAATATCGGTTTGCATGAACTCTTTCAGCCACGGGTCGCTTGAATGGACAAGGGTTGTATTGTTGGTGCCGCCAATCAATCCCTGGACCCCGCCTACGATATAAATCGAATCAATAAAATCATAATTGCTGATATAGGGAGCAATGCTCTCATGAAGATCATTTTTCATCTCCATGAACTCGAATTCCCCCTTATCCGGCGTGTAATTAAGAAACCTTTGAACAGCGGGATCCAGGAGAAAGAACTTGGACAAAGAATCCACATCATCGATCAGCCCGGCAATGTTATGATCCAACTGCTGAAACTGTTGGAGCAATAAAGTCTCGTTATTCTCCTTGATGATTTTCAGCACAAAGGTGTAGATAAAGTAAGATGCGAAGGACAGCACAATCAGGCTAATAATCATATAGAATAAAATCAGCTGCGTGCCCAGCTTCTGAAATCGTCCTCTAAGTTTCATGTCACGCCTCTTTTTCCGGATAAAAACTGCCTACGATACTCATTTGGATTTAATCCTGTGATTTTTTTGAAGACCTTGCTGAAGTAAGTGTATTCCGGAGAGAACCCCACCTTAACGGCGATGTCGTATGATTTCAAATGGGTCCGTGTCAACAATTCCTTTGCTCGTTCAATTCGGTAACAGTTTAAGTACTCAACGAACGTAATTTGAAGTTCCTTTTTAAAGAGATTGCTTAGATAGCCAAAGCTTAAGTTTACATGGTCAGCCACCTGCTGCAGACTGATGTTTTGATCATAATTCTGTTTGATGAACTGTATGGCCTTCGAGATTTCTCCGCTCATATTCAGATTTGTCCTCGACTGCTCCACTACGTTAGATAAATACTCACTGATCTCCTCTAGCATTTCCGGCAAGGTATCACACTGGTCCAACGTTTCCGTTATATTGAATAACAGCATCTTTTCATTCTGATGATCGTCATATAAATTCGTGTTGATCCATTGGATGAATTGATACAAAATAATTCGTACCGACTTTTTCCCCTCTAATAAAGCGTTTACAAAATTGGTGATGTAGTCACTGTATTCCTTCTCCTTCATCGGGCTAAGCATATTACGCAGCGGCGGATAATCGCGTATTTTCTCCACTTGCGCAAGGACCTTGCTAAGATCAAGGGGATCGTTGTTGGTATGCTTCTGTCCAGGACCTGTAATAAACTTCTTTTCAAGAGCACGCCTGGACTCGAAATACAACTTGCGCAAAGACCCAAACCCGCTCTGCACACCGCTCACCCCAAATGAAACCGAGCCCTTGAAGTACGTATAAATCGCATCCTGAATTGTGCTGAGAATCATATGAATTTCTTGCATGATCGATTGTTCAGAGAAAAGATCATCAAAGCTGAATAGGAGAAGGTAGTGGGTTTCATCCAGATACGTCGCAGGATCCCTATCGAAGGAGTTGGTAATTTCATACAGTATATTCAATAAAGTCATTTTCACTAAATGTCCATGCTCGTCCCGGAATTTATGCTTTAACTCGAAATAACGGTCCAGCTCCATCGTGCATACCACCATTCGTACGGGCGAAAGACGGATCCCGCTTTGTGCTGCAAACTGCTCGAATTCTTCGACGGAGTATATGCCGTAGAGCAAAAAATCCTTGATATATTTTTCCATGATCAGATCCATGTTAGCCGGCAGGAGTTGTTGTTCCTTACCTTGGGAATAAGCCGTAGATCCTTGGGCATCCAGCTCCATGCGTGTCCCGTTCAATACATTTTCGATTTCCTCTTCCGTCATGGTTAATTTGAGAATATAGTTGGATACACCAAGTGACATCGCCCGGCGTACAAGCTCGAACTCCTCCAGGCAAGACAACACCACAATCCGGGTGGCCCTATTTTCTTTACGTATATTCGATATTAACTCCATACCATCCATCTTAGGCATTCTAATATCGGTGATAACCAGATCAGGGAACCCCTCATTCAGGCAGTAATCCCAAGCCATCTGTCCGTCTGAAAGATCTGCTGCGACCTGCATATTGAATTTACTCCATTCCACGGAGTTTCTAAGGCCAATTCGAACGAGCATTTCATCTTCAACGATAATCACCTTATACATAACCGACCCCCCTTATTATAATGACGCCGTGTTTAACATAGCCCAAGTATAGCAAGGGCTTGTTGATCCTTCCACAGTTTTCGTTGAGCCGCTTCCGAAGATGCTGACAGTTTGCACTTCAATCCCAATCGGTATGTGTATACCTATGTTTAGGCTACGTTTCACTATACAACCTTCCAATTTCGGTATACAATGGGTTTGCCGATCGGCGACTCCCCTTCTATTTAGTCCAATTCCCTTCCTTCTTTTTAATTCATTCACTATATAAAAATACGGCCATTATTATTTCTGGGAGGTTTCTAATGAATCAACCTTCAGTATCAAATTGGCGAGCGTCCTGGATCTGGGGTGCCGGCTGTGAGAGTCCCCGTAATGAGTGGCGCTGCTTTCGACATTCCTTTGTCCCGGAAGGTACATTGGATCAAGCGCTGCTAAAGCTTACCGCTGATTCGCGTTATGTCTTGTATGTTAACGGGGAGCAGGTTGGACGTGGCCCCGTACGGTCTTGGCCCTTTGAACTCGCCTATGATGAATATGAGATCGGTCACTTGCTGCGGGCGGGTCAGGAAAATGTCATTGCTGTACTTGTCATCCATTACGGAATTTCCACCTTTCAGTATCTTCGAGGAAGGGCGGGATTGCTGGTACAGCTGGATAGACAGCGACTGACATCACCGTCCGAATCGATTACCATTTCGGATGAGTCTTGGAAAACCGCTGTTCATTCGGGTTACGATTCATCTTCATCACGAATATCTTGTCAGCTGGGCTTTACTGAGATCTTGGACGCAAGAGGATGGGAAGAGGATTGGATCCAGACTGGATATGATGATAGTGGATGGGAGTCGGCAACCGCAATTGGCCCCGCAGGTATGGCTCCCTGGACGAGTCTGGTGGAACGCGATATCCCATACTTAACTGAGGAACCTCTCTATCCCTCCCACGTGGAGAGTCTCCGTGCAGTACGACCGGCGGCTTGGAGCGCTGTACTTGATCTGCGGAGTATTTTATTCCCTGAGAGCTCGGATCATGCGAATGTTATCGAGTTTTGCGGTCTCATCGCTACCCTGATCCGAATGGAACAGGCAGCCCCATTGACCGTTGGCATGGTAGACAGCGGTAGAACGCATGCCCGTCTAAGCGTAGATGGACATTGGTTGTCCGAAGACCGCTATGTCGGTGAAGTTCCGGAACGTTATACCACTTTTGAGCTGGAATCGGGCGAGCATCTCTTGCTTATAGATGTAACAGGCAGCTGTCATGGTCACGGCTTCCATATCGGCTTTGACAGCAGTGCCTCCTTTACTGTGCACGCACCCGCATTGGGGCCTGAGTATGTATCATCCGCCCCCTTTGTCTCCATCGGGCCCTTTGATGTTATTGAGGACATTGATCATCAACCGCGCCGTCTCCTGGAAAGAACTCACCCTGACTATGCAAAGATTTG
The DNA here is from genome assembly GCF_049893405.1 of Paenibacillus sp. Dod16. Lineage (NCBI taxonomy): Bacteria > Bacillati > Bacillota > Bacilli > Caryophanales > Paenibacillaceae > Paenibacillus > Paenibacillus sp. Dod16. Next base: position 29,768 of record NZ_JBNDYG010000007.1, read on the forward strand.
CAGCGTGGCTTCATTGGCGGATTTGAAAACGTTCACAAGCTGGATTCACCCGATTAAGAATCAGCTTGTAAATCTCAATGATGTGTTTACCTCTTGCGTCTGGAAGGTCAACGAGCAGGTTTATCCGGTTCCGTCGGCCATGCAGCAGGCAGTGCTGGCTACTCCGCACTCAGCGTCTATCCCTGTATACGCCGGTTTGGACACGGAGATCGTCATCGATTTCGGCCGGGAACTGTCAGGTTATATCGCCATTGAGCTGGATGCCTCCTCAGGCACTATCGTGGATGGTTACGGATTTGAGTACATGAGCGACGGCTGGCGTCAACATACCTACCTTGTGGATAATACATTCCGCTATGTTTGCAAGGACGGCCGTCAATCTTATGTTTCCGTAGTCCGGCGAGGGCTGCGCTACCTGGCTCTTACTTTGCGTGGAGCGTCCCGTCCTGTAAAGCTGCACGAAATAAAATTGATACAAAGCAACTATCCGGTTGCGAATGTAGGCAGCTTCCGCAGCAGCGACCCGCTGCTGAACGATATTTGGGCTATTAGTCGGGACACGACCCGGCTGTGCATGGAGGACACTTTTGTCGATTGCCCCGCCTTCGAGCAAGTATACTGGGTAGGCGATGCACGTAACGAGGCTTTAGTTAGCTACTACACCTTCGGGACCAAAGAGATCGTCAGTCGCTGCCTGAAATTGGTGCCCGGTTCCTCCTGCCAGACGCCTCTATATGTGGATCAAGTGCCGAGCGGTTGGAACAGTGTGATTCCGAACTGGACTTTTTTCTGGGTAACGGCTTGTCTCGAATACTACCATTATCACGGGGAAGAACCATTCATCGTGGACATCTGGCCGCATGTCAACCGAACGCTGGAGCAATATCTCAAGCTTCAGAATGACAAGGGACTACTGGAACGCTCGGGCTGGAACCTGCTGGATTGGGCACCGATGGAGCAGCCAAGAGAAGGTGTGGTGACCCCGCAAAATATGTTTATGGTCAAAGCACTGCGCGATGCTGCCGAGATCGGGGATACCGCCGGTGAATCGGCTGTCGCGGATCAGTTGAGGAAAGCTGCCGACAAGCTGCGCGATGCCATTGATCTGCATCTGTGGGATGAGGAACGGGCAGCCTATGTGGACTGTATTCATGCGGACGGGAGATATTCCGCCACGACCAGCATGCAAACACAGATCGTTGCGTATCTATGCGATATTGCGAATGGAGATCGCAAATCTACACTCGAGCGGTATATTACAGATCCTCCGGAACGGTTTGTGCAGGCAGGCAGCCCCTTTATGTTGTTCTTTTACTATGAAGCTTTAACGAAGCTCGGTCGCCCGGATCTACTGGTTGCAGATATGCGTAAAAACTATGGCTATATGATCGAACATGGCGCCACGTCCTGCTGGGAGATGTTCCCATGGAGTGGTTACCATAATAACCCAAGGGTGCTAACCCGTAGCCATTGTCATGCCTGGTCAGCCGCACCTGCTTATTTCCTCGGCCATCAGGTGTTGGGTGTGCAGGGACTTACTCCGGGTTGGGATAAGGTCCGTGTAGCACCTCAGCCCAGTGGATTGGCCTGGGCGCGAGGCACGGTTCCGCTTCCCGACAATGGGCGAATTGATGTCTCGTGGCGATTCGAAGACGAGGGTCTGCTTCACATGCGCCTGGAAGTTCCGGCACATGTAGAGGTGTTGACAGAGGCGCCCGCCGGCTATGACATGAAGGTCGAAATGATTAGGCTCCCATAATCGACACGAAGCAACCGTGATGATCCCCTTTAAGTAGACAACGTGCAGTAAGCGCATTAAAGTCTACTTGGAGGGGTTTTTCTTGGGGTGAAATACGGGGCATTCTCCGAACTCCCATCGCGATTGTCAATCTGATATGTTGTCGCCACCAGCCTCCAATGCTCCCCGAAGCACCTGTTCTACCTTGATCAGGTGGGCTTCGATCCGTGCGGCTGCCTGCTCTTGGTCCTGCCGCTCAATCGCGTCAAATATGGTCTGGTGCTCGATCAACAGCCGGGAAGCGGTTGATTGCTCTTTATAAAACCATAGTTCTCTGGTCTTCCGGATGGTTTCCGTTAAACGGTCGGATAACGACTCCATCAGCTGAATCAGCAACGTGTTGCCCGACGCAGCCGCTATGGCCATATGAAAAGCAATGTCAGCCCGTTCGCCTTCACGGGTATCCTTGGCGCTAAGCCCATGCCCCATCTGCAAAAGGGCGGCACGCATTCGCTCCAGATCCTGGTCCGTACGCCGTTTTGCAGCCAAGGAGGCGGCGCCGGTCTCCAGCACCTTGCGGACCTCCAGCAGCTCCACCAGGGATTCGGCGCCTTGAAACAGCACATCGGCGCCGCTTTTGGGCTCGCTGGGAAGGACCGGCTTCACATACGTTCCACCTCCTTGGCGCACATCGAGCCATCCCATAGCCTTGAGCGCGCTGACCGCCTCACGGATCGTGGACCGCCCGACGCCGTAAGCGGCGGCCAATTCAACGACGGAAGGCAATTTTTGGCCCGGGAGGAGATGCCCTTCCCGAATTTGCTGAAGGAGATGCTCTCCTACGATTTCGTGCCCCTTCTGGTTTTCCACTCTGATCGTTCGCACGGCAATTTCGCCCCCTTTTAAATTTTTAACTATTCATTACTATAATCATGTCATATAATAAAACAAAAGTCATCAGATGACCTGATCAATAGAGGAGGGAATTTCGATATGTTAGATCCGGCTCTCACCGCACAGCTTCGTGCCATCGTTGGTGATGCCCACTTTCGGGACGATAAAGAAGCATTGATTACCCACTCCTATGACGGGACCCCGATGCTGCAGGCGCTGCCGGACGGGGTAGTCTATCCTGAAAGCACGGAACAAGTTTCCGCCATAATGAAGGCGTTGTCATTCTATAAAATACCTCTCGTTTCCAGAGGCTCCGGCTCCAATCTATGCGGCGGAACGGTTCCGGTCCAAGGTGGGGTGGTTATGGTGATGCATAGGATGAATCGCTTGCTTGAGCTGGATTTAGAAAATCTAACGGCTACGGTTCAGCCCGGCATGATTACCGCGGATTTTATCCATCATATCGAGTCCTTAGGCCTGTTCTATCCTCCCGATCCGAGCAGCATGCGAATCTCGACGATCGGTGGAAATATCGCCGAATGCTCCGGCGGGCTTCGTGGTTTGAAATACGGCACGACGAAGGACTACGTGATCGGTTTGGAAGCCGTCCTCGCCAGCGGCGAAATCATCCGTACCGGCGGAAAGCTGATGAAGGATGTGGCGGGATATGATTTGACCAAGCTGCTGGTCGGTTCTGAGGGTACGCTTGCGATCATAACGGAGGCAACCTTGAAGCTGATCCCTCCACCGAAGAGCAAAATGACGATGCTCGCCATGTTCCGCGATCTGTACGGGGCGGCACGCACCGTATCCGCCATTATCGAATCCAAAATCATTCCGGCGACGCTGGAATTCATGGATAACCCGACCATACGTGTCGTTGATGATTTTGCCAAGCTGGGCCTTCCTTTGGATATGGAAGCCATTCTGCTGATTGAGCAGGACGGTGATCCTGAAACCGTGACCAGAGATATTGAACAGATTCGTCAGATATGTACACGCGAGCAGGCGGACACAATTCAGGTGGCTGCCACCCGGGAGGAAGCAGAGCGGCTGCTGACGGCGAGAAGAAGCGCCTTTACGGCGCTGGCACGTCTTCGCCCAACCACCATTCTGGAGGATGCGACCGTTCCCCGGTCCAAGATCGCCGACATGGTACGCCGGATCAATGAAATTTCAATCAAATACAACGTCACGATTGCTACCTTCGGCCATGCCGGCGACGGCAATCTCCATCCTACGGCGACGACCGATGCCAGAGATACCGAGGAAATACACAGGGTAGAGCAGGCCTTCGAGGAAATTTTCGCCGCCGCCCTTGAGCTTGGCGGAACGATTACCGGCGAGCACGGGGTAGGCATGGTGAAGGCTCCGTTCCTTGAATGGAAGATCGGCGCCTCCGGCATGGAGCTCATGAAGGGGATCAAGAAGGTGTTCGATCCCGACAATTTGTTAAATCCGGGCAAGGTTTTTGCCAAAGAAACAAGGAGAAGGGTGGTTATAGGCCGTGGATAAACAAACCAACATAAGCAAGAAACCCCAGATTAACCACGCGAATCCCTTGGCTCGGACCTTGCTGGAGAAACTTGATTACGATCAATTAACCAACTGCATGCGCTGCGGGTTTTGCCTCCCGGCCTGCCCCACGTTCAGGGAAACCGGGGTCGAGCCGGAATCTCCCCGGGGGCGCATCGCATTGATGAAAGCCGTTGCTGACGGACTAATGGAACCCGATGACATGTTTCGCGATCAGATGAACCATTGCCTGGGATGCCGAGCCTGCGAGCCGGTATGTCCGGCCGACGTCAAATACGGCCAACTGATCGAACAGGCCAGGGACGCAATCGAGGATCACTCTGTGCATTCGCCACCCGTTAGGGGGATCCGCAAGCTCTTTTTCAAGGGGGTATTCCCTCACCGCAACCGATTGAAATCGTTGGGCAGAACGCTAAACTTTTACCAAACATCCGGTTTGCGACGCGTGGCAAGAGGAACCGGAATTATGCGGCTCTTTCCCAAGCCTCTGCGCGATATGGAGCGGATTCTGCCGGATGCCACCGCACAGGGAGTCATCGAGCAGCTCGGAACCGTCCATCCAGCCAAAGGTGCTCCAATTGCGCGCGTGGCTTTGTTCAGGGGCTGCATTATGGACGTGATGTTTGCCGGCACCAATGTCAACACGGTCAAACTGCTCTCGGAAGCCGGGTTTGAAGTTGTGATTCCCCCGGAACAAACTTGCTGCGGGGCTTTGCATGCCCACAGCGGGGAACTTGAGCTCGCAAGAAATCTGGCAAGGATCAACGTCAAGGTGTTCAAGGAATTGAACGTGGACTATATCGTATCCAATGCTGGTGGCTGCGGGGCCCTGCTCGTGGAGTATGACCATCTGCTCCACGGGGATGAGGATTGGAATGAACAAGCCGCCTGGTTCGCGAGCAGGGTCGTGGATATCAGCAGGCTGCTCGTGGAGCATGGGCGGATCCCTGCATTTTCCGAATCTGCAGCGACAACAGCCGAACCGGTGATCGTCACGTATCAGGATTCGTGCCATTTGCGCAATGTCATGCGCAGCGGATCGGCGCCTAGGCAGCTCATAAACCAAGTAGCTAATGTCACCTTTCAGGAAATGAAGGAAGCGGACCGCTGCTGCGGCTCCGCAGGCATTTACAATGTGACGCAGCCCGAGATGGCGGGCCAGATCCTGGAGCACAAGATGGATAACGTCAATGTGACCGGTGCCAGGTATATTCTAACCAGCAATCCCGGTTGTCTTCTGCAGATGAAGCTTGGGGTGGAACAGCATGGCCGCGGCGAACCGATAGAAGTAAAGCATGTGGTTGATTTTCTGTATGAACGATTGTCCAAACAAGATGCTTGATTCTTATGTACGACAGTCTCTTGGAAGAACGCTCTTCTGACAGCATATAACGGCAAGCCTCACCAGCTAAAAGAACCGACACCCGGATTTTGCGGTGTCGGTTTATTCATGACCTATTATTTTGCAGCCCCCTCGAAGCGTGCCCCACCCCCAGTGAAGCTCATTCTCACCACGATTTACTGCTGTCACGATACTCCTGCGGGGTGAAACCGGTTCTTTTCCTAAATAGTCTTGTAAAATAAGGGGCAGATTCCAGACCTATTTCTGAGGCGATCTCATGAATCTTCCGGTCTGTCGTCTTCAGAAGCAGCTTAGCCTTGTTAATCCGGGTTTTGTTGATATAACTCAGCAGCCCCTGTCCGGTCATCTGCTTATATAGCCTGGAGAAGTAAGGCGGACTCAAATAAACAAGCTCAGCCAGCTTGGTAAGGGACAGCTCTTCATGCAAAAACTGATGAATGTAATCATGAACCTTAGCAATCATCTCATGGGTTCTCTCAATCTGCTGCTGCCCATTGTAATCGGCCAGTACGGCCCCCAGCTCGCAAAAATAATCGATCATTTCATTCCATCCGGCATGTTCATCGGGACTTAGCATTTTCTCGGCCTGAATCGTAGAGGAATCAAGCTCTTCCAACAATCTTCGCCTATTTATGTATGACAGGAAGAACGCGGACAGACGGGAAAACAACTCAAGCTCGCACCACCTGCCTTCCTCTTCAGAGAAGAGAGGAACCTCTACAGTGAACAGCTCACGAAAGAATGCTACAAATTCTCCCTTCTCTCCGTTATCCAAATAATTCTCGAGCAAATCGAATTTGTTAAGCCTCGATCGAAGCTGTTCCATTTCTATAAACAAACGGCTTGATCGTCTCCTCTCTTCCCTTTTCGGTTCGGTATTGAGCAATTTCATCACCAATGCCCATTCGAAATGTCCGCTTCAGCTTGTATCCGGTATATCATGATCGTGACACGCTCCTCTCCTACCAGGAAATGTTGATCGTACCGCTGATCTCTTCCAGCAAAACCTTGTTCCCCTGCCGGGTCCAGGGGACTTCCTCATGCGCGGCATAGCTGCACCTTATATCCAAACGTTCTCCTTCAATCGCCCATAAAGGCGGGTATACGGTCACAGCGGCCTCCTTGAGGCCGCCGACGGTAATCGTCCGGACCGGATTCACCTTTCTGGTGGACACTGGGCTGTTCTCGCGGCACCATATTTGTCCAGGCTCCTTCTGGTCGACAAATACCCGACATTCGTCATGGAAGGTCCGGTCCAGTGCATAAGCAGCTTCCGCAACGCCTCCCATGGTCGCTTGGCCGATGATGACCGGAATGCCCTCAGGCATCCGGAGGCGGAAGGTCACCGAGGAATCCTTCTTGCAACCGGTGTATATAAAGGCATTATCATGCCGCTTTACGAACATGAGCGCAGGAGTGGATGATTCCTCGTACTTATCCTGCACAATCGTGTATCCGAAGTGCTGAAGCATGTATCGCAGGACAACGGAACCGTCAAGCAGCGAAGCATCCTGTCTTACGGGCAGATGGGTAATACCCGAATCTTCAAACGGCAGGGAACCTCTCACCCAGCCGACACGGCCGCCACCCCAGGTCGGATGCTGTCTGCTTATCGCATACACCCGCACCTCGCCATCTTGATGAAGATTCACCGCCGAGGTCGTGAATGCATCGTTCGCATTGTTGAGTTGTTCCCGGAATCCCCCATCGCCAATACGAGCCTGATGGCGAAGCCTCCGGGACCGGAACAACGGTTGGGAAACGGACAGTCCATCTTCCAGAAAATCAAAGCCGCCCACTTCAAAATCGCCTTCCAGGGCCTCGCCTAACTTTAAATTTAGGAGGTCCAGCAACGTGGAGTCGTTAACAGCACCGTAAAGCAGTAGCCGGCCGCCCGAGCGGACATAATTCGTAAAGTAATCAGCATTCGCGCCGGTCAGCCAAGAAGCCGACACGAGAAGGATCGTATCCTTCAGCTTCCCAGCCGCGTCTTGGTTCATCCTAAACAAGCTGTCTGTTCCGATCACCGTATTCAGCGGCAATCCCTGATTGATGGCGTTGCGGATGAACCAGTCATGAAAGAAGATGCTCCCGGAATGACTGCTCGATGCCGCTATCCTATCATGCAGCTCACGGAATGGATAAACCCAGGTCAAGAGGCCCGGCTGGTCCGGCGCCTGCGTTATTGCTCTTCGCAGATGCGGGATGATTTCCTGCGCATCCTCTTCGTTCAGCTCGCCCTTCTCGGTATCAATCGTCAGAATCTCCACAATCCCGGGTCCCTCAAGCTCCCCCGCATGGTTCACCCTGGCTGCGGCCAGCGGACAGTAGATGTCGTGTGGTTCGCGGTCATATAAATCCCGCCACGGATTTTGCCAGAACCATGGATCATTCGGATAGAAACGGAAAGGATAGGTAACGCCGGGGATTTCGGCGATTCTGGACAGGTACCCCGTCATTTCCAGTCCAAAGTCATAATTGAGGGCTCCCCACGGAGAATTGGGCGGAGGGAGCTCAATGTATCCTTTTTCATACAAGGAAAGCATCGGGATGTAATCTTTTGCCAGATCCATGCCCGTCCCGAAGTTCGTGCCCCGGATTTCGGTACGATAATTCGGGCACTCGCGTTTGAAATCGTCCCAGAAGGACATCACCTTAGTGGACAGCTCGTTGTAATCGGTCAAAGGCATTTGCGAGCCGTTATAATTGGCACCCAAATACGTCCAGGGAAAATAGGAAACCGCAAAACCGTTGGAAAACCAAATATAATCAAAACCCATGGCAGGCAGAAAGCTCGCGCATTGACGCCCGAGAAATTCGCCGAAAGGAGTACCTTCGGGAATCCCGTTCAGATAAGCCGCATACCCGGCACCGTCTGCGTGAAGTTTGGACCAAGTACAAACGACCGTATAATCGGCTTTGAGCGATATATACTGTCCTCCAAGCTCTGCCCGATTAATCTCCGGATGATCCCGATATTTAAAATCGGAATAAGCAAATTCTGGACCAGCATCAAACGTAGCCCCCACCTCCATGCTCACCCCAAATTGCTCGGCAGCCACCCGTTTGAAGCTGCTCACAATCCTTCCGAGATCGCCGTAAGTCATACGGACAGGGTTATCCCTGTAGAGGCGAGCGATTCTTGGGTCGTCCTCTCCCTGAATGTGGCTAAAACAGTGCTCATTGGCGAAACCGATATACTTGGCCCATTCGAATTCCGTCTCCTCGTTCCCGTCCCAGGTTAAAATTTCGCTGCCGTCGGCTACCCACAACAGCATCGAAGCCTTGTCGGCCATGCCGATCAGCGGGAGCCATTGACGGATGGCCTCGGCGCATATCACGTCAATCGCCGTCTGTTCCAAGTTCGTAAACGGCTTGAGACTCATTTCGAGCGTGACCCGGTTCAGCCTTCGTTGACGTTCTCTGGATTGACTCATCCTTTATATGCCCCCCTGTACCACTTCAAGCTCAATGCCCAGCACATTGGCCACATTCCTAATCTTGGCATTCAGGTGGCCGACCCCGAGGGCAAAATGGTGGGTCGGTCCTGCCGCACACCAATTCTCCACGAACTCGGCAACACGGCATCCGAAGCTGCAGCGCGTGTTGGTATTGCCGGTTTGGGGAATCTCCCCCTGTACGGATTCGCCCTGGGCCGCAATCATTTTGAATCGCCCGTCCTCCGTCTGTGAAATGCCCAGCAGTGTCACGGGGCCGGTCTTTATGCTGAACTCCACCCCGATGCCCGATCCGCTCTTGCCGTGGAACACATCCAATCCGCGGATAACCGGCTTTCCGTCGCTGATCCGAATATTGTGCGGTCCATCGTGTCCGACCAGCACGATATCGTCCTCGAAGTCGCACGGATGCAGCTCGGCAAAGGACCCGCCGCCGCCGAGTCGGTCCATGATCAGCATGGCCGCGCACGTTTTCAAGTCCGCCTCCCCTGCCAGAGGAATGCCCTTGGCGGTAAGCAGCGAATTGCCGAGCACCATATTCGAGCCGATCCGCTCATATTCGTTGTTGTCCAATCCGCGATAATAATAGGCCAATCCGGTCAGCCCGTATTCGGCTACCAGCTTATCGAGCCCGACCGCTACCTTGGCGGACCAATCGAGATCCTCTTGACGGATCGGCCTCGTAATCGGATCGATAAACGGATCGGCCATGGTAAACACGCTGTGGATTTCATCCAGCTTGTCGGCCATTTCGGTCGAAGTTACCCCATTGACCAATTTGGCGAGATCGCACATCTCCAGCATTTGAATATGCGAACCGAAAGCGGCCGTAAAAGCGGTAGGGTCAGAGTTCATGTCATACATGCCCTCGTACGTGTGGCCCAGATACCCGATCCGGGCATATTTGAAGGCTCTGCGGGCATTCGCAACCTGGCACCACGCCGCAAGTTCCCGCGCTGCTCTTTCATCATTGTCGAGCGTGCCGACAATCATGCCGGCAGCCGGCTTACCGGCCCGCACAAGAACGCCGCTGATTTCGGGAAGGGAGCATATATTGTCGTTGGCCAGCTGCATATAAGTCGTTGTATGGCGATAGTCCAGCTTTTTTAACGGCTGCAAAGCTACCAATACGGTAGGCACCGAAAGGTTAAGAATCGCAGTTACGGCCGACGATGAGGTCACATAAGTGCTTAAATTGCAAAACAAAAAGTCCACGTCAGCAGCTTTTAAGCGAGCCGCCGCTGCAAAGGATTGATCCACATTATCCACAAAACCTGCCGATACCACCTCAACATCCAGATTCCGAAGCATATTCTCAAATTTGTTTCCGTTCCCTTGCAGCTCTTCCTTAAGTCCGGAGAATTGCCCCCAGTAAGGCTCATGCCCCACCGTTATTACGCCCACTCGGGCCTTGGCACGATGGATGAATCCACTCATATCGAACACCACCTGATTCATTTGATTTAGACTTGCCGATTTAAAACTTCAAGTCAGGCAAAGCATGTATAAAACAACCCGTTGGAAAAAATACGCGTTTCGCATATAATGACCCTTAATCACTTATCCCAGGAAAAGGAGCTGGTCCCATGATTGAACCCGTAGCCATTTATTTCGAGCACTGCGAGCCGGGGTGGCATGTTCCGCCCGCTCCGGCAGACCATTATATTTTGCTGCTCCTGACTTCCGGTGAAATCGTTTACAACGTAAGTGGAGCCAAGTTATCGTTGGAAAAAGGCGATATGCTGTTTATTCCCGAAGGCGCACACCGGTCGGCCGTCAACGACAGCGGACACCCACATGACATGTATGCCGCCCATTTCCGTTATAAAGGAAACGGCGAAGGCCTGCCCCTGCTGTCGGAACCGCAGAGCATCAAGGCCAAGTTGGTCAATGCGGACTATATGAGGCACCGCTTTTCCCTGCTTACCCAGCATTGGCTCCGCAAGTCACCCTATACACGGACCCTCTGCCACGGCATGATGCTGGAGATGCTGGCTATCCTTAACGAGGACGTCGGCAACCGCTCCATCCCGGCCAAGTCCTACGGCATTGTCATGCAGCTGCAGCAGTACATTCTGGAGCACTACCGGGAGACCATATCCGTTCAGGATCTTGCCGCCCATGTCGAATTGACACCCAATTACATAAGCGGCCTGTTCCGGCAAGCAACGGGGGTTACATTAACCGAATACATCCAGCAGATCCGCATCTCAGCCGCCTGCGACCTGCTGACAGGCTCCCAGATGAACGTCAGCGAGATTTCGGACTATCTCGGCTTTTGTGAGCCCTCCTATTTCAATAAAGTGTTCAAAAAAATCACCGGCATTCTGCCGTCTGTCTATGTCAAGGAGAAGCCGCGTATTTGGGTGAAAACAAAGTAAAACGGCATCTATGTCCCTTGGCCGCCATATCATTCGAGCCTTTAAAATTATCAACGCTAAATTTATGGAATAAATTCCAGGTCGTAACACCCAGCCAAAAAACGGCAATCCGTCCGCACGGATCAACAATTCGTCCGTTATCGCTTATTCGAAGCTTCTGCACCCCTCCCGTACAACCCATAACAACTCTCCTGTTGAAATGTCTGTGTGCTGAACCGGTTCATGCTTTAAGTTTAATGCGCATCTATCCTCCGAGCCATGAACGCAGCTATGATTTCTGGAAGGATTCTACGATCCGAAGCCCGGCGTTCAAAGTCGTTAATATCAGGCAACAAAGTCAAAAACGTCCCGTATCCCCTCCTTGCCTCCCTATCCTAAAATAAAGACTAAGCTATGTTCTCTTCTATCCACCTTATAAGGTCTCGAATTTTACGGGCAGTTGGACCGTATGGTCTTGCCCATCCATACTTGAACAAGGAGGATCTGCCAATGACTAAATTAAAGGTAGAGGATGGGGCACTTGCCTATACGGGCAATTGGACCGTCCAGCATACGGCCAACGCCAGTCTGCACAGCAGGCATGATTCGGATGGAACGCCTGCTGCCAACGCGTCGGCCTCCTGGAGCGGATACATCAGAGGGATAGACATATATGCCACGAAGGGGAACAGCTTCGGCCTAGCCGATGTATATGTCGACGACGTGTTCCACGGGAAAATCGACTTCTACAGCGCCACTGCACAGCACGGCGTGCTCGTCTATTCCATAACCGGTCTAACGGAGGGCTACCACACCATATCCATTCGGAAAAAGGGGATCAAAAACGCCGCATCCACAGCCTGTTATGTTGATATCGATTATCTTCTGCCCGATTTCGTTCATCCGAAAACGGAGCGTATAAGAAACATCGTCTGCATCGGAGACTCCATCACCTTCGGCGCCAATGTCGCCTCCCGGCCCGACTCGCTCTATGGACGAAGACTTCAGCAGATGCTCTCCATTCCGGTAAGCATTCACGGTCTGTCCGGGGCACCGATCCATACTATCACCCAAATCCTAGATGCGGTCGTCGCTCCGAGTAAGCCGGATCTGATCCTATGGCTTGCGGGGATGAATAATACAAATCCCCGCGCCGATTTGGAACGGGGATTTGATAAAATACGTGAACTGTTGCCGGATGCCAATATCATAGGTTCGACTATCCAATACAACACTTACTATACGAATGAACAAAATATGGTAAAGGTAAACGAGGTAAAAACAGCTTGCCTGAACAAAGGGATTTCATGCGCTAACCTATATGCGGCTACAACCGGCAATACGTACATCAATACACCTGAAGGAACGGTGCATCCGAATGGAGATGGACAAGGCCTGATCGCCAATCTGTTTTACAATGAAATCGTAAAGCTTCTTAGGAACGGCTAATTCATCCCTAGATGATCCCAGCGTCATCACGCCATAACCTTGCGACATCCTTCTGGAGAATCTATGTTCCTTCCCACTGCTCCAAAGGAAGTGAATGTACGCTCTTAAACGGACTGTGTTCTATGGAGTCACTGACGTAACCTTACATTCTTATCCTCGAAGCATTAATTTCTCGGCAGCTCTCTATCTGGAGATCGGGCTTTTCACCGTACCCTTCCCGAACCATCTCCCCCTCCGGCACAAAGCGCAGCGCCGCCGAGTTTATCTGGTAATGCAAGCCGCCAGGCGGAGGTCCGTCATGGTATAGGTGACCGAGGTAAGAGCCGGACAATCTGCCATAGAGCGCGGTGCGTACCTTGCCGCCGCGAAGATCTCCTTTTTTTCTGATATATCCCTCATGCAGGGGTTTCATAAAAGCCGGCAATCCCGTTCGGGCATCATATTGGTCGGTTGAGCTGAATAAAGGGTCTCCGTTCACCACATCCACGTAAATCCCCCGGCTTGTGTTATTCCAATACGGATTATCATAAGCGGGCTCATCCAAGCCTTCTTGCGTCACTGCATACTGGAGCGCGGTAAGACGCCTCTGCAGCTCTTCCTTGTCCTGTTTCCGATCCCAATGCCGCTCGACAAAAGAAGCTCTGCCGGAGCCCTCATAATACCGGTTATAGTCATAACGGTGGGTATTATAGTAATTCTGGTGAAGATCCTCCGCAGGATAAAAGGGCCCCGCAGGCAGAATCGGTGTCACAATCTTCCCCTTGAACCGGCCGCTAAGCTGCAGGCTGCGCTTGGAGGCTTCCGCCTGCTCGCGCTGCGCCCCGTCATGCACGAAAATCGCTGACCGGTACGACGCCCCACGGTCCATGAACTGGCCTTCCGCATCCGTTGGATCAATCAAGCGCCAGTAAATGTCCAGGAGCCTTGTATACGGGAACACATCGGGTTCAAACCGGATTTGCACAGCTTCGTAATGACCTGTCGTTTCCGTTCCCACTTCTTCATAGGTTGGATTCTCCGTATGGCCGCCCGTGTAACCCGAAACCAGGGATAGAATACCAGGAAGCTCGTCAAACGGCTTCACCATGCACCAGAAACAACCGCCAGCAAATGTCGCCAATTGCGTCTTTCCAATTGCATGATACAAGGCAGTCCCTCCTTTGATGTTTGTCTGTTTCATTATGATACTAGTGTAGTCTTGAGGACTCAATCGCAGCAAGTATCCTTACTCTTCACTAGTATTTTGTGCAATCGATCCGTTATTGAGGTCTAGAAAGGGGTATGATAAGATAAGAATAGCAATAAGGAGCAGCCGGCCTATGGCTACTCCTTTGTACAAACATCTTGAGCAGGATTTCTCCTCCAAGATCAAGTCAGGAATGAGAAAGTAACCCACTTAGGCGCCAACCTTAGGAGTGGGTTACTTTCGTCGTTTATCGATGTAAGTCAGCAATGCCAGCAGGAAAATCCCGAAGGTTATCACTTCACCGAACGAAACGTTCATCGCACCACCTCCTTTAAGAGGAGTGCGCCCACTCAAGGTGTGTATGTACAATCCAAATTATAACATTCTATTTGTTCCCTCACAGATAGATATCTCTATTCTTTTAAATTAAATTTATTCTTCAACCGCTTTATATGTCTCCCTCACAGACTTTCCCCAGCTACAGCTTGCACCCTGCTGCATCGAGAACGAGTAGCAATACGCTCCTCCGGATATCGTGGTACTTGTCAGCGTAATTTCCTCAAGCTGTATCTTCTCCATCAGGACCAGCGGTGAACGGGACCATATCCTGCATTCCCCCGCCTTGTCGGCGCCAATCTTCACCTCGGTCAGTTCGCCTTCCTCCCAGCGCATGTCGACAACAAAGCCGCCGCGGGCACGAAGCCCCTTCACCTCACCTCTGTTCCACTGGTGGGGCAGCGCAGGGAGCAGCCGTAACTCTCCCGTATGCGATTGCAGCAGCATTTCGGCGACACCCGCAATCCCGCCGAAATTACCGTCGATTTGAAAAGGCGGGTGGCAGTCCAGCAGATTCGGATAAGTCGAGGAAGCCAGCAAATGCACCAGATGCTCGTGCGCTTCCGCGCCGCGCTGCAGCCTGGCGTAATAATTGATAATCCAGGCCCGGCTCCAGCCCGTGTGACCACCGCCATGCGCAAGCCGCCGTTCCAAGGTCTTGTAAGCCGCATCGGCAAGCTCCTGGGACTTCTCAGGATCAATCTGCTCGCCCGGATACAGGGCGAACAGCTGCGAGATATGCCGATGTCCGGGATCAGCCTCCTCGTAATTATCCAGCCATTCCATGATCCCCCCATGCCTTCCAATCCGCGGTGCCGGAATTTCTTGCAGTGCGGTTTGAAGCTCTTCAAGGAAGGCAGCTTCATCACCAACGAGATGGCCTGCCTCTAGACAAGCCCGGAACAAGGCCGTCGCAATCTGCGCATCCATGGCGGGCCCCATGCACAAGCTGCCGATGGCTCCGTTCGGAAGCACAAATCGGTTCTCCGGCGATACGGAAGGCCCGGTTATCCGTCTTCCTTCCTCATCCACCGTCATGTAATCCAGCAGGAATACCGCCGCTTCCTTCATGACCGGATACGCTCGCTCCCGCAGGAAATCCGTTTCCCCGCCAAACCGGTAATGCTCCCATAGATGCAGGCACAGCCACGCGGCTCCCATCGGCCATACGGTACAGGTCATCAATATTCCTTCAGGCCGGGTCTCTCCCCATAGATTTGTGTTATGATGCGCTGCGAAACCCCGGCAGCCATACATCTCGCGAGCCGTGTCCCGGCCATTCGGGAGCATGCGGTGAATCAGGTCGAACAGCGGCTCGTGACACTCCGCCAGACCCAGCAGCTCTGCCGGCCAATAGTTCATCTGAATGTTCACATTGATCGTATACTTCGATTCCCAGGGCGGGGTGAAGCTGTCATTCCATATCCCTTGCAAATTTGCCGCGAGAGATCCGGGTCTTGAGCAGGAGATAAGCAAATAACGCCCGTATTGGACATACAACGCGATCAATTCGAGATCGCTATTCTCTGCAGAAGCCCCTTCTGCCTTGACTCTTTCCTTCAACAAATTCAACCGCTGATCGGTGGGCAGGAATGAACAATCATCCTCTGCACAATCCGAATTTCCAACTGGGTCTGACCCGGAAATACGGTCTGTCCCATTCGGAATGCCATTTTCCCTTTCAGTTAACCCTGCTCTATTCACACCCTTCTTGCTGGAACCGAGAAAAATCGAGAACCGTTCAAACTTCTCCCGATATTCCTCCAGATGGCGGCTTTCCAGCTGTTCGAACGACATGCCTGCTGCATGATCCAGCCGATCCAAACATACCTTGTCCGGCTGCTGACACCGAAAGGTTGTCTGGGCTGACAGCAGCAGCGTAACCGAATTCGCCCCTTCTACCGAGAGAAAATCACCGATGGCTCGGACCCTTCCTCCCTCAGCGACAGCCCGTAGTGCCGTGCAAAAGGAAATGCCGTCCGTACCGCATTCGCCTTTCATCAGCAAGGTATCATGCCCTAACGAATCCGTTCCACTGTCATAAGGGCGACGCATCAGGTTTGCCGCAAAGGTCAGCGCCCCCGGCCGATCGGCAGTTAGGCGAATCACCATCACGTCATCCGGCGCAGTGACAAAATACTGCCTGCGATAGCCTATGCCGCCCGAAGAATAGGATACGGTCACCATGGACCGCTCCAAATCCAGCTCTCGCTCGTAATGCTCCACCGCTTCCTCGGCATCCAGGAACTTGAGCAGCAGATCGCCCAGCGGCTGGTAAGGCTGCTCGTATTTCGGGGATGAAGTCATCGCCATCCGGGCCAAATGCTCAGCCTCGGCCTGACGTCCATCCCGCAGCATCTGCCTGATCTCGCTCAAATATTCGGTGGCGTCAGGGTTGGCTCCCCTTCCCGGACCACCATACCAGAGGGAATCCTCGTTAAGCTGCACCCGCTCAAGCGAGGTCTTGCCAAAAACCATGCCGCCCAAGCGTCCATTCCCCAAGGGCAATGCTTCGTTCCACTCGGCCGCCGGAGAAGCGTACCATAACCGCAAGCGCCGATTTGCGGATGTATCAGGCTGCCGCCATGCGGTTTCATGACCTGCCGCTTCAATCTTGCCGTGCTGTCTTGCACGATCTGGCTCGGCATGATGTCCCCCAAGAGAACGTTCCGTATCTCTTCCAATTGTCTCCCTCTCCACCTTCTCCACCTTCATACACGTCCCCTTCTTCGCGAAGAAGGGGATGATCAACGTTTCCCCTGATAATCCCCTGTTCGCTCCATATAATTATGGCTGCTCTGGTATATCTAACGAACCGCCGCCCACAGGCGTACGTGCCAAATTATCCACTGCTTGCTGCCCCAGGCGATCCTTCAACTGCTGGACGAATAAGCTCTGAAGCGCTACATGCCGGTCAGCGTATTCCCAATAGCCGTCCTCGCGCGGTCTTGAATCATAATCATTCGGAACGAGCGGTTTCACATTCAGACCGTCTTCGGTCGGGATATGGCCGATGACATAGTTTTGTGCCGTTGGGGGCTTCTGGGCAACCAGCCCGCCTTCGGTATTCCACATGACGTAATTCGCTCCCGCCCAGCCATGTCCGCTGCCCAGCCAGCCGCGGTCGCGGACGCTGATACGCGCACTGACGTTGTCGTACAGGCCGCCCGTGGACCAGCGATGATGCGGCTCACTTGTATTGTATTCGCGAGTGGCCTTATTGTCGTACATGACATTCGGTCCTTGTACGCGGCTCTCAATAACATAAGCATGACGTGAAGTTTCCGTATAATTGCGCTGCACCAGATTTAGTTGCCCCTGGATGAAAAAGCTGTAACGACGACCGCCGGTAATCACGCTGACCATATCGTACATTTCGCTGTCCTGCACGGTGACCCACTTGGCCTGCCGTCCTACCTGCACCAAGGCGTAGGAGAAATGGTAGCCGTCCACCTCGCGCACCCAGGCATTCTTCACGCTGTTCATCATAATGAATCGTTCCGCATGCGCCTCATCGGAATAATACGGGGTATCCAGAACATCGTTATCCATCTTGGTATCGGTCTTGCTCGGATCAAAATCGGATATGGCTCGCATGTTCTCAATCCCAACCTGTTCGATTCGTGACTCATCCGTCGCCTTGAACAGCTTGCCTCCGCCCCATTGACGTTCAATGGCATTCGCTAATGGAGCATCCACCGTAATCCGGTTGCCGTCAATGTCCGTAATGACGCGGTCAAAATCCAGATTGAACGGGGACCACTGCTGCGTTCCCCCAGTCCCTGGCCGCATGTAGATATGGTCCATGCCGATCTCATGAATCCAGCGATCATTGCCGATTCTTCGTACAATGACAGAATCGCCAACCTGATAACCGGAGGCATTCTGCACATGGAATGATCGCGATCCTGCCGGAACGTACAGATCCTGGATGTCCGTCTCCGTCCCGTCAACAATTGCCGCACCATTCGTTCCGCCCACGACAATCAAGTTTCTCGCCGTTGTTCCCATGCCGCGGATGATGGTGCCGTCCTCGCTCTTGCCTTCACCCCGGAGCACGACCCCGCTGGCCTGAATGTTCAGGGAACCGCCGACCAAATATGTGCCCTTCTTCAGCAGCACCGCCCCCCGGAAACCATCCGCGTCACGCGGCATCCGGGACACCTCATCAATCGCCGCCTGCAGCATCGCCGTATCGTCTCCGCCGGTTGGCTGTACGGCAATTCTCGCCTGAACGTCGGGCAGTTTCATACCGCCACCCAAATAACCGACGTTTGAGAAATCGATGATCCGGTTCCCCTTATAATCGGGAACGTACACCATCCTTCCGTCTTTTCCGGTATAGGCGATTCGGCTCTGGCCATCAGGAATTCCCTTCTTGGGCATGACGGTATAAAACAAGCTGTCATAGTACGTTTCCCCGTCAGCGGCTTGGAAAGTCATCCGCACCTCGTACGTGCCCGGTACCTTCATCCCACCCGGAAGCGTTAACGATTGCGTTACCCCTGCCTGCAGCGCCTTCGTGCCCAGCGAGCCTCTGGATTGACCGTCCTTGAACCATCTGGCGGATACGGTTCCATCCAAGTTCGGAGCGATCGTTACAACTGGCAGCTCCTTGCCCTCCCCCAAGATCGCCGCCTCGCCAATCTTTTGGACCAATGACGGATGCGTGAACGAACTGAAAGCAATGTATTTCGCATCCTGGAATTCCTGGTCGTCCTTCACGACAATCCAGAAATCCGGCGTACGCATCGCTTGGCCGTTGATGCTGGTTTCCGCATACATCCGGGTGGCGCCTACCTTGACACCGGTTACCGAGCCTTCGGAAGTAACCGCAGCGCTGGTTCCCACTACATGGTATTGTACCTGGCCTTGAGGCAGTGTCATCCACTCGCCGTTCACCTGTTTGCCGCGCGCCTCCACGACAGATGTACCCCCTATGTCCAAGGTAAGTTCATCATTGTTGTTATAAGGGGTTCCATCCGGCTTCACGAAGGCCAGCTCCGTTACATCGGACGGGATTCCTTGATCTCCATCCTGCATATAAAGCTCCAACTCCTTAAGCTGAACATTAAGATTTCGGCTTAGCTGCAGCGATAACCGAATTTGGGAAGCGCTTACGGAATCAAACGTGATCGATTCCTGACCGTCCGCTCGAATACCCCCGTTCTTCGTGTAGGCTCTGGTCCAGGACTCACCGTCACGGGAGTAATCCACCTCGATACTTCCCAAATTATCTCCCCGGTTCAAATCCAGGACGACCAGGTTTAAGGACTGCTCGCTTCCCAGGTCCACCTGTATGTGTACGCTCATGTCCTCACGGTCTGTGCTCGCCGGCTGCCAGTAGGTATCACGACTACCGTCAATGGCCTTCACAGCTTCACGCCCGCTGATCTCGGAACTGGCCGTCGCCTGCTTATTCAAAGCCAGGTTGACCCGCTCCATGGCATCCGGAACAGCCGTTTCCCCCTGTATTGGCGGATTGCCGAACGAAAACAGAAGAATACCCAGCAGCAGTATGAAACTTCCTCTTCTTGCCTGCCTGTTACGCCTGCGTACCTGTCTCATCAATTATCACCCATCCTTTGTCATATGTAGTGATTACGATCCACCCGCGATTACATGATTCCCTCCTATCAAACACCTTTTGATGATGCTTCCATGATAAAACAGCGACTGCCCGCCAGACCATGCCGTAACTTGCGGAATGGCCGTGTTTTTTTATGGAGTAACACAACGTAAGAAAACACAACCCGGAGCGAACGGAACCGTATGCTAAGGCTTCGCTGTGTCCGTTACAATGAAACTGCAGTGGATACGACATTCTTGCAGCGACATGGAAGGAGTTTCGTTTATGGATCATGAGTTATCCCGGCCTCCGTCAGCCCCCTTTCACGCACAGCTTCATTCGCCTGACGGGAATCTGCAGATCACACTGGAACAAGAACATAACAGCCCTCTCTTTTATACGGTTATGAACAAGCAATTCCGGGTTCTCGAGAAGTCACCGCTCGGACTGATAACCGACAAATACCAATTTCAGCAAGGCATCATTCAAGGGGTTGAGTACAACACGATCACGGAGCATTACGAGCTTGTGACCGGCAAGCAAAAATCGCAGTCTTACGAAGCAAGCGAGATGTTGCTGCTGACTTCGGTGGAGAATCATCAGGTGAAGATTCGTTTCCGTGCTTTTCAAGACGGCGTTGCATACCGGTATGAGCTGCACGGAGAAGGAGATATTCGCATCGAGAACGAGCTCTCCGGATTCCATCTTCCGGAAGACCGGATGCTCAACGTTTGGGCGCAGCCGTTCATGCGGTGTTATGAACGAACCTATGACCATGCCATGCCGGGGCATCTTCGGGGAGGACACTTTGGTTTCCCGCTGCTGGTCCAATCGGCAGAGGATCAATGGCTGCTGCTGACAGAAGCTGCCGTGGATGGCGGTTATGGCGCCAGTCATCTCGCAGCGGATGAGCAAGATGGCCGGAAGCTCCGCATCTCGTACGCCCCGGATCAGGAAACGCCGATTGCTGCGCAGCTTCCACTCTCGACTCCCTGGCGTGTTATGATCATCGGATCGCTCGGGGAGCTGGTCTCGTCTTCGGTAACGACTCACCTATGCCCCCCGTCCGTGCTGCAAGATATCTCTTGGATCTCCCCGGGCCGAGCAGCCTGGTCCTGGTACGCGGAAGGCGATTCCTGCGGCGATATGAATATTCAACGACAGCATGTGGATTTTGCCGCCGAGATGGGATGGGAATACAGCGTCGTGGACGGCGGATGGGAAGGCAAACTGGACGTGCCGCAGCTCATCGCTTACGCGAAACAGCGTGGCGTCGGCATCTGGCTGTGGACGCATTATAAAGGGCTGAATACGAAGGAGCTCCGTGAAGAGAAATTGCGCCTGTGGGCATCCTGGGGCGCCGTTGGCATCAAGGTCGATTTCTTCGACAGCGACAACCAGGAGACGCTCCAGGTCTATGATGCCATTGCCGAATCCGCTGGCAGGCATCGGCTGATGGTCAATTTCCATGGATCGACCAAACCAAGCGGCGAGCATCGGACTTGGCCTCACGTGATGACAAGAGAAGGCGTTTACGGTGCGGAATATTACCGAGCGCAGAGTGAAGGGCCTAACGCGGCTCATCTCTGTACGCTGCCGTTCACGAGGAATGTGATCGGGTCCATGGATTTTACGCCGGTCACGTTCAGCAGGCGGACCACGACGACCCAAGGGCAGCAGCTGGCCCTGGCCATCCTCTTCGAATCCGGCATCCAGCATTATGCGGATGCGATCTCGGTCTTCGCGGATCATCCCGGCAAACCGCTTCTGGCCGCCGTTCCAGCCGCCTGGGATGAGATTCGGCTGCTGGAAGGTTATCCAGGCCGGTTCGTTACGATAGCAAGACGCTCTGGCGTGGAATGGTTTGTCGCATCGATCTGCGCCGCAGGAGGTCGAGACGTCCAGATCCCGCTGGATTTCCTTGAAGATAACCAAGCCTACCAAGCCGTGATCTATCAGGAACAGGCGGAAGCGGACGAATATCGATATCGTTCCATTCTTCCTCCCATTGAGGTCCATACGGAAACGTGCTGCGCCAAGGATACCATCAAGATACGTCTCAAGGTGTACGGCGGCGTTTCCATCCATCTCATGCCGCAAGCGGAGAACAAGTAAAGCCAATCATTCTTGGAGATAAGGAGGATAAGTCTCCGAAGGTTAACCTTTCACATCTCTACACAAATGCAAGGCCTGTCCTCCAATCCGGAAGCAGGCCTTGCATTATGCCCGCGGCGGACGTGGCATGACCATGCGGATAGTGGTTCCCGTTCCCTCGCCTGCCGAGGTTACACGGAGTCCGTAGGTCTCGCCGAATACCAACTGAATCCGCCGATGCACATTCAGCAGGCCGATGCCTCCGGTACCACTGAGGTTCAGGGAGGATTCAGGCACATGATTCACGTGGTTGTACTCATAGGACAGCCGTGCCGCAACCTCGCGCAGCTGTTCATCCGTCATGCCGATGCCGTTATCCGTCACGCTGACCCAGAAGGAATCATCATCGCATCCGGCAGAGATCATGATGTACTGCGATGCTTCGATTCCGTCCGGAAAGGCATGCTGGAATGCATTTTCGATTAAGGGCTGGAGCGTCAATCGCACCATTTTATATAGAAGCAGCTCATGGGGTACCTCCACCCGAAGATCGAACTCCAGGTCGTGCCGATGCTTCATGATCGTCATGTAGTTCAACACATGCTTGAGCTCATTCGCGATCGTGATTTCCTCCAGCGACGTCAGCAAGGAATACCGCATCATAAAGCCAAGCGAGGACACCATTTCAGTAATCTCCGATGAACCTTCGACCTCGGCATAACATACGATGGTCTCTAGCGTGTTGTACATAAAATGCGGATTGATCTGGAGCTGAAGCGCCTGGAATTCGGCCTTCTGCCGTTCGATAATCGTTTTCTGCTGCTGCAGCTCGGTCTCGTATACCCGCTCGATTAATTCCGACAGCCGGGTCACCATCAGATTGTACCGCTGCATCATTTCCGTCAGCTCGTCCTCGCGTTTAGGAAGCTCCAAGGGAATCCACCGCCCCTGCTCCGTCTGGCGCATCCCGCGGATAATCGTCTGGATGGGCTGCGTAATGGACCGAGTAAAGCGGTAAGCAAGCAGGCAAGCGGCAATGAGGCTGATCAAGCCGATCGTCCAGACCGTAGAACGAATGCTGGCAATCGGCTTGCGCCACTCCTCCAGCGGCATCGAAGCCACCAGACGCCATCCGGAATAGGGAGACATCCGCGTCATAAACACCCTCTGCTCTCCATCAGCCGTCGTATATCTGAAGGATTCCTCGTCTGCGCCCATAATGGCGGCAGTCAGCTTCGGATCCTCGGCCGGAGACGAGGCGTTATGCACCAGCCCCTCAGGCTGGTAGACTACTTGGCCGCTGGCATCCGCGATATAGAAGTATCCGCGTTCGCCAAGATCAATTCCCTTCCAGAGGGAGGATAACTCCTGGGAACGCACTTCCATGGCGAGCACGCCTTTTTCCGCTGTGGAGGATAGACCCTTGATCAGTCTCGTCATGCGTACAACGCTGCCGCTGCGTCCTGGTATAATGCTCTCCGTATGAATCATGAGACCGCTTTCATCCTTCGTCGTATTGCGGAGGTCCGTCAGCTGCTTCGCCTTCTCCTCTGCACTGAATACCGGGGCCGTAAAATCAGAGCCGAAGCTGTACGTGGCATTTCCGTTGTAAGACAGGAGATACATGGTCAGAAGCTCGGGCCCCCGATCCATGAGGGGACGGAATACCGTATCTTTGATCGTCGAGCTGATTTGATAGTACTCGTAATGGTCCGCCGGGTTAGGCAAATCCACGAATTTCTTCAATTCCCGGTTGGTCAATAAGGAGATCATCGTGCGGTCGTAGGATTTAATGTACAGATCGGTATGGTTCAAGGCATTCTGTACGATTTGCGACATATGCCGGTCCAGCTGGCGGTCCAGCTCAGCTGATGAGCGCGTGTAGGTAACGATGCCGATCAACAAGGTAGTCAGCACAATGATGGATACAAAGTACAGAAACAACTTGCGATACAGTTTATTTTTCATCCGTTAAAGCCCAGCATCGTCCGATATTCCGTCGGCGTATGTCCCGTTACCTTCTTGAACATTTTCGTAAAATGGGGGTAATCCTCGTAACCGACATTTGCCGCCACGTCGATGATCCGCATATGCGGCAGGGCCAGCAACTCCTTCGCCCGCTCCATTCGCCGGTGAATCCGGTACCTTACAAAGGTATCGCCCGTCATCTTCTTAAACATCGCGCTAAAATACGTCGGCGTATAACCGGCCATTTCCGCCACTTCCTCAAGGGTGATCTCCTCGGACAGATGCGTGTCGATATACGATTTCACTTCATCCAGCGGGTTCTTGAAATTCCCCCACCGCTGCGTTACCAGATCGGCGGTCATCTGCTTGACCCTCAGCTCAAACTCGTTCAACAGCTGCTCCTGCACCGTGTGGTGACCGATGGGTTCAATTACCGAAACCTCCATGTACCCCTTCGAGACGAGACGACGGAAAATCATGCCCACCGCATCATCCAGCAGCTGCTGAAGCTGTGGAACACTGAGTCCCGCCGCCTGCAGATGCGCCCTCCAATCGAGCAACAGCCGATCGAGCTGTTCAGTCTGCAGCATCCAGATCTCCTGCCCGATATTTTCAATCCAATCGACATAGGAAGCCAGCGATACAATACCTTTATTGCGGTGTTTGACAATCGCGTCAAACGTTTGGTGCAGCACTACGCCAGTGACCGGCTTTAGCAGATAATGCTTAACCCCATAAGCCAGGCATTGCTGCGCATATTGGAATTCGCCATAACCCGATATAACGATTATTTGAATGTGCCCGTACTGCTCATGAAGCTCCTGACACAGCTCCAACCCGCCCATACGTGGCATGCGGATATCGGTAAGCATTACATCCGGCTCGAATTCCTTGATGAGGGAGAGCGCATGCTCACCGTTCACGGCCGTGTCGATGGCATCAAACTGCAGACGGTAGGTCTCCGCCATCTTGACCAGCCCTCTTCGGATTACAGGTTCGTCGTCAGCAATAAGCAACCGCATATCATTTTAGCCTCCTGTATGTAAAAGAATAAGTATGAGGCAAACATCAATGGAACAATAAGGTATCCGCGGCGGATACCTGTGATGGTAAGACCGGCGGATACCTTGATTTTTCATCCTTCGCTCATTTTTGTTTAAACGCTTACATATTGGATCTATTGTACACGATTTAAGGGACAAACAGGAGATGCCCTGCTTCCTATCTTGGATGTTATCTCGTACGGTCTACCACATTCTCTTTGTTCTTCCAGCGCTCCGTCGCTTCCTTGATGATCTCATCCCCGCCCTTGGCCCGGTATTCCTCCAGCACCTTCGGCCAATCGGAGATCGGCTGTTTGCCGTAAATCATCTTCACCATGCTGTCCAGGATGAATTTAGGTCCCGTATCACCGGTCGAAGCCAAATCCGGGAACTTGGAGAAGCTGTTCAGATTGGCCATGAACGTAATGCCGCCGCGGCCTTCATTGCCCAGCACATCGCTGAATGCCTTGATCACGTCCTGACCATCCTCGGTAAGGGCCGTCTGCTTCTTGTTGTAAGTCAGCTCATGAACGAACCACAGCTGGTTGGCCCGGAAGCCCGCCTCATCGACCTCTTGTTTGGTCACAGGCCACTTATAGTTGACATTCCCGTTCTCCATCGTGTAATTCTCGCCCTCAATCCCGAAGGAGAAGAACATATCGGCTTCCTCCGTCAGCATCCAATCCAGGAATTTAATGATTTCGATGGCCTTCTCTTTTCCAACCTTGTTATTGATATAATACGTGGTCGATACCGAGCTGTATAAGCCGAGTCCGCCCTTGCCGTCCGGTTCGGTCGGGGACG
Organism: Paenibacillus sp. Dod16; assembly: GCF_049893405.1. Classification (NCBI taxonomy): domain Bacteria; kingdom Bacillati; phylum Bacillota; class Bacilli; order Caryophanales; family Paenibacillaceae; genus Paenibacillus; species Paenibacillus sp. Dod16. The sequence continues at coordinate 55,566 of NZ_JBNDYG010000007.1, forward strand.
GGTAAATATCCACCTTCATCGAAGGATCCACTTCCTTCAGCTTGGTGCGGAACCCGATCAGTCCCTCGCCGTTGGAGGCCCACATCCCGGATTTGCCGGCATTGATATTGCGTCCGTAATCCTCCTGAGAGAGCGAAGCAAAATCCTTCGGGATTAGACCCTCATCGTACATCGTCTTATACGTCTGAAGCGCCTTAGTCATGTTCTCGACATCGAAGAACTTCGGTACGACCTCCCCATTCAGCTCCATGAACTGGAACGGCAGCACATCGTATGCCCCAAGGAAAGTATCCGCATATTTAAAGCCCTCACGGTACTGGTATGGGTGCTCTACACCCAGCTTCTTAAAGGCACGCAGCATATCCAGGTACTCTTCCACGGTTTTAGGCGCTTCCTTGATGCCGGCCTTCTCCATCAGATCCGTGCGAATGAAAGTGGCACGGCGGGACGGATTTTCCAGCCAGGCCGGGATGCCGTAGATTTTGCCGTTATAGGATACTTCCTCCCACGCTGCCGGAGTGACCATTTTCATCAAGTTCGGAGCATGCTCCTTAAGGAGGTCATCCAGCGGCATGAACACCCCGGCTTCCACCGAGCCTGACATGGACCCTGTCGTTGGACCTCCCCGCATATTGCCCACAACGTCCGGGATTTCGTTGCCTGCAAACATCAGACTCATCTTCTGATCAAATTCCTTGTGGGACATCAAGCGAATATCGAGATCCGTGTTCGTCATCTCCTCCAGCTTCAGCACCCATTTGTCCTTATTGATATCGGGTGACGATTCGATGTAGGTGTTGCCGCCCGTGGAAAAAGAAATCGAGAAGGCCAGCTTGCTGGAGTCTGTGCCTTGCTTCGTTTCTTCCGGCTTGGGACTGACAGCTCCCTCTTCCGCTTTTCCCCCGCACCCCGCGAGCAGTGACATCACCATGACGCTGATCAGTAAGACCGTCCAACTTTTTTTCATCAACCTCTCCCCTTTTTCACGAAAAATAGACAAGTGGCTCATTCATGAGGTAAGCGCTTTCGTTAAATCCATTTCATCGTAGCTCATAACCCTCATATGCAGTATTGGCGTTCTTATTATGGGATTGTGTTCTTTTACGATCAAGATTTGATCGAACCGATGAGCATGCCCTTAATAAAATATTTCTGCAGGAACGGGTAAACCAGGATGATCGGCAGCGTAGCGATCACAATCGTGGCCATCTTGATGCCCTCCGGGGACATATTCGCCAGATTTTCAAACGTGGTGTCCATCTCTCCCATCTGATCGGTTATGACGATCTCCCTCAGACGAACCTGGAGCGGAAACAGCTGACGGCTATTGATATAGTATAGAGCCGACGAGTACGAATTCCAATGCGCAACAGCGTAAAACAACCCCATCGTCGCCATGACCGGCTTGGACAAAGGCAGCACGATGCTCGATATGATCCGCAGCTCCCCGCACCCGTCGATCCGGGCCGAATCAATAATTTCGTTCGGCAGATTCATGAAGAACGAGCGCATGATGAACAGGTTGTACGCGCTGATCGCGCCCGGAATGATCAGGGCCCATACCGTATCCAGCATGTTCAGCGTTTTAATGAGCAGATAATTCGGAATCAGGGGCGCACTGAAAATAAAAGTAACCAGCACGAGCATAAGGATGACTTTTCGTCCCCGATATTCACTGCGCGATAGCGGATAGGCCAGCGAGGCCGTTGCGATCAGGTTGATCCCGGTCCCCACGACGGTCACGAATACGCTGATCATAAAGGAGCGCCATACGGAAGTATCGTTCAAGACGATTGCATAGTTGGAGAGTGTGAACTCAACCGGCCACAGGCCGACGTCTCCCCGCGAAATGGCCACATCGCTGCTAAGCGATTGCGCCGCAACGTGCAGAATTGGGAATATCATGGCAGCCGACACAACCGCCAGAAAGATATGGTTGAAAACTTCGAATACGGATTCGCCTTTTGATCGTTTTATCATGTTTTGGTCACCTGCCTAGTATAAGGAATTTCCGGTCGTTTTGCGGCTTATGGCGTTTCCGCCCACGATGAGCAGCAGCCCGATGAGGGATTTGAACAGCCCGATGGCCGTGGTGTAGCTGTACTGCTGTCCGAGAAGACCAACGCGATAAATGTACGTATCCAGAATGTCGCCTTTATTCTCGTTCAAGGCATTCAGGAACACAAACACGCGTTCAAACCCGAAATCGAGGAAATTGCCGATGTTCAGCAGGAACAGAATCATAATCGTGGGCAGAATCGACGGAATCGTTATCGCCAGAGTCTGGCGCCACCGGTTCGCGCCATCTACGCGTGCAGCTTCATACAGATCCGGGTTGATCCCGGCCAGCGCCGCCAAATAAATAATCGTTCCCCAGCCAGCTTCCTTCCAAATGCCGGATCCGATCAGAATTCTGCGAATATAGCTCTCCTCGCCAAGGAAGTAAATCGGTTCAAGTCCCACCCACATCAGAATCTGATTAATGATCCCCGTGGTCGGAGACAGAATGCCTACCGCAATCCCCCCGATAATGACCCAGGACAGAAAGTGGGGCATGTAAATGACCGTCTGCAGCACCCGCTTGTACAGGACAAGACGAATCTCGTTCAACAGCAGGGCCAGAATAATCGGGATTGGAAAAGCGAATACGATGCTGTACATCCCGATCAGCAGGGTGTTCCAGAAGATCCGCAGAAACTCCTCGTACTGAAACATGCGGTAGAACTGATCCAGCCCCACCCATGGGCTTTCCCATATGCCTTTGAATAAGTTATACTCCTGAAAAGCCATGGCGCTCCCGAATAAAGGGACATATTTAAATACCAGAAAATAGAGGATGCCCGGAATCGAGATGAGGTATATCGCCTTGTACTTGCGAAAGCTGGATAACCATTCCCGGCTCCGCGCTGACGGTGTTAGCCGCGTGCTTGGGTTGATGTTCGCCATAAGGACCTCCCGTTGTAAGTTTTCCTTCGTATTCATCGTATAAGCGGAGGGCCTTGCCAACAATGGCGGCATTTGTTTGTCGATGTGTTTTTTTATGATTGTGTTTAAGAGGTTGTTCAAAAAGTCCGCTTTTGATAAGAAAACCTCTATCGAGGCCACTTCAAGGATGAGCGACCGCGATGCATAGGTAGGTTTTCTTGCGATATAGAATTTCATCAGTTCCACTGATAACTCATAAATTCTATATCTAACTCTAACACGAAGCGAATCAGGAAGCAGCTCGGCATCGAATCTTGAATTCAGCCGGGCCAAAGGAGAAGCTTCCGAAGCATGTTTCCTGCGGAAACATTTCAGGTGCTCGTACCCAAAACAGCAGATGCTTTCGAAGGCGTTTTCTGCGAAAACGTGTAGCTCCGCTCCTGACGTCCCTAGCTTCATCCAACTGAAGCGTTTTGAAAAAACGCACATCGGAAGCATAAGCTTCGGTGCTGAAAATCGACCTTTTTGAACACGCACTTTAAGATGGGGGATTTGAGGCGGAATAGAGAAAAAAGCCCTGCTGCTAGCATGGTCTATCCGACCATGGTAAGCAGAAGGGCTTATGAGGGAAATGAACGGTGAAGTAAAACGCAGCCGTACATGAGAGCATGGGCCGCTGAGAGTAATCGGGCATTTCTCACCGCACACACTCCCAATACACGGTGCAGCATCGCATGACGGAGGGCGACCATCCGTTTCAGGTGCTGTTTATCATGCTTCGAATCGGATATGAATCGCTCTTATTCGTCGTCGTTCTCTGTAATCTCCCGAATCGGAATCGCCATATTCCAGGTCTCCGTACAATCGTAAAACCCGCGGCTCCCGTCCGAAGTCGCGGCAAACATCCAGGCCGGACGACCGTCCTCCATGAGCAAAAAAGGCCGTTCCAGGTTGCCCATCAGCCGCTCCGCACCATCATCCCACAGCACTCTGCGGGAATACACGGGTTCCCCTGGTTTGGTTGTCATCTTCCATTCTTCCCCGTTCGCTGACCACGCATGGACTCCGCTATAGCGCTCCCCACAGATGGAGCCGTCCATGTCCTTGGCAATCATTTCGTACCCGCGTGCCGTACGCCAAATGAAGGGGTCTTCAATATGAATCGCTGGAGGAAACAGCGGTTCAGGCTGACGGTTGTAAGGACCGTACACCGATTCGGCGCAGGCCAAGCCCAGCTGCATGTTGCCATAGGAATGCCCTTCATAGGGACGAGATTTATAGATAAGCTTCACCGAACCGTCCTCATGAACACAGGGGGCCGGATTAGATACCAAGAAGCTGTCAAAATGATTCGGACGCGGCAGCAGAACCGGATGATCCCTTCGAGTCCACGGGCCGGTTACGGAAGGGGCGGTCGCCACGCCGATCCGTTTGTTCGCCCTGGCTACCGCGACGAGCGGATCATTCGGAAGCAGCGGCTCCTCTTCTTCAGGCAGCGGAAACGGGAACGTCGTGCCCATATAATAAAGCACGTACGTGCCGTCCACCTTCACGATATGCGGATTGTGCACGCTGCATCCGTCCCAATAGGCCGGAGATCTGGCTCCGAGCACCGTCTCCTCGTATACGTACGGTCCGGCCGGATGGTCGGAGACCGCACGGACGATCTCCGAGGCCGCAAGCCAGCCGGGATGCATGGGCAAGGATTTCGGCCAGCGCGAAGCAAACATATGGTACCGGCCATCCTCACCCTGGATAACGCTGCCGCACCATATCCAATATCCCGGCATTCGAAAGCCTCCTGCTACCGGTGCAGGATCAAATACGATTTTCATTGATTCCTCACTCCCTCTCCATTGGCAATAGCGTAACCTTGCGCAAATTCATTAATGAATCAGAAACCAGCGATAGTCCCCGGACTTCAAGACGATGTAAGCCTGCCGAGAGAATCGTCAGTTGACCTATCTCAAATTCTCCCCAGCATCCGTCCCCACCCGTATCTTTAACGGTACAAGTCAGCTTCTGTTCATCCAGGGACAACTCAAAATGCCCCCCCGCCTGATCCGCTGCAGCGGACAAGGTGACGATCACTCGACAGTGAATCGGCATCTCTTCCTCGGAACGAAATGTCCATTGAACAGCCGCATTTGGAGCTGTCCAGCCGGTAACGCCATCATGACCGCGTTTTCCATTATCGTATCGCAGGCCATCGCCCCAGGTAACACCATCATATGCCCAGAACGTATTCGGCATCCGGGAAATAAACCTTGGAGTGAGATGCGTCTCCAGCGCTCCATCCAGCTTTAGCTTGATCACCGTCGCATAGGCGTCCTGAGGTACCGAACGCACATCAATCTGCCAGTCCCACGGCCCAAGCTGTCGGATCGGCAGGTTGTCCTCCTTCGCCTTCACTCCGATAAGCCTCGCATACTGAACTCGGCTGGCAAGACCGGGCAGGATCAAACGCCCGTCCTGCGGCCATTCTCTCACCAGCAAGTACAAGAGATTCTCATCCGGCTTCCATGTGCAATATCCCCACTGCGGCGTACCGATCGGACTGCCGCTCGTGCCGTATATCGCCTCGCCGTTCCGTTCCAGGAAGCTGCCCACCGTCTCCAGCAGGCTTCTTGACGTATCGTCAATCGTCCCGTTTCCGAGCGGCCCCACATTCAGTACCAGATTACCGTTCGTGGCTGCCACGCGCAGCAGCTGTTCGATCAATTCATCCGGACTCTTCCAATGGTCATCGTCATATCGGAACCCCCAGGAATCATTCAGCGTATGAATCGACTCCCATTCAGGCTGCACCGGATGGAACCGGAGCTGGTTATCATGCGGATTGCCGTAATCGGCAAATCGGTCATCCCGCAGTCGCTTGTTAATCAAGCAATCCGGCTGTAGCTTGCGTACCAGATCATAGAACCACACAGCGTGCTCGTCGCTGATCTTATGACCGCAATCAAACCACATCAAACCAATCGGACCGTAATCGGTAAGCAGCTCCTCTACTTGAGGAAGAGCTTTCTCATGAAGATAACGCTCGAAGCGTTCCCGCTTATCGTCATCTTCGATCCATTCCTCCAGTTGATCCCAGGCGCCGATGTTATCCGGGTAATCCAGCGTGTTCCCCTGCGAATCGGGGTGATGCCAATCCATGGCATGGGAGTAGTAGATTCCAAGGCGAATCCCCTCCGATTCGCAGGCCTCTGCAAGCTCCTTGATCGGATCCCTTGGAAAATGAGCATGACGAGTAATCGAATAATCACTGACCTTGGAATCGTACATTGCAAACCCATCATGATGCTTGGCTGTCACGATAAGATATTTTGCCCCGGACCGCTTGGCCAGCGATACCCACTCGTGCGCATCAAACGCTTCCGGGTTCATCCCGGCTGCGGCCTCCGCATACTCGGTCACCGGAATCTTTCCCCTTAACTGGATATGCTCCGCATAATTGGCATCCACCCGTTCGCCGTTCCACTTCCCGCCCAGCATCGAATAAGGCCCCCAATGCACGAAGAGCCCAAAGCGAGCTTCGCGCCACCAGGCTATCCGACGGTTACGATCATGATCATTTACCCGCTTATTGCTTATGAGAGCATCCGACCTTCCCTGCTCCAGTCCTGCCCCATCCATATATTCATCCCGCTTCATGTTTATCCCTCCTCACGATCCTCAGCGGTCCGACAGTCTAGTAACCTCCATTATAGAAGTAACGCTGGTGCAGCCTCTTTGTTTTTTTGGGTTGGGGTTGTGTTTTGTTGAGGTGTGGATCTATTTAAACGTCAAACCAACAGACCAGTCATGACCGGCCTGTTGGTTTTTTGCAGATTGTTTAAGCTCTAACGCTCTACGCTCATTGCTCCCTTAAACCTTGATTCGATGATGATGCAGCAGCTCGCTATTCCGATAATAGTCGTCAATTTGCCGCCGCTCATCCTCCGTAAATTGTTTCAAAGGCTGGCGTACCTTTGGTGAGGATAGTACTCCCTGGAGGAATAAGACATACTTCTCATACGCGATGAYGTCAAACCTTACCATATGCGATACGACCTCATTCGCTTTCGACTGCAAAGACTGGAGAAGCTCCATATCCGGTCTCTCCATAGCGCTAATCTGAGCGTGCATCTGAACAAAAGGTTCAGGCATCATATTGAAAGTGCTTCCGATCGCGCCGTCGGCTCCGGCATAAGCCCCGCTTAAATATACCTCGTCATGCCCGTTATAGATCATGAATCGCTCCCCGCATAACGCTCGGATCTGCTGCATCTCAAACAGATTCAGCGAGGTGAATTTCACGCCCACACATTGAGAGTTACGGCTCATGTGGCTGTAAAAGTCCATGGTTAGACTCACGCTGGTAGCTCCCGGATAATGATAGACGAGCATGGGCAGCGGTACGGCGGTCATGATCGTTTCATAATGCTCCCGGATCTCCTGCATCGTGACTTTATAATAGAACGGGACAACGGCCGATACGGCATCCACGCTTAAGGCTTCGGCATGCCGGGCTAGCTTAACCGACTCCATGGTACTTATGCAGCCGATATGCGCGATAACGGTCACTCGACCCTTTGTCGTCTTTACGACCGACTCAAGAACTTGCTGTCGTTCTTCCGTCGTCAGAATAAATCCTTCCCCTGTGCTTCCGCCAACGTAGAAGCCTTTAATTCCCAGCGAGATTTGATGTTCAACCAAACGAGACAACGATTCGAAATCAATCGATCCGTCTTCATGCATCGGGGTCAACAGTGCCGTCAATATGCCTTTAAATTTGCTGTGTTCTCCAGATATCTGGTTCACAAAACGTCCCCCTCATGTTTACAATGATTTCAATAAAAAATCATCCTCATAAAAGCTGTACCCGCGGATTTGCGCTCTAGGCGCATCATCCGCAATATATTGAACGACATAAATCTCCCCGTCTTCGAACTGTACCCAGCCCGAATAACCAAGGTCTGCAACTGGACTACGGTCGTAATCAATCGGCATGATTCTCGTCCACTGCTCCCGCCGCTCTATCGCCTTTGCTGATTCCTGATCCGTAAGAGCTGCGAAGAAGTTCTGTGTCCAGGTGCCAAGCCAGCCCTTACCGCCTTGCATGAAACGGTACGCAATCATAATGTTCCCGCTCTGAAGCATCCCTGCAACGGGACGATGACAACCGGGGAGAGGAACACGATACGGTCCGTTCCAAGTCTGGCCCTGATCATGGGATATTGATTTATAACAATCCAATCCCTGCCCTGAGTTCTCCCGGAGAAACGCAACCAACGTTCCATCCGGGAGGGGAAGTATACTTCCTTCACACAGCTTCAGATCCGGATGAGAAGCCACAGTGACAGGTCCCACCCAGTCCGCACCCTGATTATCGGAATACCAGAGCCGCTGCTCGCTTACCCCCGAATCCGGGTTTCGCTCATGGGCCGACAGCAGCCAGCGTCCGGTTGCAAGCTCACACAGTTTATCCGGAACGATACCGGTAACGGGCGTTTCCATAGGCTCCGACCAGTTATTCCCCTCCGCGTCTCCGATCCATATATAATTGCGGCCCCCGTTCTCCTTTTTCGCCGATATCAGATCCGCCACGATAACCAGCCGGTCGTCCCGAAGCCTCGATATGCGTGCACAATTCCAGTACGGAAGTCCGTTCGTCAATGACGTGAACGGTTGTTTGTCACTCCAGGTTCTCCCTTTGTCCGTACTTTCCGTCAACATCAGGCGTGTAGCCGACCGGTCTCCGTGGTGAGTGCATTGGGAAAATACGCATACCAGCTTGCCCGCGGCCGTTAGCGTTACGTCCGGCCATGCCTCATACCATTCCGTGTCTCTGCTGATTGCAAACCTTTCAATCGCCATCATGTTCATCCTCCTCATTGACAATTCTCGCTACTTCGATGATTACCGTCTTTGTCGTTGTATGTCCGGCATGATCTCTTGCTTCATAAGTGATGCTGTACTCCCGCTTCTGTCCGCCCGGGTTGCTCGCGGCCATCAGCTCAAAAGATGTGTCGCCAGTTCCAACCTCCGCACCACGGACGATTGAACTTGGATCCTGTACACCGCTGCCGGTAACAGATACCAGTGCAATCGAAGCGATTCCGGATGATTCATCCTTGGTGTGGATTTCCATCTCCACCGGCACCCATTTGCGATTGGGTGGCCAGATAACGTTACGGTTCGGAGAAATCGTGATATCCGGTACCGTCTTGTCGATGGACAGCGTAAGGGTACGCCCCTCCTCCACATTGCCTGCCCCGTCCCGGCTCCGATACTCCATCGTGGTAATCCCTTCTGCAGAAACAGGGACCGCTCCTTCATATGCCTTCCATTCCCCGCCGTCCAGTCGATATTCCGTACCCGTTACCTCAGATTCCTCATCTGATGCCGTTAGCTCCACCGTCACATCGGAGGTGTACCATCCATTCACTCCACCCGGCTCATCCGGAGTGACTATAGCTTTCGTTATCGGTGCTATCGCATCGGATGGCAGCTGATACAGCTTCCGGACGTCGGACGGATCCAGCGCGTGACGATAAATCCGCACATCGTCCAGACTACCGTTCCAATCGCGATTCGCCACTGTGCCTTTATCGAAACCGACGAATGGCGGAGCGTCTTCGTTCGACACATTCATGGCGGAACCGTCGAACCTCGCCGACGTCGCCGCCAGCTCACCGTTCACATATACGAGCAGATTACCGCCTTCCCGGATCCCCACAACATGTGTCCATTCCCCGGTTTTAACTAGACCCGAAGGGGTTGCAATGCCAATCTCCCTGTTCAGCGGCAGTCCGTTCAAATTCATTCGAACCGCACCGTTCTGTTCGACCGACATCCACCACTGCGGCACACCCCGACCCGCCGTACCGTACCACATCAGCAGGTGTCGCTGCCGAGACAGCGTCTCCGGGTTGACCCAAGCCGCAAAGCTAAAATCGCCAGTCCCAAAATGGAGATCCTGAGCTTGGGTGATCTCGACGTGAGAACGCTGTAAGGCATCCAGATGAAGAATATGGCCCTGCCCATCGGGACGAACCGCCCCTGGTCTTACCGCCGCACCGTTCTTCAGCAAACCGGTATGACCTTTGCCTGTCACATCCGTCACGCTCGAATCATCCGTCTGCTCAAAATCCCAATGAAGCAGCAGCTCCGGACGAGGTCTGGACCTATCCAATTCAATCGAATAGGTGCGTGTCTGACTCCCCAACCTGGCCGTAATGAAAAGATCTTCAAGTCCGTCAAGCCGAACCGCTCTTGGCACTCCTGAAGCCGCCGGCTCGCCCGCTATTTCAATTTCAATTCCTTCATTTGATGTAACCGGCTTCACCGTCACCTCTTCTGTTCCTTCATACATCGTCAGACGATAATGTCCGATGTCACCCCGAAACACGGGAGACAGCGAGCCTTCCGAGAACATCAGATCGTCCAGATGCGCTTCCTCCGCATCGAACCAAGCCAAATTGAATTTCGCAAACATGATTTTGTCATATGGTGTGTAACCCCCGCCTTCAAACAACAGGCCAATCGTTCCATCCGGTAGCACGGTGAGCGAAGAATAGGCGGAATGCCCGCTGTATACGGTCTTTGCTTCCGGCCAGGTGGCTCCGTCATCATAACTGAGCCGGACCGTCATATTTTCTCTAACGTTCTCATTGGCCGGATTGGCGAAAAGCAGCAGCTTGCTGCCCAGCTCATTATCGGCAGGCATGTAGCGGACAATGCTCGCCTGCACAACAGGATCAATCAGCTCGGGCGTATAAAAAACCGGTGACCAGGTTGCCCCTTGGTCGCTGCTTGTCGATATCGCCCTCCGCTTCAGCTCTTTGTTAGCGGACAAACGGTCGTTCCGCATCAGCGTGCCGTCCGTCAGCTCCACAACGGTCGCCTCGTTTGTGTCCGCTTGGATATAGCCGCTCTGATACCAGGTTAAGCCATGGTCATCACTTTGAATGTTTCGTCCGATCGCCGGAATCACCAGCCTCCCTTGGTTCGGCCCATGCCGGAGCTGAATCCCGATTGCAGGTCCCGTTGCATCCCACCTTATATTGGATGGCTGCACCTCCTCGAAACGGTTCACCGGTTCCGACCAGGTGACTCCGTCATCGTCACTGTATGAGCTCCAGATCGTACGCACGCCTCGGCTCGTTCCATTGTTGATCTCTTCAATCGTGTCGTCGCCATAATTATGGTTCATAAATAACCATATGCGGCCATTGCTCTCATCCTGCACCGCCGTCGGATTCCCGCAGGTATCCGCACTCATGTCGCACACCGTTTGGAGCGGCTCCCAGGTTGTGCCGCCGTCCAAGCTCCGCTTCAGCACAAGGTCGATATCACCCGTATCGGAAGCGCTGTTTTTACGTCCTTCGGCAAACGCCAGCAGGGTTCCATCCATGGTCGTCAATATGGTCGGAATGCGGAACGTATGATACCCCTCCGTACCAGCCAGAAACAAATCGATATTGCGAAATTGTGGTTCCCCATCGGCCACAGCTTGGGCCTCGGCAGCCTCACTTACGCCAACAGGTCCATAGGGAATGTGGGCAGCAATTAATATAAGCATCATCCAGCCAATGAGTAACTTACGAAATGGAATCAAGTTTATAAACCCTCCTATCCTTTAATAGAGCCAACCATAACTCCCTTAACGAAGTATTTTTGCAGGAACGGATATACAAACAATATTGGCAGCGTACTGATCATAATGACCGCGGATTTCAGCGTGGCCGCCGGGGGCGGATTGCGCACGTATTCCAGTTGGGCCTCATTCTGTGTAATTCCGGTCAGCAAAATGTTGCGCATGATGACCTGAACCGGCATCTTGTTGACATCATTAATGTAGATCGACGCCCCGAACCAATCATTCCAATGATGTACCGCATAGAATAAACCGATCGTGGCCATCGCCGGCATGGACAGCGGAATGACAATCTTGAACAGAATCAGCAGAGGGGTAGCCCCGTCAATGACGGCGGATTCCTCCAGCTCCTCCGGGAGTCCCATGAAGAAATTCCGGAGAATAAATAAATTCCACGCGCTGATCAGGCTGGGAAGGATAAGCACCCATAGCGTATCTTTAAGCCCCAGCGTATCCATCAACATATAGTTAGGGATCAAACCGCCTTGAAATATCATCGTCAGAAATATGAACAGCACAAGGCCGTTTCGTCCGGGCAAGCTCCGCCGGGCCAATCCATAAGCCAGCATGGATGTAAATAACAGATTGAGAATGGTGCCGACCACGACTCTGAAAATCGTAACCTGATAAGCATTTAAAATGATTTTCCCCCGGTTAAGCAGCACATCGTAGGCTGCGAAATCCAGCCGTTCCGGTATAAGCACGAACGCTCCGCGACGCATGGACTCCTCAGCGCTGATAAACGACGTTGACAGCACCGCAAGGAACGGAATAACAAACATGAGGGACAAGAAGATCAGAAAAACAATGTTGGCAACATCAAAAACTCGTTCACTTGTTGTAGGCTTTATTCCGCTCACCATATCCCCCCTTACCAGATTCCCGTTTGGTTCATTCGCTTCGCAATATAATTCGCGCCTAGGATGAGCACCATCGCCAGCAGATTTTTAAAAACACCGACCGCTGTGGCGAATGAATAGTTAAGCGATGTCAGGCCTTCTCTATACACATACGTATCGATAATGTCGGCCACCCCGTACACGGCAGGCGAATACAGCAGCAGCACCTTCTCGAAGCCCGCATTAAGTAAGCCTCCGATCGACAGAATGAGCATAATGACAATCACATGCGAAATGCCTGGCAATGTAATATGCCATGCCTGACGGAACCGGTTGGCACCGTCGATTTTGGCTGCCTCATACAGCCCCGGGTCAATGCCTGCCATAGCTGCCAGATATAAAATCGTCCCCCACCCGACGGTCTGCCACACATGGGATATAACGAGGATGGATCGGAAGTATTTGGGTTCTCCGAGGAACAGAATCGGCTCTCCGCCAAAAAACACGATAATCGCATTAAGCAGCCCGTTATCCGTGGACAGCATCATCATGATGAGACCTGCCACCACGACCGTCGAGATGAAATGCGGTAAATACGAAACCGTTTGAACGATCCGTTTGAACAGCCCGTTCTTCAATTCATTCATCAAGAGCGCTAGAATGATCGCGGACGGAAACCCGAACAACAGGTTATAAAAGCTGATCAGAAACGTATTGCGAAGCACGTTCCAGAAGTAATAGGAATCAAAGAAACGGACAAAATGATCGAAACCCACCCATTCCCCCGTTAAAATCCCCCGTACCCCTTCAAACGGCGAAATGTCTTTGAACGAAATGATAACGCCGAACATCGGCACGTAATCAAATATAAGGAAATAAAGGATCCCGGGCAGAATCAGGTAATAGTAAAATCGATGCTTTTTAACTGCAGCCCAGCGGCTTCGTTTCTTCAAGGCCGGCGGGGCAACAGTTGCAGTGTTAAGCTCCATCACACACGCAGCCCTCCCGTCTTATTTTTTCAGCTCAAAAAATTGCTTCGTGTACTCATCGATCCACATCTGCAGTCCGGCTTTGTTCAGCTGCTCAATATATTGATCGAATTCACTCAGGGGTCTTACGCCGGTCACGAACTTAACGAGCTCCTCGCTCCGCAAACGGTCCAGATCTTCAAGCATCGGGACATTCTGCTTCAGCCGTTCCTTGTCATATACGACGGTTGCATCCAGTGGCATTTTGGCTGCACTCACATTGGTAATCTCATGATTCAGGTAATCGGCATGCATCTTCTTCACGGGATCACGGAATGCGTATTTGTTCTCCGTCGCTAAGCCCAGAGAAAGCATATATTCACCGGCATACCGGAGATCCGGGCTAAGCAGCTCGATCTCGAACTTGTTGTCATCGAGATACTTCCAGTTCTTCCCGAAGGCTGCATTCAGCGTATTGGTCGGTAAATCCTTGTATTGATGGTTGATGAACTTGATGACAGCTTCCGGATTTTTGGCTTTTTTGGTAACCAGCATGCCCGTCGTGTTTCCGCGCGACGCTGTCATCAGCTTACCGGCAGGACCGGTTAGATCCTTAGCAATCGCATAATCGGCTCCCTCCGGGAGATTCGGCTTGATCTGCGGGAACAGCAGCGTAATCCTGGAATACCACATAGAGGAGGTTCCAACCCGGTTGGTTTTTAGCAGCTCCAGCGGGTCGAATTTTGCAAAAGCTTCCTTATAGATGTAGCCTTTCTGGTACCAATCCGCCATCTTGGCCAAATAATCCTGATAGCCGGGCGCAAGCTCAACCGGTTTGATTTTGTTGTCGGCCGGATCAAGCCAATTACTGTTGCCGCCCTCAACGTAGGCGCCCATCAGCGCATTATTCATACCGCCCAGATCGGTCATCATCGGGATTGTATCCGCCTTGCCATTACCGTCCGGATCGCCCTCCTGGAATGCCTTTAATACCGCTTCGAGCTCATCAATGGTCTTTGGCATTTCCAAATCCAGCTTCTTCAGCCAATCGGTACGAATCCAGACCGGGTAATGAACGGACGGCAGCCCCCGGGGAATGCCCCAGATCTTCCCGTCTTTATCGGTCATATAATCCCAAGCTTCCTGAGGCCATGCCTTCAGAATGTCCTGGCCGTGCTGCTCCAGCAAATCGTTTAGCGGAATGATAGCACCCTTCGAGGCATATTGATCCCAATCCCCCTGAAATACGTCCACCTCATCCTTGGATCCAAGCAGTAAATTCAACTTTTCGCCCTCGGAGCCTTTTGGCGGTACGATCGCAATCGGTTCAATGCCAAGCTCATCCATATACATCTGCTTCATTTCCTCTAGTGCATCCGGAATACTGCCTTCCGGTTTCTGATTCAAGGCCCCGGTATTCTGATAAATATAAATTTTAGCCATCTCCCCGGAACCCTTGTTTGAATCTCCGCTAACCTCCTTGGATCCGGCAGAGGCTCCATCGCCTCCGCTCCCTCCCGATCCTCCACCTGCACATGCCGCAAGCGAAAGCACCAGCATGGCGCTCAGCGTTGTATGAAACAGCTTCTTCATTCTTATTCCCTCCTTAAATTGGGTTGGGTCCGCGTTTCCAACATGGCCGGGACCTGCTTCAGGAGACACCTTATCACGACATGTAAGCGCTTAAAATGTGAAATGCTGTACTTTTATAACACGATTTCTACTTATCAAATATTTGTTACGAAAGACAAAAATCCCGGTACTCCTTCTCTGGGAGTAAAAGGCCGGGATCGATACTATGAGTATATTTTTTTGTATTCGCCGGGAGTGATCCCGGTTATTTCCTTAAACACCTTAATAAAATAGTGGGCACTGCCGAATCCGACCTGCTTTCCGATCTCATTGATCTTAAGCCTGCCTTCCGCGAGCAGACGCTTGCTATTATCAACCCGTACCTGCTTCAGGTAATCAATGAAGGGCTGACCGGTGCTTTGCTTGAATAGTCTGCTGATATAAGCCGGGTTCAAATTCAGGTGCTCGGCAACCCACTGTAACGAGATATCTTTATCATAATCGTTCTCCAACATTTCAATGACTTTGGCAATGTGCTGGTTCCCCCTAGCGTGAATCTCTTGACGTATGCATTCAACCCCGCGCGTTATAAGCGATTGAAACCATGCGACGATATGATCCATCGAGCCCAGATCGAGCAGCTCTCGGTATGGATCTGTTCCCTTCTCGAACAGAGTTTCGATGCCTGTTCCAAACGAGCTGAATGAATACCGGATGGACGTGAACAATTGAATGAAGATCGGCTGGATCTGGTTGTAATGAAGCTTGTGTTTACAGGCCTCGATCTCGGCCACAAAGGCGTCGAATATGAAAAGAGCTTCCTGCAAGCAGGCAGTCCGGATATAACTGTTGAGCTTTTCCTCAAGCTGGTTCGGATAATGAAAGGTTTGCCCATTATCGGCACGGATATCGTCCATGGATATCACGTAACCTTTTCCATAGAGAATACGGTATTTTAACGCCTCTGCCGCTTCTTCATAAGCAAGGGGGAGCTCCTCGATCCCACTGCAGATACTTCCGACGCCAAGTGAGAACTGCACGCCCAGCCGTGCATTCACCTCATCGAGCAGCTGCTGTGCCAGATGGAACAATTGCTGACGCCCTTTTCCGGAAAGGTTAAAAACAACTGCGATTTTGTCCTTCTCCACATTGACGACGAAAAATGCAGTACCCAGCCCCAGTACCACGCTGTCCTGCAAGGCATCCATGATCTTGATCTTGCACAGGTCCTGCGCCAGCATATCCTCGCCGTTAGAAGCCATCTCTTCATCAATGGACAGCAAGAACACAGACAGCTCATGAAGGCTGATAGGGAGTCCAAGATAATCCTTCTTTGATTCAATTTCCTCAAGACTCATCGTATGCCGCTGCAGCAGCGACAGCTTGAAACGTTCCAATTGAAAGGGCAGGCTTTCCTCCAGCCTTTCCTTATAATAATTGCGCTCATCAATGGTGGACCTGACAAAGCTGCCAATGACGCTGAGTTCATCATCCGGCCCGTTAGATTGCTCGCTGACCAGCTGGATTTTCCCATCGCTCCTCCCCTTCGCAAGTGCATTCAAACGGGAGATCGGCTTATACAAGCTCCTGGAAGAGAAGTAGGAGAGCAGCAGCGAGAACAGCATTAAAGCGCCGGCAGAATACGTAATCGTCTGTTTGATGTCAATCGTGCCCTGCGTGTACACCCCCATATCGGATATGTTGACGAAGGTCCAACCCAATAGCGCGGAAGAAGAGTAGCTAACCAGCTTCTTGCTGCCATTGAGCTCGATGGAATACGATCCTGACTTGGCACTTTGCAGAGCCTCGGGTAATCCAATTTGCTGAACACCGCCCGTCATTGAAGATTGGCTGCGGAATACGAGATTTCCAGATGAGGACACTACGTACATGTCGTCACTCGCATTTAATTTGCTGATAATATCCTCATAAATCATGGCCGCATCGAGGTTGACGATGATGGCGTTATTGGCTTTTTTGGATTTATAGATCACGGACAGGAGATCCTTATCCCCGTCAGGATATTGCTTCGCGGTCCGAGTGTCCAGGAAGACAGGATTCACCTGCATGGTCTGCACGGCGTCATACCAGTCTTTATCATAAAAATCCTCCCTCCGAAACTGACGATTGGAGCGGTCTTTATCCGAAGTGATCACTAGGTTCTTGCTGCTGTCATAAAAGTATACGGAATCCACGAATTGATCGGAGAGTTTGAATGAGTTCATCGTGAGGAAGGTATTCTTCTTGGCTTCCAGATAAGCATAGAGCGCTGGTAGGTCTTCCTCCGGAATCTCCCCTTGAAGCCCTTCGTAGTAAGCCCCGTTCGGGAAATTCTCGAAGCTAATGAAAGAGCGGTTGAGTGCAAGCAAATTCGAATTTTCCTTAATCCGGTTCAGCAAAATCTCAAGGGTGTTGATCGTCTGGTTCAAATATTGCAGCTTGTTGTTACCCGTCTCTTCTTCTACAATGCCGGATACCCTGTAATATGCAAAAATATTGGAGACCAAACTCGGAAGCACGGTAATGAGCACCGTCGTGACAATTAACTTCAGAAAAAACTTACGCTTTTTCATGCTTCCCACGGAATCGATCCAATTTCTTATTTGAAGCATCCTTATCCCCCTTGGCCCGAATTATGAAGACACAGCAACACGGAACTATTCAGGGCAGCGTATTGAGCACTGATACAGTCCTGACTCAATTATAAAGCGCTTACAATATATACACAGATTATACCTTATGGGCTTGTTGTTAGGTAGGTTTTATAGGCGCATATCCATCCATAATATATTGCTGGGCATGTAAAAAAGCCTATTCCTACTCATACTTCGAGTTGGAATAAGCCTTTGAAATAAGAGATCTAAGATCCCCCAATACCATGTGTAAATTGCTGAACGAGCGGTGGTTCAGCCAGCGTGGAATCATCATCAGCATGCACAGGAACATTAATAGAAATAACCATACAGAATGCAATCAAAAATAACACTATTTTTCTTTTCATTTTATTTTCACCTCACTGATTAGAATATTATATCTATTTTGTATTTCCACAGATGCAACATGTCTGAACTGCTCAAAAGATTGAACACATTTCAGAATGGCGTCATCTTTATGAATATCAATGGCTACTGCCAAACCATCTAATAAATAAGTCAAACCATCCTCGTACCTTTGTCTGTTCAGATAATAGGATGAAAGTTCGATCAAAAAATGCGTATACCGATCTTCTCCCACTTGATGGTGGTACGTTTGCGACTGTCCCTTTATCGCAGTATACGAAGAAATCTTGCTTTGAAATTTCTGCAAAATATAATCTACGTTAAAATGATACTGATTAGCCGCCTGGAGAATTTTAGTCAAAGCAGGAAGAATCTCGTCTTCTTTGGATTCAATATAAGCCACATAATCCGGCAGAACCTCGACCTTACCTGACAACAGTTGGTATAGATATGTATTTGCCACAGCCCACATTTTATATTGCTCTTTAATTCGATGAGCTTCTTCAGAATCCTCCTTGACCCAACTCAGTTCTGAATATAGCAATACATATCGTAATGCCTGCTCATAATCTCCTCGTTCATCACAAACACCCGAACGTAATAAATACGAGTATATAATATATAGAAACAGCGGATGTTTCGGTTCCTTCTGGAGACAATGACTTTTGGTCTGTTCATATTTATAAGAATATTGGATAGTTGCCTTTCGTCCCATCTTTTCTGCAATTTCCTCAACCTTATCCCAATATCGAAGAGAACTATAAATATTAGCCAAATCCTTCAACGCATCAAGTTGATCCACTTCATCTAAACGCTCGACGAATTCCTCAAATTTGGTGGCTGCCCTAAGATTCTTTTCCTGATCATGACCTAATGAGATTGTAAACAGTCGATAATGGCACAGAGCTAACCGTTCAGAATGTTGATATTTCTCACTTTCGGCTACTGATTCGTATATCATTGCGGCTGCTGAATACTTGCCTTGATTAAACAAATCCTCTGCTGTGTCAAAAAGAAGTGGCACATAAGCTAGGTTATCCGTCATGTATCGAACAACCTTCTGAATTAATTTCAGCTTATCCAGTTCGGCACAGCGGTACAAAAACGGCTTTAGTCTTCTCCAATTCAGCGGATAAGCAAAACATTCATCCGCATACAGCTCGTAAAAGCTGCCTTCGGGAAGTCCCATGGCCGATACCATTCGATCTAATTGCTGCATAGCAATGGGGCGTATCCCTTTAATAATAGTGCTTAACGTCCCTGAGTTAATTTTTGATAGTTCCGCAAATTGATTTATAGTTAATCCCGTCTTTTTCAGGTGAAAATCCAATTCTGATCGTATCGTGGTTGTATGTATCAATTCAACAACCTCCAATAAGAATATCCGCATTCGGAACATCCATAATTTAGTACATCAATATAATAATAGTAATAGTATAGATTAATTTAACGCCTGTCAATTAAAGCATAAAGCTAGCTTCCCGGACAAAACCACTTTGTTTAGGAAGTACCTTTAATCCTATCCTACTATATTTGAATATATTTACAATTTATCACAAAAACCTTATAAGGACAATATTTTATGTATAATGAATCTTTTAGTGACTCCATTATTAACTACCTTTTGTCTACACTTCTTATAAGAGGAGTCGATCATATATGGATAAATCGATTGCAGAGAGATTGGGCATTATCATTCGAGAAATTAGAAAAAGTCAGGATCTAACCCAAGAGGAGCTTGCCGAGAAAATTGGTTCCTCTTTTAGTTATATTGGCAGGCTGGAAAGAGGGGAAGGCAATTTCACCGTGCAAACCCTCGAAAAAATTACAACAGCGCTTAATCTCGACTTCTTTGACTTTATGTCATTAGGTAAAAAAGATAATGAGGTCATATTTGAAATTAACTCGCTGCTACTACAGCAAGATGAAGAAAACCAGTTAAGAGGATTAAACATCCTTAAAGAGTTGTATCGAAAATAAAAAATGAACATTACAAACGAGATCTATCTTCCTATAAGATCTATTGGGTCAGCATTTCAAAACGATATAACTAACTCCTGATTAGACGGGAGTTTTTTTATTTGTTTACCGAATTGATAAATGAACTTGTTTTGAAAAAAGATTGATCAAAACAAACTCTACTATGCATGGAATCAGATTTTCCAAAACATTGTCCAGGCTTGAGGTCCTGAACTAAAACGTAATTTGTGTACGCAAAAAAACAGAGCGTTAATTGAATCAACGCTCTGTTCTATTCAGACATTATTTTTTGAAAGTCACCTTTTTAGATAATCCATCTTCCAGGTTCATTTCACCTTTATGGCGAACGAATACATTTTGGTTTCCTTCAAATTTTGGAGGATTCTTCGGATCATAGTCAATCCAGCGACTATTCCCATTTCCATTTCCATTACCATTACCATTTCCGTTTACAGAATATTCCATGTATTGAGTAGCACCAATGAGCTCATTTTTCTTATCATCAGCTTCAACATGAGGTGGTAATTGAGCAACAGTACCATTGTGCACACCCAGCTCTTTAATGACTTTATCTGTTTTATAATCAAACGCTTTTATTACTACATCATTTCCGTTCACTTCAACCTGAAGGCCCTGTTTAAAATCATTGCCCGTCGACACTTCACCACCATTAGGCCCTGCCGATGCCCAGCCCGCTTGAATCCCAGCTGTATTCACAACGGTAAAACCACGCTTATCTCCACCGTCGACTACCTTTTTACCTGCCCAATCCGGAAGATTCAGATCCCAGTGACTGTGGCTTGTAAAGAGAATGACTTGCGGATAATCCTTTAAGATGGCTTCTAATTTTTCTTGGTCTAAGTAATCACCTGTATAAGGGGATTGATTGGAGCCTGAAATACTATCCTTCAGAATATGATGACTAAACAGAAAGATGGGTTTATTTGGATCGTTCTTTGAATATTCTTCAAGATTCTGCTTTAACCAATCAAGCTGCTCATCACTAAGGTAAACCTCATCCCACAAGGATTTATCATGGTAGTGCATATATTTTTCGGTTCCTAAGAAAAGGAACGGATATCCGTCTAACTCTTTTTTATGGTAGACTTTCTCTTCGCCAGTAAAGTTATAAAAGTTTTGGAACATTTCGGACTCCGGCGTATGATTTGGCCACGTGTTTTGCGCTAATGTGTTCGGTGTTGCCCATTTTGGTTTGTAAAACTCATGATTTCCTATGCTGTACCATACATTTTCCGGATGAGGATTATGATCTAACACCTGTTGTACGGCTTGATATTCAAAATCCCACCCTCGGTCTGTAATATCACCATTCACGATTAATGCTTTTGAAGTTGGGTTTATCTGTTTCATATCGTGAAGCACATGCTTAAAGTCATTGTAATCCCCTTGAATGTCACTAATGACATCAAAAGTAAGACCTGGATTTTTTGAAAATTGATGTTCATCCAGTTTTGCTTGAGCTGATCCTGAAAAAGCACCTATATTGAAAATCATAGATGCTGCCATCATACCTGTTAGTAGCTTCTTCACAATTATTCCTCCTAGTTATCATCATTTCAGAATATCATCCGCTAAGGATATAAGTTTCTATATTATAGTAAACAGGAAATATTAAGGTAATATTCTCCTAGAGTAAATAATGCACAAAAATATGTAAATAAACCAAAGCTGCAACAATATTTAGAGAAAATAAAAACACATTCGAATGTGAATGTGTTTGCGCATCGTACTAACCAAATGTTGTTCCGCTGATGAAGATATTACCTTCTCCCTAGCTCCAGTACCCATTGTTTGATATCATCGCCTTCCAACCTTCTTGGATTCTCTTCAGATCCAACAAAAATTTGGCTGACACTTCATCAATTCCGCTAACTTCTTCAAAGCCAGTTCCTTAGAGAAGTGCTCCATCAAGCAGGGCTTTTGTTAAATCACCATTAATAAACTTTGCGCTTAGATTTGCTCTTCGAAATGATGCTCGCCTCGAGTCTGATCCAGATATGTTAGTAAAGCTAAGATCTGCATCATCAAAAGAGGATTTTTAGGGATGCGTAATCAAATAGAGGTTAAGAGCAAAAGCGCCTAAAGGGCCATGGCTCCCTGCTGCCCCAGATAGGCCGACTTCCCCATCTCATTCATTCGCTCTTGCTCGGCCTGTATCCTTTCACCGAATTTCTCGCGGGTGTCGCCAACGTCAAATGCCATTTTGGCGCCCCATATGGTCGTATTCAAGACCTCCTCGGCAGTCCCTATTGTAACATCGTAAGCCATCTGTTTACCGGTTCCGATCGGATCTTCAACCAAGGCGTTTGCCTTATCTTCAACACACGACGCCAGCATCTGAATCCGTTGATTCAGCGTGTTTTTGTTCGCTTCAGCTGATCAGAGGCCCTGTCGAATTGATCCGACACTGCCAGCAGCACCTCAGGAGGTACAAGTATCTTGGACATACGTCAACCTCTTCGTCATTTGTTAGATAGTCATTCTACTTCATTTCAAATAACTGGAAGAGGTTCCAAGGTCCTCTTTATGTGGAGTAACAACTCCGTCGAAAATTCCCTAACCCTGCATAGATCTGCAAAAGCATGCAAAAAAGAGTGCCGCTTCAGCCGACACTCGGTAGTCTTGCGCACTGTACGTTAACCTGTAGGTGTTCCCTAACTCTCCCATCAAAATCGTTCACGAGCCTATTCTATTATATTCTTCTGATTTTCCTCCTTCTTATTTCCGAAGCAGATTAAAAATCGCCTCCAGCCGTATGCTGTGATTGCATGACTCGCAGGAATAGTTCCCTTTCCGGTTTTCCTTGAAATTTTTATATCCTATGCTTCCTTCGTACAGCCGAAATGTCTTCTTGCAGCAAAAGCATTCCACCTCATAATAAATCAACATGCTCTCTCCTCCTTGGGAGCGTTCTTATTTGCGCGTGGCGTGATCAAAGATCGTAATCAGCTCCTGTACATAAGCCTTTACGTGAAGATCGGGGTTTCTCATCAATTCCAGGCTGAATCCATCGATGGCATGCCGGATAGCGAGCGCCATGACTCGGGAAGATAAGGGGGTGAATTCACGAAAGGTTCCTTCCTTCGCCCCTGCATGCAGAATCGCCTCAATCGGTTGAAACACACCTTCATCCGTATCCGCCGAAAACCGAGGCTTCCCCTCCTTCGTCCTCATGCCCGTCACGATCTCCACAACGGCAAAAACCATCTTCCGATGATCCGCGATAAACTCCACATTCGCTTCAATATACTTCTTGAGCCTGTTTTTCGGAGATGCTTCGTCACGCAGGATGGGCTGCACAAAGGACTCATAGGCGATATAATACTCCGTCACCACCTGCTCCAGGAGCTCATCCTTCCCGGCAAAATGATAGGAAATCACCCCTTTGCTAACGTTGGCACGCTTGGCGATTTGACCTATCGAAGCTTGGGCATAACCGACCTCGGCAATGGTTTCGATCGCACATGCCACGATCTGCGCACGGCGGGCCTTCTCAATAAACGACATTTCCTTCTGGTCATTCGTTTTATTTTTAGTATTCATGGTTACATTTTAGTACGATTGTACAGAAAAAATCAATAAGAAGCCTGCCCATCTTTTCGGAAATGGGCAGGCTTCTGCCTGAACTCATATAGATTGCTGGATCCTGACCGTCCGCGATGCAAAGTAGTAAGCCGCGCTTACATGATTTACGCAGGCTCAGATTTGCTCACGCGATCCGTGATCACGGCGATAGCTCCATCTCCGGTTACATTACAAGCCGTTCCGAAGCTGTCTTGCGCAATATAGAGGGCGATCATAAGCGACGTCAGTGTCGTATCGAAGCCCAGCATGGACTCCAGCAATCCGAGTGCTGCCATAACGGCGCCTCCGGGAACTCCGGGAGCAGCAACCATCGTAATGCCCAGCATCAGAATGAATGGGAACATCATGCCGATGGAAGTCGGCATCCCTGTCAGCAGCATGACGGCCATCGAGCAGCTCACCAGCGTAATCGTGCTGCCGGATAGATGTATGGTTGCACACAGAGGGATGACAAAATCAGCGACCTTCCCACTGACTCCGTTCAGCTTGGTTTGGCGCAGCGTAACCGGGATGGTAGCGGCAGAAGACTGCGTACCTATCGCCGTAAAATAAGCTGGCAGCATGTTCTTCAGCATGGCAAACGGATTTTTGTGCGCAACCTGCCCCGCAACCAGGTATTGTATGGTCAGGAACAGTACATGCAGGATAATGATCATAATGAATACTTTGGCAAAGACCGACAGAATCGTGGTCACTTGCCCGCCATAGGTTAAGTTGGCAAACACGCAGAGGATATGATACGGCAGCAGCGGAATAATGATCGAGGCGATCAGTTTCTCAACAATCTCCCGGAAATCAACCATGACCTTCTGCAAAGTTTGTCCCTTGGTTACCGCTGCTCCCAGCCCCAGCGTAAAGGCAAGCAGCAGAGCAGTCATCACCCCGAATACAGGCGGCATGTCAACTTTAAAAAAAGGCTCCAGCAGCGCCTCTTCCGGATTGGCGTAGGAATTAACCAGACCGCCAACCTCCAACATATACGGATACAATAGCGTCGCTGCCAAGAATGCCAACAAACCCGCGATAACGGTGGAGAGATAGGCAAGGCCCGTGGTCACGCCCAGCAGGCGACCGGCTCCTCTTCCCAGTTCCCCGATCCCGGGAGCAATGAATCCGATGATAATTAACGGTATGGCAAAACCAAGGAAGTTTCCAAACAACCCGCTAAAGGTAGCTAATCCGGCAACCAGCCATGCCGGTGAGAACGATCCGATCGCAATGCCGAGCGCAATGGCAATAAGGATTTTCGGCAGTAAGCCGAGTTTTTTCATGTTCATGCTGCTATCACCCACAGATGTTATTTTCGTTTAGTGTCCACTCCAAACGGACGAAATTCCATTGGACACGGAATGAACAAACTTTATCATATTTTGGATATCATTGTCATTATGCAAAATATGACAACGAAACTTCACCAGTAATAGATCAGATGAGAGACATGGGCATCAAATAAATCATGGAAAAGCGATATGCCTACTCCGGTTCAAGCACGCGCAAAATTGAAGCCAGCCCCGCTCATTTCTGTGCGGGGCTGGCTTCATTGGAGTGGCTTCATATACAACCCTGTCACTCAGCGTCTAGAATTAATGCACCTGATCCAGCAATTGATAGGCTTCTTCCTTCGTTGTCACCGCCAAGAGCGCTTCTCTGAAATCATCATCCATCAGCTTGCGGGACAACATTTGCAGCACTTTCAAATGTGCATTCTGTTTACTATTACGCGGCACGGCAATCATGAAGATCAGTTTGGCATCGCTCCCGTCCAGGCTTTTCCAGTCGACACCATCCTGCTGGATACCAAAGACTACGCTTGGCTTCAGGACAGCATCCGATTTACCGTGAGGAATCGCGATATTCATGCCGATGCCTGTGGAGCTTTCTTGTTCCCTAGCTAATATGGCCTGTTTAAAATCTCCGTCAGCTCTTACCGCACCATTCCGCTCCAATACACTGATCATTTCGTCGATAACAGCATCCTGTGTCGTTCCGACCAGATTCAGATTAATGAGATCCGGTGTTACAATATCCGTCAATTTCTCAACTCGGATAGCAGGTGTTTCCGTTGCTGTACCGTTATTGATCACGGTTGAAGCCACTTCGGTTAAGTCCGCAGCTATGGGTGCAGCTGCGTTAACTGCCAACTCTTCACCTGCTCCGGCAGGATTTTCTATCGCTTCGGCTCCTTCTCCAACAACTGCCGGAGTCTCAGCTGCAACATCTTTCTTGAGCAGGCTCACCATGATAACCGATACGGCTGCGCCGACCATGACAGCGAGGAAGAACATCAACACATGATCCACGGCACCGAGCACGGCTACAATCGGACCGCCATGGGCTACGCTGTCACCGACACTGCCCAACATGGCAATCACTGAACCCGTCATGGAACCGACCATGATACTCGGAATGACGCGTAGAGGATCTTGTGCCGCGAATGGAATCGCTCCTTCGGTAATACCGAACAATCCCATCGTAAATGTTGCTTTTCCAGCTTCACGTTCCGCAGGTGTAAACTTCCTTTTGTTCATCATGGCCGCCAATCCCATGGCAATCGGAGGAACACAGATGGCAACGGCAATTTGGCCCATAATCACATAATTCCCTTCACCAATCATGGCCGAGCCGAACAGGAACGCAACCTTATTCACGGGACCACCCATGTCAAAAGATATCATCGCGCCCAGAATAAGCGCCAACAGAATCGAACTTGTGCCCTGCATTCCCGCGAGCCAGACGGTTAACGCTTCAAACAGATTCGCAACCGGAGCACCAATCACAAAGACGAAGATTAACCCTACAACTAGTGACGCCAGTACCGGGATAACGATAATGGGCATAATCGGCTGCAACGACCGAGGAACCTTGATCCTTTTAATAGCAAGTGCAACATAACCTGCCAGGAAACCGGCAATAATCCCCCCGATGAATCCAGCTCCCGCTTCACTTCCATAAAAGCTGCCGTTCGCAGCAATGAACCCACCGACCATACCTGGTGCAAGACCCGGCCTGTCCGCAATACTCATTGCGATAAATCCGGCAAGGATCGGAACCATGAAGGTAAACGCAGCCGCACCGATACTCTCAATCGTTTTCCAGATCGAACCTTCCGGTATAACCAGCCCACCCGGCGTTTTCACGCCGCCCATCGTCAGTGCGATTGCGATGAGCAGTCCACCGATCACGATAAACGGCACCATATAGGATACACCGTTCATCAAGTGACGGTAGATCGGATTTTGTTTAGGTTTGTTCTCTCCTGTCATATCTTCAGCCGACTTGGACTGTGCCTGATAGACGGGCACATCCCCTTTTATCATCCGTTGGATCAGCTCTTCCGGACGACGGATGCCATCCTGCACACCAACCACAAGCAGTTTTTTACCGACAAACCGGTCCTTCACCACCGTCTTATCCGCTGCGATAATAATGCCATCGGCTTCACGGATATCCTGCTCCGTGAATTGATTCTCCACGCCAATGGAGCCTTGGGTCTCGATCTTCAACTCAACGCCCAGCTTCGCGCCTGCCTTCTGCAGATTCTCAGCAGCCATATACGTATGTGCAATTCCGTTAGGACATGAAGTAATCGCTAATATTTTCATGATTGTCATTCTCCTTTGCTGTCATGTTCCCGCTTACATTTATAGTGTACACGCTGAAAACGCTGTTATCGGATGAACTTTTTACCGGAACTTCCGGAAAAACAGGTTTATTTCGCAATAAAATATCCCCACAAAGTGGGCCTATGCTACGATGCTTATTCCAAATACTTTGCGGGGGCCCCAAAAAAAATGTAAAAAGCAGGACGTATACGTCCTGCTTCATCATCACGGTTTCTACTACTAATTTTACCCTTTTAACGTATTCAGCAATCGCATCACGTCCGTCTCCTTAGACAACGCACGGACCAATGCCGGCTGCTCACTGATCCGTGACAATTCCCTGAACAGCTGCCTCATCTCTTCCCGCTCATCGTGCTTAACCGCGAGCAAGAACACAAGCTCTACCTTCTCGGCTCCCCAGGTAATCGGCTGCTTCAATGTAACAACAACGATACAGGACTGTTTAATCCACTCCGAGCTGCCATGAGGGATGGCAATGCCACCCCCAATCGTCGTAGCAGACATATTCTCACGAACCAGCACACTTTCCGTGTACCCAGCCTCGACATACCCCTTGTCCTCCAGCATTTGCGCAAACTTGGCGATTAACTGTTCTGGACGCTCTACCTCCTGTTGAGGAAAGACGAGAAAAGGTGTCGTATATTTCAAAAAGACCGATTCCTCAGTCGCCCTGCTGTCCGGCTCATCGAGCCCCCGGATCGCTTGCTCCAGCTTCCGCTCGTCACTGGCCTCGAGCAGAGGGGAAACGAGGATATAAGGTGATTTTAGCTCGGGCAGATCAACAGTTGTAATGACAAGATCCACCTCATGAGCTGCCAGATAATCCTCAACTTCCGCTTTGGACATCGTTGTCTCTACATGCACGGACGGGAATCTCCGTTCCACCTTCGCGAGAAGCAATTGGGACATCCCGACGCCCATGTGACACACAATAATGACCTTTTGAGGATGGCTTTCATTCTGGTGAAGCCGTTCCACAGAGGCCTGAAAGTGCAGCGTCAAATATGCGGCCTCCTCTTCGGGAAAGTGCAGATGGAGCGCTCCCCCTACCTCTTCCAATGCCATGATGACCCGATCGAACATATAGGGATACATCTTTTTGATCTCAGCCAGCATCGGATTGGACACAGCCAGACCATAATGAAGACGGTGCATGGTTGTGTACAAATGCACTTTCAACCCGTTCAATAATACCTGGTCCTTGGAGAAAGGGATCATATTCAGCTCCGACATCCGCCGAATCAATTGCTCAACCAATTGGGGCAGCAGAGGGTGGCTGTCTGCCAGATCGCTCCGCCCAGCGCCTCCGTCCTCCTGCGTGTATCGGAACTTCCCTCCAAGCAGGTGCAGGGTTAGATATGCGGTTTCTTCCTTGGAAAAAGGTACAGCGAACAGCTTTTGCAGCTGCCTCAAAAAGTCTATCGCCCATTCAAATTCCGCTTTGTTCTCCAAAAAGGCCATGTCCTGCTCGGAGAGCGAAATCGGCTGTCCCAGCTTGGTCCGTTTGACCATGAGCAGAATATGCAGCATCAGGCTTTCAAAGGTTTCATCGGTAAAGCGGAGCTGATGCTGCTTTTGCAACGCCTTCAACTCATTGTATACGGTTGCAATCTCATGCGGTTCATACTGATTACGCATCATCTGTCCCGTCAACTCCGGACGGTTGATCAGTTGGTTCAACCGCGCCAGCGCCATCCGTTTGTTCTTCTCCGTGCCCTCAATCATGAAACCTACACGCTGTTTCGTCATTAAGCTCAGATCAAAGCTGCGCAGCCAGTCCCCAATCTTTTCCATATCCCGACGGATAATTGCCTTGTTCACGTAAAACGGCGAAGCCAGGTTCTGCAGGGTTACGGGCTTCGCGTTCATCAAGAGCCGATAGGCCAGGTGCAGCACCCTTTCCTCGTCGGATTCATCCTCGGTGGTACGCTCGTTGGAGTACAAGCGGTGGAATAAATCAGCCTGATCCGCTTCTCCGATCTCCAGATAGACGCCAAGTCCCGGCCTTTTCACCAGATGGCCACTGGAGTGCTGAACTAAATATTCTTCAATCACCTTCAGATCGTTTCGGATCGTCTTCTCCGAGCACTCGGTCTGATCCGCCAGATCCTGAACGAGCCACAGCCGGTTCGGTTCCATTAATAAATTACGAAAAATCTCTTTTTGCCTATTATTCATTCCGATCTCCTATTCAACTTATTTGGAGAGCTCACTATTCGTGGAGCAGGTACATTGTCCTACGTATATCATATCCGGGTCGCTATGGCAATCTGATCTGGTATGGAACGCGAGAATGGACCCAAAGAATGGCATGTTGAGGGATAAGCTGAACATATACAGTAATTTAAAATCAGACGTGAAAAATAGAGTGCCGAAGAAATTCGACACTCTTGTTCATGATCCTTATCATGACCCTCTTACATTTTAAAAAATTCATTCGGTTGCACAGCGTATCTTTCCTATAAAAGCCTCCACAGCCTCTCGCGCCGACTCCGCTCCCGTCACGGCGGATATCACGGCGACGCCATCCGCACCCGCCCCCATCACTTCCTCCACGCGCTCCACGGTAATCCCGCCAATCCCAACAATCGGCAGGTGGATGCC
Source organism: Paenibacillus sp. Dod16 (assembly GCF_049893405.1). Lineage (NCBI taxonomy): Bacteria > Bacillati > Bacillota > Bacilli > Caryophanales > Paenibacillaceae > Paenibacillus > Paenibacillus sp. Dod16. Next base: position 85,323 of record NZ_JBNDYG010000007.1, read on the forward strand.
AGCTTCGCGCATTTCTCGAAGGATCGCTGGGCCTTGCGCAGCCTTGGCATCATCCTTCGAGCGGGTCGGATAGATCGGGCCGATACCAAGATAATCGGCGCCGTGGAGAATGGCGCGCCTGGCTTCCTCAACAGAATGGGCCGAGACGCCCAGTATCCGATTGCCGATCCGCTTACGTACCGAAGCCGCAGATTCATCGTCCTGGCCGATGTGCACGCCGTCGGCGTTCAGCTTCAGTGCCAGCTCCACATCATCATTGACGATGAAGGGTACGCCCGCTTGGCGGCACTGATCCTGGATCCGGCGAGCCAGCCGGATCATCGGCTCGCCAACAAGTGCGCCCTGTCCCTTCTCGCGGAACTGGACCATGGTCGTGCCGCCGGCCAATGCATCCTGCACGACCCGGCTTGGCTCGACGATGCAATTCACGCTGCCAAGTACGAGATCCATCCGTAGATGCTGCCTCATCATCTCGGGTGTCACTCTGCCCGTCATCGCAGCACCTCCTGATGGCGGCGACGATACGCCCAATGATTCGTTGGGCCGTGTCCCTGTCCCAGGTTTAAGCCGTCCTCAATGGCCGCCTGGATGAATGTGCGCCCGTTCTGAATGGCATCGAATGCACTCAAGCCTTTGGCCAGGCCTGCGGTAATCGCGGCAGAGAAAGTACAGCCGGTACCATGCGTATGAACGGTATGAATTCTTTGTCCATATAATTCTGTAAAGGCGATACCATCGTATACGAGGTCCATGACTGGAGGACTGTCGGGATTACCGAATCTGTCATCGTTCTTGATCATGGGGGAGCGTCCCTCATAAAACTCCCCGTTATGGCTGGCGGTTCTTATTTGGCGATACGTACTTTCGGACTGAGACAACTCTTCCTGCTGCGTACCCGCCGCCATAGCTGATCCCCTGTCTCTTTCGTGATCCGCAACTTCACCGCCGCCGGTCATTCCCTCGTCATGGCCGCCTTTGATCACAACGATCTTGGGCCCCAGATCCTGGATACGTCTCGCCGCTTCCTTCCGATCTTCCTTCGTGCGGATACGCATCCCCGCCAATACTTCGGCCTCCGGTATATTGGGAGTGACAATTAACGCCAGCGGCAGCAAGTCCTCTCTTAAAGCCTGCACTGCTTCGCTTTGCAGCAGCTCCGCTCCGCCCTTGGCGATCATCACGGGATCCACAACGACCTTCTCCCAGCCGAATGCCCGGATCCGGTCAGCAGCCAGTCGAATGATCTCGGCATTGAACAGCATGCCTGTCTTCAATGCATCGACTCCGAGGTCCGAGCCAACCGCTTCAATCTGCTCCGCAGCTGCTTCGGGAGGCAGCGGATATACGCCGTGAACCCCCAATGTGTTCTGCACCGTGATCGCCGTAATCGCTGACATGCCGTATACGCCAAGCTCCTGGAAGGTTTTCAGATCGGCTTGAATGCCGGCACCGCCGCCGCTGTCAGACCCCGCAATCGTCAGTGCCCGAGGAACGTGAGACTTGCTCATCGTGCGCCACCTGCAGTGGACGCTTCCGCTTCCCGAACAGCGGCATAGCCCTCCAGCGAGCCCGGATGAAGCTTTGCCAGCTCATCCAGGAAAGCAATCTGGAAGCTTCCCGGTCCCTGGTCCGCGGTTCGCTCTGCAGCTCTCGCCGCCGCGGCCCCGTAGAAGGCCAGGCCCGCCGTACCGGCAAGCAGCAGGTTTGCTTCCACTGCGGCAAAGGCACCCAGCACCGAGGTCAGCAGGCACCCTGCGCCGGTCACCTTCGTGAGCAGAGCATCCCCGCCGGTAATGATACGTACTTCGATTCCATCGGTAATCACGTCCTCTTCACCGGTAATGGCCACGATCGTGCCTAATCCGCGCGCAGCCCGCACGGCCAGCTCGGCATGATCACTGCCCGTGCTGTTGCCAGCGTCTACGCCTTTGATCTCGCGGGCCTCCCCGACAAGGTGAGCGACTTCAGCCGCATTCCCGCGCACGAGCGATACCTTCACCTCGCTTAGAATCCGCAGCGCCGACTCCGTCCGAAAACGGGTTGCTCCCGCACCGACCGGGTCCAGCAGGACCGGCACGCCCTGTGCGTTCGCCGATTGTCCGGCTATGATCATCGCATCCACAAGCTCGCGATTCAGCGTGCCGATGTTCAATACGAGCGCGCCTGCGATGGCGGCCATATCCGCCACTTCCTCCGGCGCGTAAGCCATGACCGGCGACGCGCCCAGCGCGTACAAGCCGTTAGCCGTAAAATTCGTAACCACCACGTTCGTCATGTTGTGAACGAGGGGGCTCGTCTGCCGTACCTTTGTTAAAAGCGCCGAAACTTCATTTTCCCATGTATGCATATGAATCAGCCTCTCTTCGCTATATTGGAATTTATGAGCTAGTTAGGTCTCCTTACAGCACCGCAGCCTGCAGCGGCACCGGCCATTCCTCCTGCTTATAAGCCATATCCCAAAACATATACTCCAGCTGGCAGCTCAGCATAAAATGCTCCTTCATCCGTTCTCGCTCGGCTGCCGTCGCACGCTCCGCCCATTCATCGACACGGCTGCAGAACTTGGCTGTCGCGTCTTCCCCCCGGTTGCCGTAGAAATAAATCCAGTCGTAGAACGGATGGGATTCATCCGGCTTCACTTCATCCAGCAGCTTGCGGCCAATCTCCAGGTAGGTCCACGGGCAAGGCAGCAGTACGGCCATAATCTCGCCCAGACTGCCCTCATGCGCCACTGTAAGCATATGACGGATATAGTGATGAGCGGACGGAGCCAGCGGATAGCCTTGAAGCTCTTCGTAAGTCACCCCGGCGGCTGCGCAAAAATTCTGATGCGGATGCACCTCGCTATGCAGGATGAATGAGATTTGTTCGTTAAAGGTTGCGATCTCTTCGCGGCTGGTCGATTTGGATATGGCGATGCCGTAAATCCGCATGTAGGCGTTCAAATACTCAAAATCCTGCTTCACATAGTGGATCAGCTGTTCCCGCGCCAGTTTCCCCTCGGCAATACCTTTTACAAAGGGATGATCGAAGATTGCTTGAAAAATGCCTCCCGCCTGCTGACGGAGCTCTTGCGTAAAACTCATTTTTGTCCCCACCTCCAACATATTGAAGAGCAGGAAGTCCATAAGACACGACTTTCCAGGCAACGCTAAAAAGCCACCCCGAAAACTGGAGCGGCTTCGTCAACAAGCCCGAGTGCGCCAAAAACGCACCAAGACCTTATATACGAAGGCTCCACTTTCCTACGCTAGTACGAACTAGATCAGGTTCAAAGGGTCCAAGATACGCTCTTGTCTCAGCCGCTAACGGCTCCCCTAGTGGACTTCCTATTCTTTTGTCTAATACTGTACATAGGTTTGTAGATGCTGTCAAACGTTAACGGTTCGCGGACAGAACCCCACGAGCGAAATCTTCCGTGATCGGTGGATCATGATGTTGTACGGTGGCAGAGGTCTTTCGCGAATAAAAAACGCCGGCTACCCAACACTTGTTTCAGAAACACTGACGCTGGGTTGTCATGTATTCCCCTACATAATGAGTACATAAACGTTATTCAAAAAAATGAAGTTTAAAGGAGCGAGCTTATTTATGACGAACCCATCAAAAGCGGTTAACCCCATTCCGGATGGCTACACCTCCGTGACACCATGGATTATCTCAAGAAACTCCACAGCGCTGATTGAATTCCTGGAGCAGGCTTTTCAAGCCGAAGAGTTAGCCCGCGTCTATGTTGGCGATGGTGTCATCGGCCATGCCGAGGTGCGAATCGGGGATGCCGTCGTCATGATGTTTGACGCGAAGCCGGAATGGCCGGATAGCCCGGCGTACCTCCGCTTATATGTTGAGGATTGCGATGCTGCTTACCAGCAAGCGCTCGCCGCAGGAGCCGTCTCGGTGACGGAGCCAACGAGTTTGTTCTTCGGCGACCGGGTGGGACGGGTACGGGACCCGTTCGGCAACTTATGGTGGATTCAGACGCGATTGGAGGACCTGACGCCCGAGGAGATGGAACGACGCGCCCAGGACACGGATTACATGAAAGCAATGACCTATGTTGCCGGAGCGGAAATCGTGGTGAAGATTTCGTAACAAGGTGAAGGGAAGCAAAAGCGTTATTTCAGGGAGAACATGGGTGGTTCGGTTCCCGGGGGTAGCGTGGATGGCTGTCGATTATGATCGATGTAGGGACCGGGTAACTCAGAGTAGCTATGGTTTAGAGGTAGAAACTGGGTGAACACAGAGTATGTAGCTGCTGCTGGGATTGGTGCGACTGCTGGGATTGGTGCGACTGCTGGGATTGATGCTACTGGGATTGATGCTACTGCTGGGATTGGTGCGACTGCTGGGATTGATGCTACTGGGATTGATGCTACTGGGATTGGTGCTACTGCTGGGATTGGTGCTACTGCTGGTATTGATGCTACTGTTGGTATTGATGCTACTGCTGTATTGGTGTTACTGCTGGGCTTGGTGCTATTACTGATCTTGATGCGGCTACTAGTCTTAGTGCGACTGCTCGGAGGGCAAGCGTACTGGGGATACGTTATTTAACTGAAAAGGCGTAATTTTCGAGAGCTAACGGACACCAGATACGCTATTTCTAGAATATGATGGTAAATAGGCACCTTTTTGCGGTAATAAGGGATCCTGTGTCCGTTAGTTTTAAGAATTGGGATCGAATTAGGCAAATAAGGGAACTGGTGTCCGTTAACAGGGGCCTTGATGCTAACTGCAGGTATTGAGGCTACTGCTGATCTTGGTGCTACTGCTGATCTTGGTGCTACTGCTGGTATTGATGCTACTGCTGGTATTTGGTGCTACTGCTGGGATTGGTGCTACTGGTCTTGATGCGGCTACTAGTTTTAGTGCCACTTACTCGAAGCAAGCGGACTGAGGATACGTTATTTAGCTGAAAAGGCGTAATTTTCGAGAGCTAACGGACACCAGATACGTTATTCATAGAATATGATGACAAATAGGCACCTTATTGAGGTAATAAGGGATCCTGTGTCCGTTAAGTTTAGGAATCGGAGGCGAATCAGGCAAATAAGGGAACTGGTGTCCGTTAACAGGTGGCCTTGGTGCTAACTACTGGGATTGATGCTACTTCTAGGCTACTGCTGGTCTTAGTGCTACTGCTGGTATTGATGCTACTGCTGTATTGGTGCTACTGCTGTATTGGTGCTACTGCTGTATTGGTGCTACTGCTGGGCTTGGTGCTGCCTGCTATTATTGGAGCTACTGCTGGTATTGTTGCTACTGCTGTATTGGAACTACTGCTGGGCTTGGTGGTACTGCTGGGCTTGGTGGTACTGGTCTTGATGCGACTACTAGTTTTAGTGCGACTTGCTCGAGGCAAACGGACTGAGGATACGTTATTTAGCTGAAAAGGCGTAATTTTCGAGTGCTAACGGACCCCAGATACGTTATTTCTAGAATATGATGGCAAATAGGCACCTTATTGCGGTAATAAGGGATCCTGTGTCCGTTAGATTTAAGAATTGGGCCCGAATCAGGCAAATAAGGGAACTGGTGTCCGTTAACAGGTCAGGGGAAGCGGTACGAAGAACGGAGCTGGCAAAGCTGTGCCGGTGAGTGGTGTGCACGTAGCTACATAAGCGGTGAGGCGGTGGTGCTGCACACGCAGCGATACTGGCCACGCTGCATAGCGGCGATGCTGCCGACGCAGCGATACTGCCTACGCGCGTCGCTAGCGATGCTGCGTTGCTGCCGACGCAGCGATACTGCCTACGCTGCGATACTATCCACGCTGCGATACAAAAAAGGAGGCATTCCAAAAGATCTTAGATCTTGAGGGATGCCTCCTTTTTTTGCTTTTTCCTAGCATCATCCGCTATACGACAATACTAGCCTGCTGCATTCGTCTTCATTCATTACTGAATGCCGTAAAACTCCTGAAGCTGGTCAATCATCAAATTCGCTGCCAGGATGCCGCCTGCTGTATTCCAGATGGCATCGTCCACTTTGTGGGCCTGGCCGTTCTTAACGACGTTCAGGTTTTTCCACAGTGGATCGTTGATCCATTCCTGCTCGGTTTGGTTGGCGCCGCCATCCCCGGTTTCATAGGTGAAGTAGAATAGTCTGTCGGCTTCCACCTCAGGTAAACGCTCCTTCGTGATCTCGTCAACGAAATCGTCCTTGGCGTTCTTGGTCATATCGTTGCGGGCAATGCCGATTTTATCGAAAATAACGCCCGAGAAGGTATTGGTATGGTACACGCGCGTCTTGCCAGCCATGAAACGGACCACGGAGACGGTCTCATCCAGCTTGCTTCCGGCCTTCTCTTTGAAATCCTGAATCCGCTTGTCGTATGCAGCCAATAGCTCTTCGCCTTCGGATACCTTGTTCAGCGCTTTGGCATACAGCTCAAAATTGTTCTGCCACTCGCCGCGAAGATCCTCAGCAAAAACAGTCGGCGCGATCGCCTTCAATTGCTCGTATACTTTCTCCTGACGCATCTTGTTGCCGATAATCAGGTCCGGCTGCAGGCCGGCGATCAGCTCGATGTTCGGCTGGCTCTCTTCCCCGACAACGGTAACGCCTTCCATCTGGTCTTTAATATGCGGATACCATGGGTCGCCTGTCCAGGATCTAACGGCACCTACAGGCTTCACGCCCAATGCGAGAAGCGCCTCGGTTCCTTCGTTCGTAAGGACGACAACCTTTTGAGGCGTTCCCTTGATCGTCTCCGTCCCCATGGCATGCGTAACTTCATACGATTCGCCGCCGGCTGCAGCGCCGCTGTTGCCCTCTGCGGTTTTCGTTGTGTCGCTGCCCCCATTGTTTGCATTTTCTTTTGCGGGGCTTGCTCCGCACCCGGCAAGAATCACGATCATGATCAGAGCCAGCAAGCTAAACTTTAGGCCTCTCGTTGGTTTATGTGCCACTTTTTTTCCCATTCCTATCTAAATCCCCCTTGTGTCATATCCCTCTACTTGAAAATCATTATCAATCACTGATTCAAAACTATAAAGGGTTTCATGAAAAATATCAAGATATTTATGAGAATGATTATCAAGCTCATTGACAGATGGGGTCCCTTCACCTAAAATTCATATGAACTTAATTATTCATGGACTTAAGAAAGTGAGTATATATGCGCGTATTCGGACTATTCATATCGCTATTGGCGCTAGCTGCTGCCGTCATGGGCAGCATCGCATTTGGAGTAACGAACATACCTCTTCATCAGGTATGGGAATCGTTCACTCACTTCAACGGGAGCAACGAGCATCTGATCATTCTCACGGCAAGACTGCCCCGGGCGCTCATTGCGCTTGCCGTGGGAGCATCCCTGGCTGTTGCGGGTGCGCTCATGCAAGTCATCACGCGCAATCCGATTGCATCGCCCAGCACGCTGGGCGTAAACTCCGGTGCGGCCTTCTTCATTATTATGTCGGCGGGTTGGCTGGGCATCAGCGGACTCCAATCCCTTACCTGGGTCGCTCTGATCGGAGCCGCGGTAAGCGGCGGTATTGTGTTTTTCCTGGGCAGCATCGGCAGGGACGGCATGACGCCGGTAAAAATCACCCTCGCGGGTGCCTCCATAGCCGCCTTCTTCCATTCCCTGACGCAGGGATTGATGCTCTCCGATGGCAAAATGTTCGACCAGGTGCTGGTATGGCTGGTCGGTTCGGTAGCCGGACGCGATTTGAACCAACTCGCAGCCGTGTGGCCGTACATGACCGTTGGCATGCTGGCTGCACTCCTGCTGGGCCGTCATCTGAACGCCCTCTCCATGGGTGACGACATCGCCCAGAGCCTTGGGCAAAAAACAGCCCTCATTAAGCTGTTAGCGGCAGCGGCCGTTATATTGCTGGCTGGAGGTTCCGTTGCCGCTGCTGGACCTATCGCATTCGTCGGAATCATCATCCCGCATATCGTTCGGTATTTAATAGGAAATGATTATCGCTGGATTCTGCCTTACAGCGCGGTGCTGGGCGCACTTTTGCTGGTGACGGCCGATCTCGGTTCCCGATATATTGCCATGCCGAAGGAAGTCCCGGTTGGCGTGATGACCGCAATCATCGGCGTGCCGTTCTTCGTGTACATAGCCAGGAAAGGAAGACGAGCACAATGAGTAAACACCGCATATTCCGCTCCAGGAACGCGAAAGTATCGTTTATGCTGGAGAGAAGAACACTATGGGTATGCCTAATCCTATTCGTGCTTTGCATCGCCGCCATGATTATTAGCACAGGAACAGGAAGCCAGTTTGTTTCGCCGCTTCATGTCATAAAGGCATTGTTCGGCGATGCTCCGCCCATGGAGCAGGTCATCGTCATGCAGCTAAGGCTGCCTCGAATTATTATCGCCGTGCTGATCGGCGCCGCTCTCGCGGTGGCGGGAGCTATTCTGCAGGGCGTCATCCGCAATCCCCTGGCCTCCCCCGATGTCATCGGCATAACGGAGGGAGCATCGCTTGGGGCGGTTCTCTTCATCTTCATATTTACGGGCACCGTATCGATCCATTGGATGCCGCTATTCGCCATCCTTGGTGCCTTTTTCATTACCGGTCTATTGTACGTGCTAGCCTGGAAAAATGGCGTATCGCCGCTGCGGCTCGTCCTAATCGGGATCGGAGTATCGGCTGCCATCAAATCGATCTCCTACATGCTGATCATATCCGGACCGCTGCAGCTGGCCGACCGCTCCCTTACTTTTATGGCAGGCAGCATTTACGGTATGTCCTGGGATAAGGACGTTATGACCCTGCTGCCTTGGGTAGCCGTACTTCTACCGCTTACTTGGCTGCAGGCCCGCAATGTGAACATTCAAGCCTTAGGAGACGACGTTGCCAGCAGCACAGGCGCGCAGGTTCAGAAGCAGCGTCTGATCCTAATCGGACTCAGTGTAACTCTGGCCGGAGCTGCCATCTCGATCGGCGGCGCCATCGCCTTCATCGGACTGATGGCACCCCATATGGCCCGCAGGCTGGTAGGCCCCAACTTCGGAAGCGTACTGCCGGTCAGCGCCCTGATCGGTGCGATTCTACTGCTTGTCGCCGACCTGGTAGCACGGACGGCATTTCTGCCGCGAGACGTGCCGGCAGGTGTATTCACCGCTGCGATCGGCGCGCCGTTCTTCCTCTACTTGCTGTATCGTAACCGCAATCGATTCTAGAACCGAAAGGAGCTGGCGTCATGAATACGCTGGAAGCAAAGGGATTGGGTCTGTCCTATGGGGGAGACTTTATATTCGAAAATCTGGATTTAACCGTGCCAATAGGTAAAATCACCGTGTTTATCGGCAGCAACGGCTGCGGCAAATCCACTTTGCTGCGCTCCATGGCCAGGCTGCTGAAACCGCAGCGCGGCTCGGTTGTACTGAATGGAGCCGATATCGCAAGCTTGTCCACGAAGGACGTGGCGCGTAAGCTCGCAATTTTGCCTCAGGGACCTACCGCCCCGGAAGGATTGACAGTCATGCAGCTGGTAAAGCAAGGACGCTATCCATACCAGAGCTGGCTTCGTCAATGGTCACGCGAGGATGAGGAAGCCGTCGCGGCGGCGCTGGCATCCACAGGTTTGACTGAACTGGCTGACCGTACGGTTGACTCGTTATCCGGCGGCCAACGCCAGCGGGCTTGGATCGCGATGACGCTGGCACAAGAGACGCCGCTCATTTTGCTTGATGAACCGACCACCTATCTGGATTTAACCCACCAGATCGAAGTGCTCGATCTGCTGTATGAATTAAATGTTCAAGAGCAACGGACCATTGTCATGGTGCTGCATGATATCAATCTGGCCTGCCGCTATGCCGATCATATCGTCGCCATTCGCGACGGAAGCATCAAGGCCAAGGGCGCACCGGGAGAAATCATTAATTCCGAGCTGATGCAAACCGTGTTCCAACTGCCGTGCGAGATTATTCCGGACCCGTTGTACGGGACCCCGATGTGCGTCCCGCGCGGAAAAGGCATGCGCAGGCCTTCAGCCGTCAAGCTAGAACCAGCGGAACCAAAACAACCAACTACGCCACCCGCCCCTGAACTGGCACCAGTGTAGCATACATGTAATTAAGCCGGCTCCCTTCCGCATTCAAGCGGGAGGAGCCGGCTTTTTTTATTTGGGCTATTCTCGCAGTATGGTGCTATTATCTAAAACAGGTCTTTGCAAACCAAGACATGAGGGCAGCCGGAACGGCGGAGAGACTGAATAAGTGTATCGGCTTTAACTCATCGATCATTTTTGAAAACAACAACCGACAACGTGCGTTCTGGAAACTTGCCGACACAAAGAAAGACCGCCCTAGCCATCAGGGCAGTCACTGTATTTGGAATTAGTCTTAAACATAGGATTTGTCTGCCACTGTTAACGTCTGCTTCGCTGGCGGCACATCATGACCATTTACCTACACGCAGGTCTTTTTTCCTTTGGCGATGCGGGAGTACTTTGAACAGCTTGGACTTTTCACGTTTTCGCTGTTCCAGCAGGTTCTTTACCCCTCGCATCAATATCCGGTACCTCATCTCATCCTCGTGGCCGAACTTGCGCATCTCGTCAAAATACTCGTCTGTCATCCTATCACTCCAGCTGTATAAGTCTATAGAACTAGAATATAGGACCGAACTATACAATTTCTAAACAAGACTGGGTTGCACGTTAAGCCGATGGCTCTTGCATAGCTGAGCTGCCGGCAGCCTTCAAGGTTTGCTTTCTTCGCCGGAGGAGAAGAGCCAAGGGGATGGCCAGTGCAACCAGCCCGCTTGCCACCAGGAACACATCATCAATGCTCCTCGTGTAAATGATCCGATGCAGCCACTCCTTGGTTTCGCCTAAAGTAGCGTTAGACAATCTGCCTTCATGCACGTTCAATCGCGCATAGAACAGTGACGTAAACATGCCCAGCGAAATCGAGCTGAACAACTGCCGCAACCAGTTCAGCAGCGCCGACGCATGGCCCGATTCCTGCTCCGTGACCGCTGCCATCGCTGCGCTTGTTGCCGGGGAAATAGCCAGGCCGGAGCCTACATTGCGGATACACATCCAGATCATGACGGTGATCAGCGTCGTTTCCATATGAAGCCTGCTGAATCGGAAGGTCGTGACGAACAGGATCAGGCTGCCCAGCGTAATTAGCAGAGCTGGTCCCCAAGAGGCATACCACCTCCCTGACAGGAAGGTAGCGATGGTGAGGCACGCCGCAGCCGGAAGGAACAGCAACCCGACCTGGAAAGGAGACAGACCCTGGATTTCCTCCAGAAACAGCGGGATGAAGTAAACACCGGAATAGAGCGCGAAGGTTAATATGAGCGAAACAGCCAAGCTGATCGCAAAGGCAGTATTGCGGAACAATCTTAGATTCAGAAGCGGCTCACTTGTTCGCAGCTCAACCCGGACAAACATCATCACACATAGACTGCCTATGATCAAGCATCCCCATGACAGAGGGGATTGCAGCCCCCATGCATGTATATTGCCAAAAAGCAGCAGCAGGACCAGACTTCCTACCGTGGCTAGAACAAGACCGGCCACATCCAGCCTTTTCCGAACAGCGGTAAACCGGGATGGGAGCAGAAGCAGGCCGGCTATCCATGCAGCCGCTCCAATCGGCACCGTAACCAGAAAGATCCAACGCCAATCATGCTGCTGAAACCAGCCGCTGAGCGAGGGGCCGATGGCGGTGCCGAGCACCGTCGAGAACGACCATACGCTGACCGCAAGCGGTTGTCTTTCCCGCGGGAGCGTCTGGTAAATCATCGTCAGGGAGATGGGGTGAATCAGCCCGCAGAACAAGCCTTGAACCATGCGAAATCCGATGAGCGCATAGATGTTCCATGACAACGCGCACAGAATGGAACCTGCCGTAATTCCCGCAAGGGACAACAAGAACATGGATCTGCCCCTGAAACGGTCCACGAGGTATCCGCTCACCGGCGTTATCATCCCGCAGGCCAGCGAGAACCCGGTAATCATCCACTGTACCGTGCTCAGCTCGGCATCGAATATGCCGATAAAACCTGGGAGAGACACATTGAGTGATACGACGTGGTACATGCCGGCAAACGATCCGAGAAACAACGTGATCAAAAGCGGCCAGAATGGAAGCTCGGCCTGCCCGCTGCCAGTCTTCGCCCGGAAATGGCCCGTATTTATGGACATATCTTATTAACCCCCTGCGGGTGGACTGCCGCCATAATCCTCACAGCGGATGATGACAGGCTGCATAATGGCCGCTCTCCAGAACCAGCAATGGCGGTTCTTCTTCGCGGCAGCGTGCGGKTGCAAGCGGGCAGCGGGTATGGAACCGACAGCCGGAAGGCGGATTCGCCGGAGAGGGAATCTCTCCCTCTATGCCGCCTGTCGGCTGGCTTCCGCCCGGAGCTCCCTGCGGTATCGAATCGATCAGCGCCCGCGTATACGGATGGGCCGGCCTGAGAAACAGGGATTCGCTCGGGGCAATCTCGACCAGCTTCCCAAGGTACATCACGCCGATCCTATCGGATAGATGGCGAACGACTTGCAGGCCGTGGGCGATGAACAGATAGGTCAGGCCTAGCCTCTGCTGCAAGTCCTGCAGCAAATTCATTATCTGCGCCTGAACCGACACGTCCAGAGCGGACACCGCTTCATCAGCCAGTATAAACCGCGGGTTCAGCGCGATGGCCCTGGCGATGCCAATGCGCTGCCGCTGCCCTCCGGAGAATTCATGGGGATACCGATCCGCCCACGAAGGGTCAAGCCCGACCAGACCAAGCAGCTCATGGACACGCTCCTGCACGGCCGATGCGGGCAGATGAAGGTGTACCAAGAGCGGTTCGGCAATACTGTCCCCGATCCTCCAGCGAGGATCAAGCGACCCGTAGGGATCCTGAAAGATCGTCTGCATATGGCGTCGTGCCCTGCGCAATGCCGTGCCTCCCAGCTTCGTCAGGTCCTCTCCTTCGAACAGGACCTTGCCCTCCGTTGCCCGCTCCAGCTGCAGCAGCACTCGGCCCAGCGTGGATTTCCCGCTCCCGGATTCACCAACCAGCCCGAAGGTTTCCCTCCTGCGAATCGTGAAGCTTACGTCATCCACGGCCCGGATCAGCTTCTTCCTGCCGAAGCCATCCCCATGCACGGGATAATACTTTCGGAGATTCTCGACGGCAAACAACACGTCCGGGGATTCTACGAACGGATCATGCTTGTGCTTCTGAATATCCAAGCTATTCTTAATCGTCATCTCATCGATGCCAAAGCTTATATCAGCACATCGTGGTTGCGACGCTTCCCCTGGAACAGTTTTGGAAATCGCCTTGAAAGCAGCCTCGGAAACTGCACCAGAAACTGTACCAGAAACTGTACCAGAAACTGTACCAGGAGCCACTTCAGAAACAGTCTCAGAAACAGTTTCAGAAACTATATCAGAAACTACACTAGAAACTGCACCAGAAGCTGCACCAGAAGCGCGACTTGGAAATTGAACCTGGTTATTATGATCTGATTGTAACCGGTGACCTCTCTAAAATCGGTTATGAAATCGCTTGTAAATTGTTTAAAAAACATAACTTCCCAATCGGTCAAACCGAATATTCCGATTGCGGAATGATGATTTACGATTATGAAACTCAAATGGTTCAGTCTGGTGCAAGCGGCTGTGGGTGTTCCGCGGTTGTTACGTATGGACATTTGCTGAAACGTATGCGAAAGGGCGAATTAAAACGAATCCTCGTTGTAGCCACGGGTGCGCTTCTATCCCCGATCTCCTTCCAACAAGGGGAAAGCATCCCCTGTATTGCTCATGCCGTATCGATAGAAGCTGGGAGGAGTTTGTGATGATATTTGTATGGGCATTTCTAGTTGGCGGCGCAATCTGTGTCTTCGGTCAATTTTGTTTCGATGTATTTAAGCTCACACCGGCCCATACAATGAGCTTGCTTGTTGTGTTGGGGGCGTTTCTCGATGGAATTGGATGGTACGATCCGTTAATTGAATTTGCCGGCGCGGGAGCTTCAGTGCCGATTACGAGCTTTGGTAATGCGCTCGTTCACGGTGCGCTTGAGGCATTAAAGAGCGACGGTTGGATCGGGGTCATCACCGGAATTTTTGAGGTGACCAGTGCCGGAATTTCTGCAGCGATTATTTTTTCATTTTTGGCTGCATTGTTCGTAAAACCAAAAGGATAATATGGGGAATCCAAGGGAAATATAAAAAGGATTCTACTAAGCAGAAAAAGGAGAAGGTTACAATGGTAAACAAAAGATACATGAAGATGGTTATTGCCTTAACATTTGTGGTGCTTCCGATCGTTGCAACGGGATGTACCGATAATAATGAGGTGAGGCAACAAGGAAATCGAACAGATCGGATAGATCGAATACAACAACAAACGGATACGAATCCTGCGGATAATCGCATTCTAGTAGCAGACCAAGCGGCGCAAAAAATAGTGTCGATCCCTGGAGTGAAACAAGCCAATGTGGTGGTTACACAAAGAAATGCTTATGTCGCTGCGGTATTGGATGATGGGCAGAGCCAGTTAAGCAGGGAGATTGAAGATCAAATCGCTTCCAAAGTCAGGGAAACCGATCCGACCATCCAAAATGTATATGTTTCCACCAATCCGGATTTCATTGACCGAATCAATGCGTACGTAAGGGATGTGCAAGAAGGACGGCCGGTCGCAGGTTTTGTTGAGGAATTTAATGAGATGGTGCAACGAATATTTCCGAATGCCCGGTAAAGTACTCCTGTATTCCCCGTCTTTTGTAAGGTGCGAAAGACGGGGCCATATCAGCATTTAAGTCTGTTCAACCCCGAAATCTCCCCAAATGCTGCTCCTGAAGTTGATATAGTATATTCGATGTTAAAAAGACTCCAACAGGAGGCAATTGATCAGTATACTGGTATGGCAAGGAATTTCCACTAATGGGGTATGCGTTCAGACTTATATCAGTTGTAGCAATCCAAGTTCCATATTCACCTGCTTGTAGAGAGGGAGGTTTCATAATAAGACGTCCACTCAAAATAAAATGTCGAATTCTAATCGGAGGATCGTCAAATATAGTTAAGTTACCGGAGTATGTGGCATAAGGTGAATCAAATGTGATTTGTTTGGCGCTTTCATTCCAAGATCCATGAATTGGAATAGGCATACCACGAAAATTAATCGTACCAATTACCCTGTTATCAGTAATAGAGTTAATGATGAGTTCTCCCCAAACGATCGGTCTACCAGCTATATCAGCGCGGATACCCCATTTTGTTGGGAATGGTATACTAACCATAGTTACCTGTGCAGTTTGCAAAATGATCTCTCCTTAATTTTAAGAACTCAGGATTTTAGCGAATATGATTGAATACGCTTACGTTAATGGCTGATCATTGAATTAGATGCTCTGTTTAAAGCAACAATACAGTATATGCACCACCAACAGAATGATCCACTAGTGAAAGTTATATTCAGTCTCGGGTAAATCTTCTCAGGGAGAAAATAATGGATGTTATGGCCCAGAATAATGTATTGAAACGGACCCAACTAATGATAGCACTTGGAAAAAAGTAACTATGACTATATGATGAAACATGATAATGATTGGTTTAAAAGAAAACTTCCCTCTCAAAAGGTATTTTTCCAGATCATTAATGACTAGGAACAACAACAACAACGATTATTTATATTGTGGAGTTGCCGCGGCAGCTCCAATTTTTTGGTTCTGTTTTTACAAAAGCAAATATCAATAACAAACTTTATTTTCTACATTTCCTGTTTGCCCCTAACGAAAGAAACCGACACTAACAAAATTGCTCAACACATGGATTGTAAAATAAACCTTTAAAATCCATAGAAACAAGCTTTTTAGTAACGAACTTTATTTTCTTACACCATTAGGCACTCCGGAAATATTGCTGATTGTTGCAGTTCTCGTTAGAATTGCGATCGCTTTTAGAAAGTGAATCATGAAATGGGTGCTGGAAATGTTTAATGCCACGCAAACGCATATTACTGTGGCTAGTTGAAACAAGGTTGTTTAATTCGACGATCTCCCCCGCATACATCACCACGATCCGGTCCGCCATATCGGCCGCGATCCCCAGATCATGCGTAATCAGCAGGATGGACATGCCGAATTCCTGCTGCAGATCCTTCAGCAGGCGCAGAATCTGCGCTTGTATCGTGACATCCAGCGCGGTTGTCGGTTCGTCCGCGATCAGAAGATCCGGCCCGCAGGACAAGGACATGGCGATCATCGCCCTTTGCAGCATCCCGCCGGACAGTTCCCCCGGATACTGCTTCAGCCGCAGCTCCGGTTCGGGAATGCCTACCCGTCCAAGCAGCCTGGCCGCACGATCCCTCGCCTCCCGCTTCGATACCCGCTCATGCTGCAGAATGGTTTCCTCAATCTGCTGCCCAATGGTAAAGACGGGATCAAAGGCAGCCATGGGCTCTTGAAAAACCATCGCCATTTTTTTCCCGCGATAACGCCTCAGCTCGGCCTCCGTCAGGCTGGCAAGATCCGTCCCGCCAAGCCTCAGGGAACCGCCCGTGATCCGGCCATGCTCATGATCGATCAGGCGCATGATGGCTTTGGACGTCACCGTCTTGCCACTCCCGGATTCGCCCACCAGACATACCGTCTCCCCTGCCCCTATCGAAAGCGTCACGTCGCGGATCGCATGAATCGTCCCCCGCCGGGTTCTAAAATCAACCGACAGCTGTTGAATATCCAGTAAATTACTCATCCATGTCCTCCTATCGCTGCGTGATTTTTTTTGGATCGAGATGATCTCTCAGCCGGTCGCCTATAATATTGACGGACAGCACGAATGCCGTAATGGCAAGACCGGGAAAGGTGCACATCCACCACGCAACGGCGAGGTATCCTCTGCCTTGAGAGAGCAGCGTCCCCCAATCCGGCACTTCGCGAAGCACGCCAAGACCGAGAAAGCTCAGCCCCGACCCTGTCAGTATGGAGGTTCCGATGCCGATGGTTGCCATAACCAGAAGGGGGGACAGGCTGTTCGGCAGCACATGGCGCCAAAAAATACGCAGCGGCGAAGCGCCGATGGACCCGGCCGCCTTCACGAACGTCCGGTTCTTGATGCTCATAATCTGGGCCCTCATCACCCGCGCATAACCCGGTATGGCGGAGACTGCCACCGCCAGCACAACATTGAACAGGCTCGGACCGAGAGCCCCGGCAATCGCCAATGCGAGCAGGATGCCCGGAATGGTCATCAGAATATCGTTCAACCGCATCAGAACGGTATCCACCCAGCCACCTGCATACCCGGACAATGCTCCGATCGTGCCGCCAATCAACCCTCCCACGAGGACGGAGGCAAAACCGATAAAGAGCGAATCCCGGCTGCCATGAACGACCACGCTGAATATATCCCTGCCAAAATAGTCGGTACCAAATAGATGGGCCGCGCTCGGCGCCTGCATAATACGGTCCGTCAACATATCCGTCGGGGCATAAGGCGCAATCCACTGCGGCACGATGGCGCATGCGACGATAAACAGCACAACCAAACCTGCGGCGTACAAGAACCCATCATTCGCCGAGAATCGGCCGAGCCGGCGCGTAGAAGGGGACGTCAGCCTTCGTTCACGCCAAACCGTTTTGGCGGAGACCGCCTCTCTCATATGAACTCCCTCCTCTTCTTTAAGCCGAACGTCTGACGCGCGGATCAATCCATGCATAGGAAATATCCACGATCAGGTTCACGATGACATAGATGATGGCGGAAAAAAGAATCACCCCTTGAACGACTGGCAGATCCTTGGCCATGATGGCATCGGCAATAATTCTGCCGATCCCCTGCCGGGAAAAAACCGTCTCGATGACCACCGTGCCCGCCAGCATCTCGCCGACAAGCATCCCGATCATGGTCACGGCTGGAATCAGCGCATTGCGCAGTGCATGACGGTACATCACCGCCCGCTCCGCAAGGCCTTTAGAACGCAAGGTCACGATGAACTGCTCGTTGATCACATCGAGCATGCTGTTACGGACCATGCGCACGATGAAGCCTGCTCCCACCGTTCCCAGCGCCAGTGCCGGCAGCACCAGCGTCTTCCAGCCATCCGAGCCCATGGCCGGGAACCAGCCCAGCGTGATGGAGAAAATCAGGATCAGCAGAATGCCCGACCAGAAGGTGGGCATCGATATGCCGAATAAACCGACGATCCGGGCGATGATGTCAATCGCCTTGTTCCGGTGAATCGCCGACAATACCCCAAGCAGAATGCCAACGATGACCGAGACCAGCGAGCTTGCCGCCGTCAGCGCGAGCGTTGCCGGGAAACTCTCCACGATCTTCGGCAGCACCGGATCGGAATTGATCAGCGACATGCCGAAATCGCCTTGAAGAATGCCGCCGAAATAACGAAGGAACTGAATATGAAAGGGTTGGTCGACCCCAAGCTCGTGCCGCAGATTCGCGATCACTTCCGGCGTTGCCATGGAGGGATCCACCATGTTATCCGTCGGGTCCCCCGGAAGGACATATAGAATGGAGAATACCAGGACAAGCGAACCGACGATGACAATCAAAGAGGTCAACACTCGCCAGGTCAACGTTCTAGCCATACTTCTTCAGGCCCCCTTTCTTCTATTTTTGCAGAGACACATCATTGAATAACGGGTAGCCCAGCGAATCGAACAGCACGCCTTGAACCGAGTTCGATGCTGCCACCGTGTATGGAAACACATAAATCGGGAGGATGATCGCATGGTCGATGATATATTGCTGGACAAGCTGGTACAGCTCCGCACGTTTCGCGTCGTCCTTCTCCACCCGCCCCTGTTCAAGCCATTGATCCACATCCGGATCGTTCAGCCTGGACAGGCTCGCCTGGCCTTTCGGATCATAGGAGTGATAGAACGAATAGAGTGCGTTCGGATCCGAGTTCACCTGGCTGTTGCCATACAAATCATAATCGCCGTTGGTATACACCACCGTGCGGATATCCTTTGTGATTTCGACCTCGACGGCGATGCCGATCTGCTTCAGCTGCTGCTGAATCATCACCGCAATATCGTTGCGCTTCTCCCGGTTCGGCGTGCCGTCCACATAGCGAAGCGTAAGTTTCTTGCCGTCCTTAACCCGGATTCCGTCTTCGCCCCTCACCCATCCGAGCTCATCCAGCAGCCGATTAGCCTTTGGGATGTCCGGCTTAATCGACTGCTCAAGCGATGCGTCATACCCGAACGTTCCCGGCGTTAACGGGGACCAGGCACGCTCATAAGTGCCTAAATACAATGTCTTAACGATCGTATCCACATCCACCGCAAGCTGTACGGCCTGCCGCGCTTTTAATTCATTCCATGGTTCGCGGTCTTTATTGAAAAAAAGCGTGTAGGGCAACCCGACGGTGTTCGTCTGCAGCAGCTGGAAGTTCGGGTCCTTCTCCAGCGTCAAAATATGCTGGGGCGGCACCGTCTCGGCGGCAAGCACCTGCTTGCTCTGAACGCTTCCGATTCGCGTGGCCTCCTCCGGAACGATTCGGAAATCGATGCCGTCCAAATAAGGGGCTCCCTGATTGGTCACCAGCTCCGGCGCCCACTTGTAATCCGGATTACGTTCTACGTGAATCCCTGCGTTCTCCTCCCATTTCACAAACTTGAACGGCCCGGTGCCGACCGGATGCTGCCCGAGCTGATCGCCGTATTTTTGTGCCGCGGCCGGAGAGACAATCCCCAGTAATGCTTGACTCAAATTGCCGAGAAAAGCTCGGGATGGCGTGGCCAGATTCAGCTTGACCGTATATTCGTCCAGAACTTCCGAAGACTGGTACGGCTGCAGCAATGCTGCCGCATTGGACGCTTTCGTGGCCGGATCCAGGATCCGGTCGAAATTATATTTCACCGCTTCCGCATTAAACGGGGTACCGTCGTGGAACTTCACGTCCTTCCGAAGCTTGAACGTATAGCTGAGGCCATCCTCCGAGACTTCCCACTCCGTCGCCAGCCAAGGCTTGATCGTATGATCAGGCAGCTGAACCACCAGACTGTCGTGAATCGTACGGATGACTCGAACGGATACCGCCAGCCCGCTGCGGTGCGGATCCAGCGTGTCAGGCGATGTCGCAAGGGCAAAGCTGAGTTCTCCTCCCTGAGCGGGTACGCCTTGTGCGGCAAGCGCTCCTGCTGCCGTCGTGCTCCCTGAGGTGGCCTGCTGCCCTCCGCATGCGGACAGCAGCAGCATCAATACCATAGCAGCTGCGGCAACCGGTTTTCCTCGTTTTCGAGCATGGTTTCTCATATCCAGACTGACTCCCTTCGAATTCGATTTTTATTAATGGAATGCCGCATAAGATGCTGGAATACTTATTTGTCGCTCTCACTGGCATTACATACATTCATATTTCCAATGAGTATAGTCGGAATTATGTTGTTGATTACTCTATCACCCAGCATTCTGTTCTACAAGACCATATAGAGAAGTTCTATCCTCACTTCTTGATTCTCTATTTGAGCCCTTAACCCTCGGTAATTATGGCAGCGCAAAACCACGATCCACGGATTCGGATCGCGGCTGCTGAATCTCAAGATCGCACACAGTTTGCCTTGGAAACTTAGGGTCAGACCGCCTGCCCCTGCCGCTCCGCCGGCACAGCCGAATATCGGGCCAGTTCTGATTGCAGCTCGTTTAGCGCGTCATCCAAGCGTTCTCTCAGCTGCTCCGTGAGGTCGTATTCGCCCAGTTCGAGACGGGTGATCCACTGATCTACAGCAAACACCCCGCTGAGAATATGGGTTCCTCCGAGTGCGGATATTACCGGCTTCAGCGCATAATCCACCGCGAGTAAATGCGCGATGGTGCCCCCGATGAACAGCGGGAGCACGACTTTGCCTTGCAAACCTTTTTGAGGAAGAATATCCAAAATCGTTTTCAACGCCCCTGAATAAGAAGCTTTATACACCGGGCTGGCAATGATCACGGCAGCAGCTCCTTCAACCGCCGTTATGACCTGCTTGATGGCCGGACTGTTGAAATCGGCCCGCAGCAAATCCTCAGCCGGTAGATCCGCTGCCGAGATGAATTCGATCTCGTAGCCGGCAATGACCAGGCGATCCTCTACATATTGCGTCAATCCGAACAAGCGCGACCCTTGAGTCGGGCTTCCTGCTATAAAGGCGATTTTCGTCATGATTTCCTCCTTATTCGTTAACGTCATGTAGGGCTAGGCGCACCCATATTCGCGTCCCATGCACCAGGACAGCTTCATCCACATCGAATCGGGGCTGGTGAATCGCATGGACGATCCCCCGATCCCGGTTCCCGCAACCGATGAATCCAAAAGCGCCCGGGACCTGATCCAGGTACCAACCAAAATCCTCGCCTGCCAGGCTGGGTGGATGGAGCACATGTACTTGCTCCTCGCCCAGCACTTGCCCTGCGGCTTGCGTCATACGACGCAGCGCGGTTCCGTCGTTGACCACGGCCATCCCTTCACGAAGCTCCAGCTTATAGCTGCCGCCTGCTTGGTCCGCAATGGAGGCGGCCAGGCGCCTTAAGCCCTCCGTAATCGCCGCCACGGTGTCCTTCCGAAACGCCCGAAAGGTTCCCGCAAGCTCACTGTGCGCAGCGATGACGTTGATGGCGGTGCCTGCCTGAAGCGTCCCGAATGCCAGCACGGCTGGTTCAGAGGGATCCACCCGGTTGGCCATCAAGCTGTTGGCCTCCGTTACGTACCGGGCTGCCATTTGGAGGGCATCCGTAGCCAGATGAGGGGAGCTGTGATGCCCCGGGGTCCCATGGAAATGCACTCTAAAATGGCTTGATGCCGCCATGGCATAGCGGGTATGGACGCCAAACGAACCGACAGGCAGCTCAGGCATCACATGGAGGGCATAACATTGATCCGCATGCTCCAGCACGCCGTCTTCAATCATATCGCGCCCGCCCGACAGCAGCCGTCCGTCTAGCGGACTTGGTAGAGCCCCTTCCTCGGCAGGCTGAAAGACAAAGCGGATCGTGCCGCGGACGCGATGGCGATAGTGTGCCAAGGTCCGCGCCGCGCCCAGCAGCATTGCGGTATGGGCATCATGCCCGCAAGCATGCATCACCCCTTCATGTTTCGATCGGTAAGACACGTCGTTCTCCTCCCGGATCGGCAGGGCATCCATGTCGGCTCGCAGCAGAAGGGTCGGTCCGCTGCCGGCCGTTCCATGAAGCGTACCGATGATCCCCATCCCGAAATGTCTGCCCACATTCCGCCTAACCTCAATCCCCCACGACTCCAAGAGATCAGCCACAAGCTTCGAAGTGCGGAAGACATCGTACAGGAGCTCGGGATGCTGATGAAGGTCCCTCCGGATCCTGGAGAGCTCTTCATGAAGCTCCCCCGCAAAATCCATCATTTCATCCAGTTCTACAGCTGCCGTCATGCCCACTGCTCCCTATTATGAACGTGCAGCAACTGCCTTACCTTTGCTGTACCGGTTCTCGGGCACGGGCAATCCCAAATTGCCGCGCAGCGTGTCGCTCTCGTACTCGGTTCTGTAGAGGCCTCTCTCCTGCAGAATCGGCACGACTTGGTCCACAAAATCCTCCAGCCCGTTCGGCACCGCCGCGGTGATCATAAAGCCGTCGGCCGCGCCTGCTTCGAACCAAGCCTGGATCTTGTCTGCCACCTGCTCCGGCGTGCCGATAAACCCGCCGCGCGGCGTGGCCGACTGCAGCGCCACTTGCCGGAGCGTGAGCCCCTTCTCCTTGGCATCCCTTTTGATTTTGTCAGTGCCGCTCTGGAAACTGTTCTTGCCCAAGTCACCCAGCTCAGGGAACGGTTCATCCAGCGGGTACTGGGAGAAATCGTGATGCTCGAAGAAGCGGCCGAGGTAATCCAGGGCATTCTCGATGGTCACCAGACTGGCTACCTCCTCATATTTGCGCTCGGCCTCTTCGGCCGTGCTGCCGATAATCGGACTGATGCCGGGGAAGATCAGCACTTCGTCCGGATTCCGGCCGAATCCCGCCGCCCGCGCCTTCACGTCCTGATAAAAGGCTGCCGCATCCTCCACGGACTCATGACCGGTGAATACGGCATCGGCTTCCTTGGAGGCGTAGTTCTTGCCGACCTCGGACGATCCCGCTTGAAATATAACCGGCTGTCCCTGCTTGGAACGGGCGATGTTCAGCGGCCCCTTCACGGAGAAGAACTCGCCTTCGTGATTCAGCGTGTGCATTTTCTCGGGATCGAAAAAAACGCCCGTCTCCTTATTCCGCACGAAAGCATCGTCCTCCCAGGAATCCCATAGGCCCCGGGCCACCTCCAAATACTCCGTTGCGATCCGATATCGCTTATCGTGCTCCGGATGCTCCTTCCTGCCGTAATTCAGGGCGGAGCCCTCCAGTGGAGAAGTGACGATGTTCCAGCCTGCCCGTCCGTCGCTAATCTTGTCGAGCGAAGCGAACTGACGGGCAACGGTGAACGGCTCGCTGTACGAGGTTGATAACGTACCGACTAGACCGATGTTTTTACTGACGGCGGCTAGTGCGCTCAGAATGGTGATCGGCTCAAAGCGATTCAGAAAATGCGGGATTGATTTTTCGTTGATATACAAGCCGTCCGCAATGAAGATCAGATCGAACTTGCCCTCTTCGGCTTTCTGAACCCACTGCTTATACAGCCCAAAATTAACGCTTGCGTCAGGCTGCGCGTCCGGATGCCGCCACATGGAGGTTCCTCCCCCCACGCCGTGCAGGAGCGCCCCCAGTTTCAATTGTCTTTGCTTTGCCATATTCCATTCCTCCTTACAGATATTGGCGCCCTCGTCTCACACCGGAGCGGCAGCCAGTTTAATGCGTTCGATCTGCCCGAGATGATTCTGTACGTGGCGGGTAAAACCATTGACGATATCTGAGACGCTGACGGTCTCCCCTTTGATATTGATGCCGGTTTTGGCCGTATCGGCCCCGCTCAAGCGGCGAAGCAGCAAGCTGTTATAGTGCAGCAGCGCCCGGAATGCTTCCAATATATCCTCGGCTCTGCCTTCGTTCGAATATTGGCCGTTGACCCAGGCATCCTGATTGAACCCGGGCAGCTGGGTCGTCGTCCCGGCCAGAATATCCCGAATCCGGAACGAAACCACGATGCTGTGATCTACCAGATGAGAGAGCACCTCCTGCACGCTCCATATGTGCGGGGCTTGCTTCCATTGGAGCTGATCCTCGCTAAGGTCGGCGACGGCGGCCAGCAGTTGATCATGGGTATTAACAAAAGCTTCGATAAGGAATTCGCTCATTCGATCTCCTCCAATACAAACTCGATTATGACCTGCCGACAGAAATAATAACAAAAAGCTCCTTCACATCCCGCGCAAGGTTCATGTTCCGGGCATCATAACGGTAAAGCTTGATAGATAAACCGGTGCTTCCTTTCAGATGACAGCAACAGAAGGTATTCCTTATGGCGATGGTGCTGCCGAGGGCGAGGGTGATACCGATGGCGATAGCGAAGTCTCCCCGCCGGAGCGGTAATGCCCGAGCGCCCGCTCCGCCAGCCTCGTGAAGAAGTCGATGCTGACCGGAATCGCCCGCTCATCCAGATCAAATGCCGAATGGTGCCACTCCTGCTCGCCCGCCGTCCCCATGAAAACAAACAACCCGGGAACCTCGCGCTGGTACACCGCAAAATCCTCTCCGGCCGGCGAAGGAACCGGTATCACCGCCTCATATCCCGCTTCGGCAGCGGCGATATAACCGAGCTCCGCCAGCCTGCGGTCACTATGGACCGGCGGCGGTCCCTCGATCCAGCGCACGGCAGCCGTCGTTCCGAAAGCTGCGGCCACGCCTTGAACCACCTGGTTGAATCGTTCAAGCACCTGTTGCCTGACGTCGTCATCGAAGGTACGTATGGTGCCTTCCAGCAGCGCTTTATCCGGAATCACATTCCACGCGGTCCCGCTATGCAGCTTCGTAACGCTGATGACGGCGCTCTTCGAGGGGCTCACATTCCGGCTTACAATTGACTGGAGGGCCGTAATGATATGCGACGCGGTCACGATCGGGTCAAGGCCCGCTTCGGGTACGGCCGCATGGGACCCCTTCCCCGCCACCTCAACCACGAAGCCGTCGGCGGCGGCCATTAGCGGTCCCTCCTTAATGCCGATGGTGCCGACAGGCAGGTCCGGCTTGTTATGCATGCCGAAGATCGCCTGCACGCCTTCGAGCGCCCCGCTGTCGATGACTTGCCTCGCGCCCTTGGCTTTCTCCTCGGCCGGCTGAAAGATCAGCCTCACGGTTCCTCTCAGCTCCTGTTCCCGCTGCTTCAGGGCATACGCCGTCCCGATCAGGGCAGCCGTATGAAAATCGTGCCCGCAGGCATGCATCTTGCCGGGAATCGTCGAGGCGTACGGAAGCCCCGTCTCTTCCTGGATCGGCAGGGCGTCGATGTCCGCTCGCAGCGCAATGATCGGCCCCTCTTGAAGTCCGCCGACTTCGGCGATTATGCCTGTGGCGAGCGGATACTCCGCCACCCGTATCCCGGCTTCCTCAAGCCAGCCCCTGATCAGCTGCGTCGTTTCGAACTCCTCGTTCGACAGCTCCGGGTATCGGTGCAGATGACGCCGGATCTCAATAATTCGCTGAATGTCTATGTCCGTGGATAAAACATGGTTTGGCATGCGTAAAACCTCCTAAATAGTCACGTGCCCATCGACGATTCCCTTATGCTTCGGCAGGAACCTCAGCCAACGCCTCACTCAGCAGCTCGAATGAGCGGATTCGCTTGGCAAAGGGCTGGATGTTGCTGGTGACGATGATTTCGTCAACACCCGAAGCCCGCTGAAGCCGGAGCAGCTGTTCACGCACGGTCTCCTTCGTCCCTTTAGTGATGAACGGTTCCTGTTCCTCAATCGTATACGGTTCGCCTGCCTGGCGTCCGAATTCTTCCGCCTGTTCCCTCGTCCCCAGCGTCAGCGTCCGGCCGCTGGCCAAATGAATCTTCACCAGCTTCATTGCCCCTGCCAGCTCCGCCGCTTCCGCCTCCGTATCGGCCACAATTACGGATAGAGCGACAAGAATTTCCGGTTCCCTGCCATAGGTATAGTCAAATGTGCTTCGGTAAACGCGAATGGCCTCCAACGCCGCGGATTCCTCCCCGTTGATGAAGAGGGAGAATACATAGGGCAGACCGAGTCCGGCCGCTATTTCCGCGCTGCCCGCGCTTGCCCCCAGCACGTACAGCTCGGGGGCGGTCTCCGGCAGCGGAGCGGCGCGCAGCCCGGCTAACGGATGGTCTTCCTCCAGCGTATTGTGCACAAACTTTCGAAGCTCGACGATCTTATCCGTTAATGACGCGTCCTCCTGCACGCCCCGCTGCAGTGCCTGCGTGCTGCGCGGCAACCCGCCAGGCGCGCGCCCGATGCCCAGATCCACGCGTCCCGGCGCGAGCGCGGCCAGCACGTTAAAATTCTCCGCTACCTTGTAGGGACTGTAATGCTGCAGCATGACGCCGCCGGATCCCACGCGGATTCGGAAACCCAGAAGCGCCGGCGGCGAAGACCCTGCCACATGGTCCGAATCGTGATGCTCGGAAACCCAGAAGCGCCGGAAGCCGAGCTCCTCCGACTTTTGGGCAAGCAGCACGGTGTGCGCGAACGCCTCCGCTGCCGTTTCCCCCGGATACATCGGACTTTGGTCAAGCACGCTTATCGTAATCCCCATATTCGTCAACCTCCTAAATGCTATAGTTAAACTCAGGCGTGATCCGCTTCAGAAACTGCTTGGTTCGTTCTTCCCGCGGATGATGGAACAGCTCGGACGGGGGCCCCTGCTCCACGATCACGCCTTCGTCCATGAACACAACGTGGTTCGCCACATCCCTCGCGAAGCCCATCTCATGGGTCACCACGATCATGGTGATCCCTTCCTTCGCGATTTTGCGAATGACGGCAAGCACCTCGCCCACAAGCTCCGGGTCGAGCGCTGACGTCGGCTCATCGAACAGGATCACCTCCGGCTCCAGGGCCAGTGCCCTGGCAATGCCCACCCGCTGCTGCTGTCCGCCCGAGAGCTGGCTCGGATAGGCATCCAGCTTATCGGCAAGACCGACTTTTTCGAGCAGGGCGACACTCTTCTGCCTTGCCTCGGCCTTCGGCATTTTTTTGACGACGATCAAGCCTTCCATCACGTTCTCGATCGCCGTCTTATGTTTGAACAGATTGTACTGCTGAAACACCATCGCCGATCGCTGGCGGAGTTCGTGAATCTCCTTCTTCGTGGCCCGCTTGCAATCGAGCCGGTAATCGCCGATGGTTATCTCGCCCCCATTCGGCTTCTCGAGATAATTCACGCAGCGCAGCAGCGTGGTTTTGCCCGAACCGCTCGGCCCCAGAATCACCACCACTTCCCCTTTGTTTACCGTCAGATCAATCGATTTCAGCACCGCGTTCTTGCCGTAGGACTTTGAAATTCCGGTTAGTTGAATCATGCGACGCCCCCCCGATTGTACAGATTGATTCGTTTCTCAATGATTGCGGTCAGTCTCTCGATGAGGAGCGTAAGTCCCCAGAAAATAGCTGCCGCCGCCAGATACGATTCGAAGAACTTCCAATTGGTCGATGCCACGATCTGCGCCTGCGCATTAATATCCACAACCGACACGGTAAAAGCCAAGGTTGAACCGTGAAGCATACCAATCACCGAATTGGACAGATTCGGCAAGCTGACCGCCAAGGCTTGGGGGAATACGATTCTGCGCAGCGCCTGCCAGGTCGTCATGCCGATCGAATAACCTGCCTCCAGCTGCCCCCGGTTGACCGCGAGAAGTCCGGAGCGGATCACTTCCGACATATACGCCCCTGCTGTAATGGAGAACGATATGAACGCTAACCAGATCATCGGGATGGAGGATGACTTAAAGCCCCAGCTCATCTGGGCGGACAGCGCATCCACCAGCACCGGCAGGCCGAAATAGATCAGCAGCAGATGCGTCAGCATGGGAGTGCCCCGGATAAAGGTCACGTAGACGGTGGCGATCTGGCTGAGCACCGGCACCTTATAGATCCGCACAAACGCCGCCACTAACCCGATCATGAATCCAACCGATACCGATACGGCGGTGATTAACAGCGTTGTCGGGATCGCGGACAGCAGGTTTACGAATGCGGTCCATATGAAGGATGGGTCGATTTTCACAGCTCCGCACCTCCTTTTTCAGCTCTCATTCCGGCAATGATGCGGCGGTAGGACCATTTCTTTTGCATACGGAATCTTTTACGGGCCGCCGACTCCGGAACCTCATGACGCATCAGGCTCCGCTCCGCTCGCAGCAGCAGTTTCTCCAGCGTAAAGCTGATGACAAGATAGATGATTGCCAGCGCCAGATAGGCCTCGATAAAATGCTGGGTGATATTGCCCAGGGTTTGCGCTTTTCCTGTCATCTCCATCAGTCCAAGGGTGAACGCCAGCGAGGTATCCTTCAGCAGGGCAATCACCATATTCGAAAATACAGGAACGGCGATCGCGAGCGCCTGGGGGAGAACGATCCGAAGGAAGGCTTGATGTCCCTTCAYCCCCATGGCATATGCTGCCTCTACCTGGCCTCTGTCCACCGCCGTTACCGATGCCCGAATCATCTCCGACATGAAAGCTCCGGTATGAAGCCCGTAAGTCAGGATCACGAATACTATGACGGGCGCCCGGGACATGTCGATATGAACCAGCTTCAGCATCTCCGGCAGACCGTAATAGAACAAGAAGAGCTGGATCAGGATCGGCGTTCCCCTGAAGAACGATATGTACACCTTGGAGAACGTGTCCAGCACCGGGATCCGGTACAGGCGAGGCAGGGCCACCAGAAAACCGACGACGATCCCCACCAGCAGAGAGCCTGCCACGATCAGCAGCGTGACGCCTAAGGTCGACAAGAGTTTAGGCAAAAAGCTAAGCACATACGTGAAATCGAACGGTGCCCCCATGAATCCTTCTCCCTTCCTGTATGGTTATCGCGTCATGGATTCGACGACGTGAAGTCGTCGCCCAGCCATTCCTTGCTCAGCTTGGTCAGCGTCCCATCCGATTTAAGCTCTCTGATCGCATCATCAACCGCATCCGACAGCTTCTGGCTGTCCGGGTCATCCTTACGGAATACGAACAGGATATCGGCCTCCGACAGGTGATCACCCGTTGTTTTCAGCTTTCCTTGCGGATCGATCAGCGGCAGCGTAAAGTCCGCCCCAACGGTTGCATCCACACGGCCCGTCGTAATTACGGTATCATTCGCCGCACCGTTCTGATAGACAATATTGATCGTATCGTTATGGTCCTTGTTGTAGTTTTCCAGAATCTGAGCAGCCGCACTGGTTGCACCGGTCAATACCTTCTTCCCTTTCAAATCATCCAGTGATTGAATGGAGTCGTTCTCCTTGGCAACAATGATTTTATTTCGCCAATAGGCGTAAGGCTCTTTATTGAACAGGTACTTTTCGGTTCGTTCCGGATTCTTCTCCATCTGGTGAGCCACAAAATCGATCCTCTTCGTTTCCAGGCTCAGCAGCAGATTGGAGAATTCCTGCGTCTGCAGCTCGAACTCATACTCCGGCAAACGCTGATCGATCTCCCGCACCAGCTCAACGTCAAAGCCGGTCAGCTTTCCATTCTCGTCAATAAAGCAAATCCTCGGAAAGGCCGTGCCCGTGCCAACCACAATCTTTGTTACTTTTCCTTCCGCCTTGTTCACCGTGCTATCTTTTTGCGCCTCTCCGCTCTTCGCGTCTGCTCCGCACCCGGCGATCACCCCTGCCAACGCCATGACAACGGCTGCCACGATTGATTTCTTCACGACCTCATCCCCTTTCGATCTTGTCCCCATCCTAATTTAATAATTCCTATAGATTTAGTAAGAATTATGTTGTCACTAACTTTACCGCGATTTGGAAAACGCGTCTAATAGAGTTTTTCTATTCATCCATGTAAATCATCAATAGGACAATTCCCGACCGAGCTCCAGCAAGGAATCCAGAAACTCATTATTCTGCCCGTTCAAGGAGATGAGATGGGTCTGCAGGGAAATGCCTGCCGTTTCGGCAATATCCACGGGAATCAAACTTCCCTCGGCTGCCTCCTGCTGAGCGCACAGCCCCGGTAGAAAGCAGATCCCCGCCCGCCCCAGCACGAGCTTCTTCGCCGTCTCGGAATTATCCACCTGAAACACGATGTTCGGCGGCTGTTCCAGACTTTCGAATGCCCGGTGAATCCGCAGCCAGTCCAGCGAACCGCATTCGAAGAAGACCAGCGTCTCGCGCCGAATATCCCGAATGGAGGCTCTCCCGGCCGCAGCGAGGGGATGATCCTTATATACGTACAGGCGGATGGGGTCTTCGAAGAACGGATAGGATTGAAACGCCGGATTCATCAGCTTGCGAACGAAAGCCAGATCGATGTCCTTAGATGATAGTTTGCCGGCCAACTCTTCTGTAGGACCTGTTGTCAGCTTGAAGTTCATCTCGGGAAACCGGCGGTTGAGCACCATAAGCAGATTAGGCATTAAGTAATTGGATACCGAAACCGTGCTTCCGATTCTGAGCTCATTGGGCATGGATGCTTTCGATTGAAGGTGGTGCTTCCCTTTTTGGAAGGTTTGGAGGATTTGCTGAGCATAGGGAAGAAATTGTTTGCCTTTGTCGGTCAGATGAATCTGTTTACCTAAACGGTCGAACAGCCTGCAGTCAAGCTCTCTCTCCAGCGACTGGATGCGTGCGGTCACCGTCGGCTGGGACAGAAACAGGACGTCTGCCGCCTTATTGAAGCTGCCGTAGTGATGGATGTAGACAAAAGCCTCGATATTTTCGATGTTCAAGCTAACACCTCCGGAAACATCATGATATTATTATTACTATTATACTTACTATTCCAATGAATATAGGTGGTTTTATGACCGCAATTTCCTTATAAATTATCCTTATCTTAGGCAGTTGGCAAATTATTGTCAATCCAAATATGCTTATAGATTTTTTTAATGAGGGGATTAATGTTATTTGTATTCCGATGTGATTAATGAGATAAACTGCTATACTAATCTCACCTTATCAGGATATGACCGTATCCTCTGAAGTTATAAACACCGTAAAAAGGAGTGGTAGCGATGAATTCAATGCAAGAAGTGATCGTACGGGATGCACATGATTGGGAATGCGAGGCTGTTGCGGCTGTGATGCTGGAATCTTATCAGCAGTATGCCTTCGATCTGTCAACGGAACGATGGGAGGAGTATCGGGATTCCATCAGGAATTCCGCGTACAGCCATGCGCCGCATGCCCGGATCGTCGCCGAGCTTGCCGGGGAAATCGTCGGCAGCGTCCAGCTCTTCCTCTCCTCGGAGGACGCTTACGGAAAACCGGAAATGGGAATTCACTCCCCCATTATCCGTCTTCTTGCCGTATCTCCAGGTTTCCGGGGACGAGGCATTGCCACACTTCTGATTCAAGAGGCTGCCCGCAGATCGATCCAGCTCGGCTCAACCACACTGAATCTTCATACCTCCGACATGATGGCCTCTGCGGTGAAGCTTTACGAGCGGCTCGGCTTTGAGCGGGCATACGACACGGATACGTTCAACGGCGAACATCTTGTCAAAGGATACCGGATCGAACTGCCCGGCTCCCTGCTGCTGCAAAGCGCCGTGTGAAATAACAGAGGACGCGAATAACCGGAATTTTCCCCCGTATATGGAGGAGGAATCCGGTTATTTTATATGTACATATATCTGCCTGCCCTCGTACTCGCTCGATTCGTTCCAATGTTGCACAGCGAATATTCGTTTCACATCGGATCGACAGGTATTATACAATGAACACAAAAGGGGGCGTCGTTCATGTGGAGTATATTCAGGTTGAACGGACCGGTCTGGGCAGGCATCGCGGCGGGCATTCTTCTCGGGCTGTTCCTCAAGATCATCGAGCATATCACCACGCTGAAGGTCTATACGCTGCTCCTGAACGTCGATTACGTGCCTGTCCTGAAGGAGCTGAGGCTCCCCGAACTGATCGAGTTTGTGCTACACCTCGTCATCTCCGTCCTGCTGAGCATTCTTCTAGCCATCTTTCTGAAGTCAAAGAACTGGCCTCGGGGGCGAAGTTTGTCTTGGGTTTCCTTGGTATGTCTGGCCGTAGGACTGCTCCTGTATCCGACTACCGTTTTGTCGAACCGTACGCCGGAGTTAACTGACCTCGCTGCCCTCCTATTCTGGCTGGCCGGTCATCTGTTATACGGCATTGCATTGGGCTGGCTGCTGACGGGTTCACGCAAAGCTTCAGCCTAGGTCGGATAGCAGACTTACGGAAACGCCGGTTTATGGATTAACGCAAAATGACCGCTCCGTTTGAATGGGAGCGGCTTGAGCGTATGGTATTTGTTTAGTACAATTTTTTTTGATTTAATTTTCCAACGCTTTCAGTTGATTAACGATAGGTAAAACCCAATTCGGCAAATTAATTTCCCTATGCTTAATTATCCCGAATTCTGCTTCCAGAACAATTTCTCCACTTAGTGCGCTATTATCTATCACTAGTAGATGATCAACCAGGCCCAAGTATTGGAGAAGATTTTGCATAGAAGAATGATGCCGATGCATGATATCTTTGGCAGGGATGTGGTGACCCCCATTACGAACTCTGCCGGCTACTCGTTCAACATTAAGATTTGGATCACCAAGGCCTACATAAAACATGGTGACCTGGAAACCATTTGCTTTTGCTTCCTTCATAAGCCTAATGGCGTACCCACCCGAGAGTGTCGTTTCTATGGAGAAATCCCGTTGAAATTGTAGGCATTCTCGAGCTAATTTTATTGCCTCTTTTCCTGCTGAAACGCGGGCTGATTCAGGTTGCTCCGGGCTCAGACGCCTAGCCAGTGCATCGGGATCAATATTTACACTCACCCCAATTCGGTCGATGATGAGATTACGAATCGTACTCTTCCCACTCCCATTGTTTCCGGCAAAAACAAACATCGTTGTTGGTTCAACTGTCTTTTCCCGAGACATATTCCTTCTCCCCATTAGAATACTCCCTTACCAGTTTGCCAAAATCATCTTTATATACAACATAAGATTCGTTTACTTTGGCCTCAAGTCTTGCTCTTTCGCCAGTCAGCCTAATAAGTTTGGTTAATTGTTTATCCTTTTTCATAGCCACAACCTCCAACTTATTGTCGTTGAATACCGTTTCTCTTTTAAATCATATCACAAACTGATTAATCCACCACATAGGATTAACTTGTATAAACATCTTTGAATTCGACTGGGTGATTAACGCAAAATGACCGCTCCACTTGGGAGCGGTCACAGCTATGAAACCGAATGCGCAAATGCCGCACTCATGCTATGGAGCCTCACTTTGGCAGTGCTAGCGTCCCAAGGACAAGTCCTTGTCCACTTCGCTATCGGATTCCTCATCCTCGACGTTCGCGTCGTCGCCGGATGCAGCTACGCCATCCATGAAATCTTGAATCTGACCGCTGTTGCGGGTCAATGTAGCAACGGAAACCTCATGCTTCTTCGCGATATCAGACTTCGTTGTTGAAATGTTAAGCGATGAAGTTACTATATATTCTAACGCACTTGCATATCCGCCCTGTTTGCGGTACTTCGGATTGGCTTCTCGGGAGAAGCTGTTCCAGACCATCAGAAGGCTGAACACTTGAAACAGCTGCTGATCATCCTGCAATTCGTAATCCCGGCAGATTTGAGGAAACACAGACTCTGCAAGCTCACGATGCTCATCAGCGTTCCAGTCCATCCATCCCAGCTTGTCGTTAATCATCTGCCGCAATTGATCGACCTGTAGCTTAGGATCTGCTGCTCTCGCACCAGGGAACTGGATGACTTTACCGTATACCGTGCGTTCATCTCTTTCAAGACAACATCTTTTGTACTTTTTCCCGCTTCCGCAGTGACATAGATCGTTTCTTCCTAGCTTTTTCATTTCCTAGCTCCTATTTGAATGATTTCTTCTATTATACATGGAAAATATGAAAATGCGCATCCCAAGCCTGTAGACCCTTAAGGCATGCCGGCCTTCCGCGTCATAACACTCTCTTACAGGGGGGGCTTCCGATAAGAAGGTGTCCAGGCAAGTTAGATAGCAAAAAAGCGCGGGTTCCCTCTATGAAAGCCGCGCCCCTTCATATTATTCTATAATATCGTCTTAACGCAAGTAGGATGTAACAAATTTGTTAGAACCTATAATAGACTTATGCCATTTTTGGTAAAGATTCCATAGATTCGCGCCTTAAGGCTCATTGGCCTGGCCCAAACGTCACAGATAGCGACCGAGCATCTCCACCACCGAGTCGGCGCACATCCGGTATCCTTCCTGATTCAAGTGAAGGCGGTCATCCGACAAATAACCGCTCAGATCCTCTTTGACCCTGGCATTCAGATCATGAATCGTAATGCCCATCGGCACAAGCGCCTTCACAGCGTATAAAACGAGAAGCGCCCGTTCTCCCCCGGTGCCACGACTTCTGCAAGGCTTGCCAGCCTTTCTCTAACGTAAGGCTCATATCCCTCCCGGATGGAATCGCCCAGCAACAATATCCTCTTCATATATCCGCCTCCTCTTCAATCCATCTATACTCGTAACGAAACGGCCTTATCCTGATCACCTCAGGATAAGGCCGCTCGAGCACGAGCAGCACTACGGCTGAACCTGCTGGTTCCTCCAGATTAATAGCCCAGTGCGGTTTTGGCTTCCTTCCACTTCGCATTCAGCTTGTCGAACGCAGCCTGCAGATCGTCTGCCACAATATATTCCTGAACATAATCGCCAGTACCAATACCGATTTGTGCTTTATTGGCGATTTCGTTAAACTTCGGATCGGTCGCTTCACTCTCGATCAACGTCGGTTTGAACGATTGGAATTCGGCAAGCTGCGAGATGGAGGACTCTGCCGACTTGATGATCGGCATGAAGCCGGAATCTTCCACATAGCCGGATTCCTTCACGAAGAAATCGACCCAAGCCGTGGCAAGCTCTTTGTTCTTGCTATCTTTGCTGACGGCGATGAAATAATCCGAACCGAGCGGTGCGTTGTACTTGCCGCTATTATCATACGGGAGCGGGAAGAAGCCGATGTCCTCCGAAGCTGCTCCTGCGCCGATCACCTGCGGGATTACCCAGTTGCCCAGGAAGTACATCGCCGCTTTGCCGGAAGCCACTTCGCCCTTCGAAATCTCCCAGTTGTTCGTGTACAGGTCTTTCTCTACCCATTCATTCTGCACGAAGGTGCGTCCAATATTCGCAAGGATTCCCCAAGCATTATCCACCTGGAACGGCGCTTCCTCGGCTACCTGCTTCGAGGCGAACTGCGGATCCCCGTTCACGTACCATGCGGAGTTATCCGCCCAGTTGCCCATCGTCCATTGAGCCCCGAAGTTCATGTACAGCGGAATGATGTCCGCCGCTTTCAGCTTCTCCGCAGCCCCGTAGAGCTCATCCAGCGTGGTTGGCACTTTGTCGACGCCCGCAGCCTCGAATGCTTTCTTGTTATACACAATCCCTTGCGTATTCACGCCCGTGGAGATCCCATAGCGTTTCCCTTCGAAGAGGGTATTGTCCGCAAAATAGACATCCTCAAACATCGCATCCGGCAGCGGTTCAAAATACTTGCTGTACTCCGAGGTGGCAAGGCCTGTCGGAATCATCAGCACGTCGCCGGCTTCTCCCGTGGTCAGACGGACCTGAATATCCGTCGCATAGTTCGTCAATCCTTCGAATTCAATTTCGGCCTTCGGATATTTTGCTTTGAATGCTTCCACGTATTTGTCCAGCGTGCCGTCATTCACCAGGTCGGTTCGGTGCGTCAGCACCTTCAGCTTGCCGCCAAGCTCCGTTTTGCCGGATGCCTCGGTCGGCTCGCTGCCTGCGTTATTGCTCGGCGGCGTCTCAGTGCCTGCATTATTCGTTTTATTTCCTCCGCAGGCGGCCAAAATGGATGATACGGTTAAGAGCAGAAGCAGTGCCATCGTGAATCTTTTTTTCATTTCGTCTTCCCCCTGTACTATGAATGTATTACGCTTCCTGTTTTCTCATGAAGCGCTTACTGATATCGCTTACATTCCAAATAATAATCGCTAACACGCCCAAAACAAATGAAGTGTTTTTGTTTTTATTGTCATAAATTATGCTAACATATCACTTTCTTGTTAGGTTCCAGAATATCTCCTTAACTATAGCAAAATCGCACCGCGCGTCTAAAGAAGCAAGCGGTGCGATACCAACCCTATATTCTTAAGCTCAGCTACCTGGCGAACCCGGTAAGTCCAGCCGGTAACTATCTAAACCCGAATTCCGGCAGCATAAAATGTTTTCACCGTCTCCTCGGCCAACTTGCCGTACATGCAATAATCATCGTTCAGGGCCGCTTCCTCCAGACCGTACAGCCGTGCCGGCCAGTCCCACAGCATGTACCCCTGCATCCAATCCCGCTTGGCGCAGGCCGCGAACATTGCTTCATAATACCGCCGCTGCTCCTCCTCCGACGGGCCGCCGGGCAGCGACCAATCGTTCGGGCGGGCCGGGGATCCCTCGCGGCTCGGGCAGCCGGCTTCCATGAAGAAGAACGGCTTGTTCCATCGGCGGACCGTGCCTTCGATCCGGTCCAGCTGCTCCTCCCACTGGTCGATCGGATAATAGCCGCTGGAGGAGATGATATCTACCGCATCCCACCAACCCACGCGCTCCTCCTGATATTTATCGCAGTTATACGTTACCAGCCCGCTATAAACGCTTCGTACMCCGGCAATCAGGGCCCGCCACTCCGCATCCCGCTTGTCGGCCTGCACCATCTCGCAGCCCACGCACAGCATCTCGCAGTGCTCTTCCTCCGCGATTTCGGCATAATGGCGAATGAATTCCCCATAGGAGCGGAACCATTCGGCCCAGCTCGGTTCACCGGGAACCTCTTCGTCGAAGAAGTTAATGTGGGCTCGCCATGTTCCGTTCGCGACGTTCACGACCGGCTTCAAGCATACCTTGAGGCCCAGGCTCTTCGCCTTGCGGATGGCCCATCGCACCTCATCATCCGTCACCGTCGGTTCCTCCCGGAACGGGATTTCCGTCGACTGCGGCGTTGCCTGCACGGCAGACAGCGAAATGGCCACCCAATTTACGTTCATGTCCGCCATGCGTTCCATGGAGAATTCCGCCTCGGGTCCCGTCCAGGAGCCCCGTACGCCGGTCCACCCCCAAGTCATGCCGCATACTTTTTCCGTCCACGTGTTTGTCGAATTCATATATCGAGTCTCCTCTTCTACATCGTCTAGTGTTCGTTATTTGACCGCTCCGTTCGTAACCCCCGCAAAAATATACCGCTGCATGAACAAGAACAACACGACCGTCGGAATGAAAATAATGAGAATGCCTGCCGAGATCACGTTCAGCTGCGCCGCGTTCGGACCGATGAAGGAATAGATCGCGGTAGACACCACCTTCAGGTCCTGACTCGGCATATACAGGTACGGCGTGTAAAAATCGTTGTAGATCGAGATGCTCTTCAGAATGACCAAGGTGGCCGTAGCTGGCGCAAGCAGCGGGAAGATGATGGAACGGTAGATTTTGAACAAGGACGCCCCCTCCAGCATGGCGCTCTCATCCAAATCCCGCGGGATGCTGTTCACGAATTGCAGATAGATGACGATCTGGAGCACGTCGGCTCCTAAGTACAGCAGAATCGGCGCAAACATCGTGTTGTAGGCCCCCAGGCTCTGGATGACGCTGAAGGTAGCCACTTGTGTCGTGACCATCGGGATGACCTGAGCGACCAGATACATGCCCATGATGGCTTTTTTCATCTTGAACTCAAACCGTCCGACGGCATAAGCAACCATGGTGCCAAACAGGATATTGCCGACAACCGAAATGACCAGCACGATCAGGATATTGCGAAAGCCAAGTCCCAAATCCCCGATATCGATTACCCGCTTAAAGTTCTCGAAGTTTAAAAAATTATCCGGTAGACTAAGGCCTGATTGATAATACTCCACCTGGGTCTTGAACGCCCCTACAAAAATGGAGTAAATCGGGAAAAAGACCACGAACAAAGCGACAACCAGCGTGAAATAGTTGAACATCGTAAAGCCGAGCGAGCGTTCCCTTCTCATGATTGCTTCTCCTCTCTGAACAGCAGCTTCCGCTGGATGACAATGAACAGCAGCACGATAATTAGCAACACAACCGCCATCGCCGAAGCCAGTCCAAAGTTCTGATACTTGAACGCCGTATCCACCGTCTTAATGACGAAGGTCGACGTATCGTTCGCCCCGAGCAGCATCACAAACGGAATATCGAACGCTTCGAGCGCGCCCGTCAAGGTAAGGATGAGCATCAGCTCCAGCACGCCCCGGATGCTAGGCAGTGTGATGTAACGGAACTTCTGCCAACCCGATGCCCCGTCAATCGAGGCTGCCTCATACAGGTCGCCCGGAATCGATTGGAGCGCCCCAATAAAAATAACCATGTTCAGTCCCATGTACTTCCACATCGAGATGAACGCCAGGGCAAAATTCACGATCCCCTTATCGCCCAGCCAGCTCTGCTGCAAGGATTCGAGTCCAAGCGCGCCGAGCAGCGTATTCAAAGAGCCGTACTCCATGTGATATACGTTCTTGAACATGATAACCGTGGCCACGCTGTGCAGCACGTACGGCAGGAACAAAGCAACCCGGAAGCCGTTTCTCCCCTTCAGCTTGCTTGTCAGAATGACGGCAAAATAGAGGGCAAACACGACCTGGATGAGGCCCCCGACCAGATAATACAGATTGTTCTTGAGTGAACTGAACACTTCAGGCTTCGTAAAAATTTCGACGTAGTTGTCAAAGCCGATAAAGTTCATATCCCAGCCGAGACCCGACCAGTCCGTCAAGCTGTAATACAACAGCGATAGTGCCGGATAATAAGAGAAGGTCAGTGACAAGAGCACCGGAATGGCAAGGAAACCGAACAGAATAAGATAGCGCTGCGTTTTATAACTGAAATTGAACAATTCCCTTCCTCGCTTTCTGGATGAAATGGTACCGTTTTCAATCATTATAAAAGACAGCGCCCCGAAAAATAATAGACTTTGTTTGCTTTTATTGTCCTCAGTTTAGATAACAGTCACCTAACAAAATCACGGTACTCTTTTGGAGTTTTCCCGGTCATTTTTTTGAATACTTTATTAAAATAAGCCGGGTCCGGGTAGCCCACGCGTTCGCCGACCATATACGTCTTGAGCCCGTGATCCTCCTTCAGCAGCCGCTTGGCATGCTCGATTCGCACGGCGATACAATAGTCGGTAATCGTCTCCCCCGTCTCGGTCTTGAACAGCTTGCTCAAGTAACTCGGGGTCAAATAGACCAGATCGGCGAGGTGCTGCAGCTCTATTTCCTCGGTATAATGCTGCTGAATATAGACTTTGATCGTCTCCACAGCCCGGTGCTCGCTCTTCCCTTGATCCAGAAGCCCGGCAGCCTGCTCAACAGCGATCTTCAGCTGGCCCGCGAAGGAGCGCCAATTCTCGCTGTTCCCCGGCTCCAGGCTCCAATCCACATCCCCTGCTGGAATGCCCCTCAGCTTCATCTCTTCCGCCACATGTGACTCCAGGGCAAAACAAACCTCTCTCAGCTCGGCCCAGCCCGGCTGCAGGGAAGCCGTCTCATCCAGCCATGTCCGCAGCGCCGCCGGCAAGCGCGCATACTCGCCGGCACGCAGTGCCGGAAGCAGCAGCTTATCCAGCGAACGGACAAGACGGTAGCGCTCTTCCTTCTGAACCGGCGGTCTGCCTTCACCCCCACAGCAGCGCCTTTCGTCGCTGTACCAAGCCTGCTCCAGCACGCTCGCGGCTTCCCTATAGGCCTGCGGCAGCCATCGGCTTCCACTGAACACGCCGCTGATGCCTGCCTTCGCCGATGTGCCCGCGGGAAGCTGCTGCAGGAGCATCGCAGCCCATTCCCTTACGATATTCGCATGGCTGGACTCTGCAATGGACACCAGGATCGCCTGCCGTTCCCCTTCGCAGTCGATAATTTTCCGCTCAGCCCCCCAAGCCGATGTCCATTCAAGCAGCCTCTCTTCCACGATTTCCGGGAATGTGCGAAGCAGGATGACCGCATAATATCCGTGGAACAGCGCCTGCTGATCCAGTCGGTCGCAGACTTCCTCGAACAAATGCCCCGGCATTTTTCGCTGATCCGCGCCTAACAGGAAGCTCGCCAGATCGTCCGACTCCAGCTTGCGCTCGTTCTGCTCGCCCTTGACCAGCTCGTCGACGTTCTCCAGCATGCGAAGCAGCTCTTTCATATTGACCGGCTTGAGCAAATACTCCAGGGCTCCCTGCCGCATGGCGGTCCGGGCATATTCGAAATCGTTATAACCGCTCAGCACGGCGAATTTGGTATGGCAGGCCATCTGCTTGATATTCGCCATTAGCTGGAGCCCGTTCATTTGCGGCATTTTGATATCGGTAATGACCAGATCGGGCTGCAGCTCATGCCATTGATCCAGCAGCTCCTGACCGCTTGCGAACGTCCCCACGACGCGGTACTGCTCGCCTGCATCCTGTATGAGCTTGCCCAGCCCTAACCTGATCCGTTCCTCATCATCCACCACTGCAATGTTAAGCATTCGCAAGTCCTCCTGTTCTCGGTTCTTCTGTATGGTCCGCGGGAAATGTAATCCGAACGGAAGTGCCCTGCCCTTCCTCGCTGTCTACGGCAAGGCCGTAAGGTCTGCCGTATCGGAGCTGAAGTCTCTCATGCACATTGCGCAGCCCGACCCCCCGGCCGTCCGTACCTTGAGGCTGCGCCTGATCCAGCACGTGGCGCAGCCTGTCAAGCGCTTCTGCCGACATGCCTAACCCGTCATCCGTCACGGTAAAAACATGGTCCGTGCCATCCATAGCATAGGTAATGGTCAGATGGAGCACGGGTTTGTTCTCGTCAAAGCCATGATTGACGGCATTCTCGATAATCGGTTGAAACAGCAGCTTCATCACCTTAATGGAATTAGCTGCCGGATCTTCCGGCAATGTCAGCATGAACCGCTCGCCGTAACGGTAATTCAGCAGCTCGATGTAGGCTTTGACATGCTCCCACTCGTGCTTCACCTCCACGACCTCGCTGCCGGCATGAATGCTGTAACGGAGCTGCTGGCCTAACAGCTGAACCATATCCCCCACCTCATGATCATCATGAAGGACGGCCGTCATCCGGATCGTCTCCAGCGTGTTGTAGATAAAATGCGGATTGATCTGGTGCTGTAGGCGCTCCAGCTCCGCCTCCTTCTTCCGCTTCTCGATCGTGTAAATATCATCAATAAGCTGTTTGATGCGTGCCATCATCCGGTTGAACGAAACGCCGATCAGCGCTGCCTCGTCACGCCTTCGGACCGGGAACACCACATCCAGCTTGCCGGTCTGCACCTGCTTCATCAGATGGACGATGGACCGCAGCGGTCTTGTCAGCGCATAAATCAGAATCAGGGAAATGATGAGGGCAAAGCTGGTAACGCCGACAGCTGCAGCGATCGTAATTTTGCGGGTCTTAAGGGCATCCTGCATCAGCTGACGCTCCGGCACCGTAATCAGGATCAGCCAGCCCGTCTGCTCGGATTTCCGGTAAACGACCAGCTGCTCCTCCCCGCCAACGTCAAGGCGAAAGCTCCCTTCGGTTCCGGTGGCCTGGGCAAGCGCCTCATTATCGGTCATGCTGCGGGACAAATATTTCTTCTCGCTGTCATAGATTACGGTCCCGTTGTCGTCCAAGATGAAGGTGGTGCCGTGCGTCGTTTCCTCCAGGTCGGTGACAATGTTCTCGATCACGCCGATGTTGGCATCCACCACGATGGTGCCGATGGAATGATACGATTTATCGATAATGTCGCGGACGACCGTGAACATATACTGCTTGCTGCCGGCGGACACGGCAATCTCCTGCGTGCTGACCAGCACGGGCCGGCCGCCGGCCGCCGTGGCGAGCTTGCGCCAGTTGTCATAGTACTGCTGCAGATTCGAGCGGTTCCCGCCGCTTTTGACCACATAGTACGGGTTGCCGAAAAGGTCGAACAGATACACGTTACTCGTGCCTTCCTTTATGTTGTTCATGAAATAGATGCTCCGCTCGACCTTGCGCGTGATCTGGAGCTTCAGCTCGCTCTCGTTCAGGCTCGCCGATTCCTTCGGCTGCCCTTCCGCCTGGTAATGCCGATTCGACAGCTCTAGCCCTGACTGAATTTCGTTGAGGTACGAGGGAATGATCGAAATTTTCATCATATCGGTCACGTAATCGTCCAGCTTGCCCATCATTTTGCTCGACAGTTGGGACACGTAGGCGACCGTATTATTCTCGATGGTGGCCGTATAGCGTTCTGCCGCAAAATACGTGATGAGTCCGATCGGCAGGATGATCAGAAACAAAAAGACCACAAACAGCTTCCGGTCCAGACGCCCGGCCGGCCGCTCCTTCCATAGACGGGCAATGCAGCCGCGCATATTCATCTCAATCGACCTTCTTGGCATAAGCCGTGGATTCGCGGAGGATGAAGTCGCCGGCAAGCAG
The DNA here is from genome assembly GCF_049893405.1 of Paenibacillus sp. Dod16. Taxonomy (NCBI): domain Bacteria; kingdom Bacillati; phylum Bacillota; class Bacilli; order Caryophanales; family Paenibacillaceae; genus Paenibacillus; species Paenibacillus sp. Dod16. The sequence continues at coordinate 127,821 of NZ_JBNDYG010000007.1, forward strand.
TATTTTTTCCAGCGGACTATCCGGCTGCTCCACCCGTCTCATCAACATCTCCACCGCCCTGCGTCCGAACGCCTCCTTGTTGACATGGATGGTGCTAAGCGACGGGGTCGCAAAAGCCGCATCCTCAATGTTGTCAAAGCCGGTAACCGAGCAATCGGCAGGCACTTTGGTACCCAGCTTGCCAAGGACCGTCATAATGCAGATGGCAATGGAGTCGTTCGCGCACACAAAAGCGGTCGGCAGTTCATCCATTCGACTTATAATCATCTCCAGCGCCTCCGTCATTTCGGAACGGTTGTCCCCTTCGAAGCTGAGCAGCTCCTCGTTCTGATTCAGCGGGATCCCCTGCTCGCCGAGAACGGAGCGGTACCCTTGATAACGATCGGTGAAGCTGCGCGAAAACCGGACGTTGCCTACAAACTGAAGCTTTCGATGCCCGCACCCCGTCAAGTAATTGGTTACCCGTCTCGTGCACTCCACATTGTTCATGAACAGGGAGTCTGACGGAATCAGCGGATCTTCATGATCGATCAATACGAAGGGGATATCCAGGCTCCGGATTTCGAGGAGCAGCTGCGACGAGATGAATCCGACGCCGATGATGCCTCTCACCCCGCTCGGATTAATCAGGTTCGCAAAGCTGTCCTTGAATTGGTCGGTCACGATGACCATCCCCGTCTCCCTCAGCTCAAGCTCATTTGTGATTCCATCGATAATTCGTCCCCAATACAGGGAATCGCGTGTCTGATAACGGACATTCGGAACGAGCACGATTACGGTCTCCCTTGCGGCAAGGGTGCCGCTGGCTTTAGTTTCGTTTTTCTTGCCTCCGGCCTTCGGCGGCTTGTTGGCAAAATAGCCGAGTTGGGTCGCGACGTTCACGATTTTCTCCCTTGTCTCCAGACTGACGCCGGATTTACCTGAAAGCGCTTTAGAAACTGCGAACTTTGAAAGTCCGAGATGATCGGCAATTTGCTGCATCGTGACTTTTCCTGCCATAAGCTGCACACATCCTTTAGCATAATCGGTTAGTTATTATTTATTAGTTATTTGTTATCATAACATCCCATTTATTAGGCAAACAATCAAAAGTTTTTGAATTAGGCGAGGGCACAGACAAAAGCCCGTTCCAACCAGGAACGGACTTTGTAACTTATTGATTCACCTTATTTACGTTTCATTGCGATAATGAATCTCCATACATACACCTACATACACCGATACGCTAACCTATGGACGGTTAGCTGCCCTATCGCCCTGCTGCAGCGGCTCTATCGCCAATCACTTGCCTTAGCACAGGCTCAAGCCCATCCGCCATCAGCTTGAAGCCAAGGTCGGTCGGATGAACCCCATCAACGGTCGTCTCCCCGGGATCGTCACCTAACCAATCCGATCCATCCACAAATGTTAGGTTATGGTCTCCGTCCTCGGTCAGCTGCCGGATCAGATCCATCTGGAACTTTTTCCGCACCAGCCGTCCTTCGCGAAACTCCGGCATAAACGACTCGGCTCCATGAGGGATGCGGGATACCAGGATGATGGGAACCTGGGGATGGAACTTCCGGTAAGTCTCGATATACTGCGGCAAGGTCTGCCGATAAGCTTCGGTCCCCCCGCAATTCGCCTCATAATCAATCACGAGGCAGGCCGGCTCCGAGATTTGGGCGGCCAGCTCGGCAAGCTCCGGCTCTCCCTTGCCGTTCCCCGAGAAGCCCAGGTTGACAAACTCCAGATGCAGCCTGCGGCTTAAGATATTCGTGTACGACATGCCGGGCCGCGACGCGCATCCTCCTTGGGTGATGGATGTTCCGTATACAATCACTTTTTTGGAAGAATCATAGGATTCCGGCGCCCAGACCTCCGCTTCTGGTTCAAGTCCAATCCATATCTCCTCGACGCCCTGGTATAAAGGCATGTTGAGCAGGAACGAGCGTACTTTGCGGTCCTCGACAGTGACAAGACTGCTCTCATACTCTACCTGACCTGGCTGGAAACGGGCCGTTCCTGCATGTTTCCACTCGCCCGGGCCGCCGATATAAGCATCCACTCCGCACTCCCCCGTTGGCGGCATGTGATACATGCCGGATCCTGCGGTCAGCCGCACGCGGACCGAGACGCTTCGCGAATTCGTGCGGAAGCGGATCTGACCACCTGATGTGCAGTTCGCTAATGCATCCACCTCCGGCCCTATGGGAACATCAGGAACGGTAGGCAGCCTGCGATATTTATGTTCAACGTCGAGCCAGGCAAAGCCCGATACTCGGAACGGCTCCTCCAATGGGGAATACCATAACCGTTCGTCCGCTCCGGCGTTATCAATCTTCATGTTCTGATCCAACTGAAATGGAGACACCTTATCAAATTCAGGGCTATTGTTCTGCACAATGTATCGCCTCCCTATGTAAGCTCGGATCGACTTTTCGTTTCATAGGCATGGAGTGTGCATTGCCTTAGAACGGCTTACCGGTCCCAGGCCGTGGCAACCTCTGCCTTCAGCTCCTTCAGCAGCTCTTCCTTGTCATCCCGGTAGAACATGTTGTAGGTATCGAACGGGATCATCCGTCCGTCGGGATGCATGATGTGGACGCAGGATTTCTTGACGGAGCGGACATCGAAGTTATGGGCATCCAGGAACTGCATGATAATGACCCGGAAGACGTTGTCATAGGTAATCTGCTCCGGTACGGCGGCCAGCGGCAGACAGCAGAGCAGGCTCTTCAGGGAGAGCGCCGAGGATTGCGGCGAATGGCCCGTTGACAGCAGCTCGAACATTTTGCTTCGGATGACCGGATCCTGCTCAAACACAATCGTGTTGCTGTCGCCCTCGAGCAGGATTTCCGGGTCGATCATCCGCGTCAACGGCAGCACTTCCCCGCCCAGCTTCAATGCGTAGCCCATCGCCAGACAATCCGGATGGCAAGGCACCGGCAGAATGTCCGCATCCGTAAACACCTCGGACTGATCGATGATCATCCGCCGGACTTCGCTCACGGTCAGCCGATCGGTTGCCGGATCATACCCCTCCAGCCGGCCTGCGGCCTGAATCGGCTGAATAGTCACGCCGCGCACTGCTTTTTGCTGAAGTCCGTACTGAATAATGTCTCCGATCTCGCCGTCATTGAGGCCTTTCTTCAGCGTGACGACCAGCGTCGTGGATATGTTGAATTCATTCAGATGGTCAATGGCCTGCTGGCGGATGCGCCGCAGGTCGGCCCCTCTCAGCTCCTTCAGCACATGCGCCTCAAAACTGTCGAACTGCAGGTAGATTTCGAAGCCGGGCATATATTCGGCGAGCCTCCGCGCAAAATCGCGGTCCTGGGCAATGCGGATACCGTTCGTGTTCACCATAATATGCTTGATGGGGCGGCTCTTGCACATGTCCAGGATGTCAAAAAAATCCGGATGCGTCGTCGGCTCGCCGCCGCTGATCTGCACGATGTCGGGCTCCCCCTCGTTCTCGACGATCCGGTCGAGCATGAATTCGATCTGTGCAAGCGACCTGTAGGAAGTGCGATGCGGCGACGATTCCGCGAAGCAGATCGGACACTGCAGGTTGCAGTGGTCCGTGATCTCCAGCAGCGTGAGACAGCTGTGCTGCTCATGGTCCGGACAGAGTCCGCAGTCGTAAGGACAGCCGTAACGGATCGGCGTATTCCAGACGAGCGGCATTTCGGACGGCTTGATGAACTTTCGCGTCTGATGGTAATAATCGGCCTCGGTTGCGATCAGCACTTTTTCCGGACCGTGAACGAGGCATCTTTTGAGCATGTAGATCATGCCGTTCTCCTCGATGATCTTGGCTTCCACTTTGCGGTAACAGGTCGTGCATATGCTGTTGGTCAGTTCATGATACAGATAAGGCCGGTTTTTTGGCATAATCAAGACTCCTTTGGTCAGCTTGGAAGTTGGGAACCCGGCATCGATCGGCGAAGCCGGTTTCTGCCGCCGATCAGCCACGCATAATAGATGAGGCCCGCGATGCAGGCTAATTGGATATTGTTCAGTCCCAGGTAAGGATGCGGCGTCGGCTTGATCCAGTCGATCACCAGGCGGAACAGCAGATACCCGGCCATGAACCATTGAAACATCCGCCCGGACACGTAACCCTCGCGAGCGGATCTGCCACGGCTTTGGCGGTACAGCGGAAGCAGCAGCAAGGCCAGCACGATCAGGAACAGGATCTCATACAGCTGAGTCGGGTGGCGATAAACCCCGTCGCCAAAATCCACACCCGTGAACCAGGTCGTCGGCGTACCATAGGTATGGTCATCCAGACCGGTCAGAAAACAGCCGATCCGTCCGAGTCCCAGGCCCAGCATCAGCGGATAAACAAAATCATCGCCCGTGGAATGCTTCCATCCCACCAAGCGCTTCGTCAGCTCAACGCCGATCAACCCGCCCAGAAGACCGCCTACAATCGTCTTGCCTCCCCACAGCAGATGGAATTGGCGCAGCTGTTCCCAGGTGGCGGCCGGATCCTCCAGCCAGAATAGCAGCTTGGAGCCAATGGCCGCGCCGGCAATGATTCCAGCCAGAATCTGCAGGCTCATCAGCTTCGTCATGCCGCTCGGCCTGCGGGTCCATAAATACACGCGGAAGCCGAGAAAGTAGGCCAGCGATTCAAACAGCACGTGCGGATGAATCCGCCAGGAACCCAGGTACACATAAACAGGAAACTCCATCTGTCCACTCCTTGATATCAAAACTTGAATTGGAAAAGCAATCTAACCGGAAATTGGCACGCGTTATTTTAATAAGAAAATAAGATTGCGCCGCAAATCGTCAGCAGCAGCAGCGCAAGGCCGCCCAAAATGGCCAGTATGGAGATGATCACGGTCACCCATACGTTCCTTTGCCGTCCCGGCACGCCGGGAGCGGGGTTCATCTCACCGCAGCGGTAGCGACAGCGGCCTGTCTCCGGATTATGGCATTCCTGACACACTGGCTTCCCGCAGCGAGTGCACTGAGCGACGGCCTCCCTCTCGGGATGGTTCATGCAGCGGTAGAATTCCATCCAATCACCTCACTTGGCATTTAATCCCTATATCCCCTATTGTAAACGTTGCCGGAGAATTAGACTACCACCTACATTTACGACGCTTGTCCCGTGATTATGAGTAACATTAGAGGCGCCAGACCCAGCAGCAAGGATGGCCCCGGCGCTTTAACAACAAAAAAAAGGCAAGCCATCTGCCTTATGAAAGCCAGCGCTTGCCTATCCATTCCATTCTTCTATCCGTCAGCCCGTGGGTGCATCCTGCCAAACATTAAACTTGTTGCCGTCCACATCCTTGAATTTGAACTGCAATCCGCAGGAACCGTGATCAACCAGCGGCTCGACCTCTGCTCCGTTCTCCCGCAGCCGTTTGTGCAGCTCGGTAATGTTCTCGACCTCGAAGGTTAACGAAAACATCTCATAGTTCTCCCCATCCCATTGGTTGGTTACAAAGTTGGCTGTTCGGTTATCGAGCGTTTCCAGCAGGAATAGCCACTGTCCGTCCCCTAGGATCAGGATAGCGCCCGTGTCGTCGCATTTTCTCACAGTAAGGCCAAATAGCTCAGAGTACCATTTTACCGCCAGCGGAAGATTCCTTACCGGGAGATAATTGCAATGAACCTTCTTTAGCAAAGGCTTGTTCACGGATTGGAGCTTGGGCACTTCGTTTAATTGGTTGTCTGTCGTCATCCTATTCACCTCTTGTTTAATGTGGTTTCAATATATAGACGATGGAGCCGGATCAATTCCGTCACGAAGTCCCTATTTTTTATCCATGTTTTTCAATCGCAAGATACTTATTGCCATCGGGATCGTAAAATGCCAGCCATTTGCCGAATACATTATCCTCCCGGATCGGCTCGCTTCTAACCCCCTGTTGATGCAGCCGGTGCCCTAACTGCCCAACGCTCGCTACTTCGAACGTGAGTACTGGCATGCTGGCCGGTGAGTGATGCTGACATTCGAGCAAATACAATTCCTGTCCGGATTCCAGTACCGGATTTCCGTGCCTGCTGGTTTCCAGATGAAAATGCAGGATAAACCATGCGGTCGCCTGCCTCTTATCCGTGACTGGAATATAGAAATGACCGGCTCGCTTAAGGACTTGCTCCAAGACCTGCTGCTCGAAATCCCTCCCCAGACGATGGGTATGGAAATAATGTTCGAAATCACGGGCAAGATGCTGTTTCAAAACTTCTCTGGCACGCCGTATACGGCTTTCAACCGCAGATACCGACATATTAAGGAACTGTCCGATCTCTTTCATGGACCACTCGCTTAAGTAATGCAGGACGACAACGGTTTTACTCTTCTCCTCCAATTCCTGCAAGGCTCCCCAGACGGAGTCATGGATCACATATTGTTCCAGCCATGGCGTGATATTGTCCGATGATAAAGACGTTTCATGCAGCGGGAGCGTTCGCCTGCTTCTTTTGGCAAAATCGAGACTGGTCCGGTGCGCAATCGCATATAACCAGCTGCCAAGCTTGGCAGGATCGTTCAGCGTATGCAGGTTACGGTAACTCTTCAAAAACGCCTCCTGCACGGCATCCTGCGCCTCGTGGAAGTCCCCCAGTACACTGTACGCAACGGATAACAGGGCATTGGAATACTGATGGACAATCATCCGGTAAGCTTCAAAATCCCCCGCTTTAGCATCCTCTATCCGTTGCTCCGATAGCGGCGAATCCTCTTTCATGAGGATAGATCCTCCCACCGTGCCCACATCTCTTGCGGATTGAGCTCATATACCCCATTATCCCTGAACATGAAATGATGCATGATGAACTCCCGGCGAAGAGTCGCAAAGTCCTCATGGTAACCCTGAATAAACTCGTTGATTTCCTTCTCGGTGTACTTACGTCCCTTCTCAAGTCGGGATACCATATGCGTAAGCACGATGAGTTTCTTCTTCAGCTGGGCAGGGATGCTCTTCAGCTTTCTCTCGGAAGTGAAAAAATTCTTCACGACAGCGTCCCTCGTCCGCTGATCGTCTTCCTCCAAGCGCTCCGGAACGCCTGCGGGCCTTACTCTCTGATAGATCAAATTCTCCGTCGCTCTCGCGCTATTTGCGATAAAATAATCATTTAGCGAAAAATAGATCGTGTTCTTATCCCTGCGCTCTTTAATCAGGCTCGCTTCCCGCAGCTTTGCTGCATGGTGCGTAATCGTTGCGGGGGTGACGCCGATCTTCTCGGCCAGCACCTGTCCGTTCAATTCGCCTTCGGCTAACAGGATCAGCATTTTGATTCGCGTCGGGTCTGCAAGCGCCTTATGATAACTAACCACCTTATCCAATTGCATGGATATGTTCACTCCCTACACAATTTGACGAACATCTAATTTATGTTTCATTAAATCAGATATTATCCCATCCGAAATTCAAAGTAAACCTTCAGTAACGCCTGAACTTCACAGAACGTGAAACAGCCCGCTCCATTGTTATAAAGGAGCGGGCTGCTGCATGACTATCGTTTCTCAAGTTTCGTATTCACATGCAGTTAACCGACGAACCGCGTCTTACACGACAGCAGCGTCGACTCTGGACTGATCGGCATTCTGGCATCTCTTGCATACCTTCAACGCCGTGCCGTCCGACTTGTTGGCGACGTAAAGGAGCTTGATGCGAGAAGTGCTGCATACCGGGCATGTGCCGCGGCCACGTGATGGCATACTCCAGAGTGCGCGGCCCCGTTTTGTTTTGGCCATGTTTCGTATCCCCTTTATTTCATAATCTCTCTAATGTTGTTGCGAACCCATGCACACAGCTGGTCTACATTGCGTTTATCCTTTGTTATGAGAATTGTAATCTCCTCAAGGCGAGCAAGCTGGATATCTGTGCAGCTCCATTATAGGGGACGACCTGTCGTCAAATATAGGGAATAAACGCTTATGAATTCTTTTTTACATAAGCGTTTCAAGCCTTCATGAGGTCCATATTCGTTGTATGCCGGGTGCATCTTGCAGAAAGCTAAGATGGTATACATCAGGATTGGACAAGCCCTCCCACTCCCTGAATCCAATTCGGTTGTCGTAATGCTTCAGCAGAAGCGAGATCAGGTTGCCATGCGACACGATGACAGCATTCTGGCTGGAGTTCTGCTGGATCTCCTCCACTACACGAACGGCGCGGTGCATGGCTGTACGACTTGATTCCCCGCCTTCATAACACAACTCCAAATCATCATAAGTTCGGCGAAGCATCTCCCGCCAAGCAGGCTCATTGCGACTCGATAGAATTCTCTCCGTTAATCTCTCATCCATCACGACTTCCACGCCAATGAGATCCGCCAACGGTTTTATTGTATCGCTGGCTCTACGGTAAGGGCTCGAAACAATATGATCAATCCCTTTATCCGAGAGAAACTCCGCAAGTTCAAGCGCTTGCTGAATGCCCTGCCCGGTTAACGGAGCGTCGGCAGCTTGTCCCTCTGCGTTGCAATGCCGCACAATAAATACGTTTTTCATGGAACCAGTGCCTCCTCTACAATCCAATATTAACCTTGAGTCCTTGATAGCTTCCGGACTCGGGAAATCCGTGCTGAACGATCGTCATAAACTTCTCGGTGAACCCGTAGCTTGGTAGATCTGCGATTGGGACCAAGACCACATCACCTATGGGATTGGAGTCGAACTCGTTCGATGGGAGTCGGATCTCCCCCTCTAAGCGTTCCAGCAAAAAAGTAATATGTAACAGGGATGGCGATGAATCTGGTTTATCACATAGATACAGGAGTTTCTTCACTTTGGTGGTCAGCCCGGTTTCCTCTACCATTTCCCGAACCATGGCTTCTTCCAGGGTTTCCCCCTGCTCTACCCTTCCTCCTGGAAGCGACCAGCCACGTTCTGCCGAAACGCTCTGTTTGACCAGTAAAATATGTTCGTCTTCAATCAGGATTCCGGTCACTCTAACCTGCAACAGGTTGCTCATTAACACACCTCCAACTCGTTGGATTCTTCTTATTTTTTACTTTACACGATAAGGACCGTTGTTGATAAGGGGGTACGATGTTTCCGCTGATGAACCAACTTCCATTCACACAGATATTCCAACATTGTTCTCTGAATGCAACTAAGCAACTTTAGTTGTTTTTAACCTATTGACTCTCACCTTACAGGAGACCGCAAAATAGGTTCCAGCATTAATTCTGTAAGGAGGAATATCCACCATGCCAAGCTCCATCCGTTTACTACGCAACGGATTCGTCCGAGCGACGTGGTGATATAACCGAGGTATAAATGCATCCCCGCCGATAAATAAAAACCGAGAGAAAACGGGGTTATTCCCGTTGCACTCGGTTATCTGCTTTTCGGCAATATAGCTCTACCCAGATCCTAAAGCTTGCTCAATATCTGCTCTATGACCTGCTTATCCAACATCACATTATGACCCGATATACACGTGTCAAAATCCATTTCTTTATATTTCAAAAGCGTTTGTATATAAAGATCTTGTTCAACATAAATGCTTGGAATAATTTCATCCATGGAGTCACCTACATTATCGCCTACATGGATCACCTGCTCTAACTCGTCCAACACACTTATAGAATCCACGGTATGGCCAGGAGTATAAATGAGCCGTATGTTGTCTTCCGGAAAATATAATTCGTGATCAAATGTCAGATTGGGAAGAACCAATTCTGCCTCGCCCTCAACAAACCTCATGTTTTTCTGGATCATGCCTTCCCAGCCCGACTCCATCATTTCCCTGCATAGCTTGTGAGATATGATGATACAGTCTCGGAACGAGCCATTTCCCCAGATATGGTCCCAATGATGGTGCGTATTGATTACAATGGTTGGCTTGCTGTCATGCTTTATGTATTCTTTGACAGGCTCGATGTTCCGTGAGCCCAGACCCGTATCGATAATGTAATTATTCCGGTCTCCCATAATCAGTTGAACATTTAAATCCCATCCAGTAGGGATATGGTTGGTAAACAAGAAACTTCTATTCTTTATCTTTTGAATTTGCAATTCTACACCCGCCAACTGTAATTTTTTTGATTATGAATCGTACCCAATTATACATCGCTTCGAGTACGGGAACCAGCGTGTCGCAGATTCGCTATAAAGCGTATTCCACTTTGGGAGGAATAGCCCGGTTCATATCGGCACGATATTTTATATCTTAAATCATAGCCTAGGTATTATTCCGGGAGGAACGTTCCGTTATAATGAATCATAAGGAAAACATCCCCTATTATCCAAAATAACGGATCGAGGTGAGTCATGCGACAGGAAAAACCCTTGTTCATCCTGATGGTCGAACCGTAACCTTACTCGACAGCGGCACCGACGACCAAGGGGACTATCTCTTGGTACAACATACGATTGTTAAGCAAGGTCCGATGAACGGCCCGCATTGGCATCCGGTTCTGCAAGAAACATTTACTGTACAAGAGGGGCTTATGCGATTTGTGATTAACGGAGAAGAGACGATCGTAGAGCAAGGGGGGCAGGCCCGCATCCTTCCGACTCAGATTCACCAATTCTGGAATGTTAGCACAGACCGACTGGTTGCCCTGCATGAGATTCGCCCTCCGGGACAACATTGGAACATGTTTGAGCTTATTCACAAATTGGAATGTGAAGGCAAACTTAACAACAAGGGGATTCCGTCGAACCCCTTATGGCTTGGTGCCGCTTGGAGAGTTATGGATGGGTACCTCGCGGGACCGCCCCGGATTTTGCAGACGGCTGTGTTAGGTGGATTAGCACGGCTGGCTGATCTTCTGAAATATCGAGTGTAAGGATCATTCCAAGCAGGAGGTGCCTATGAGCTATAACGGATCCGATTTTTATGACAACGATACGAACTTCGAGAACTACATGCAGCGACGGCAAGGGCAGGAGAATGCCAACGATACATTGGAGAAGCCCATCATCTGGCAGCTGCTGGGAGATGTCTCAGAGCAGCTCGTATTGGACCTGGGTTGCGGCGATGCTGGCTTTGGCGTGGAATTGTTGGAAAAAGGATGTGCATCATATGTAGGAATCGAGGGTTCCCGTAATATGGTGGAAGCCGCTTCGAACAATCTCGCCGGCTGCAACGGAACCGTTGTACACACGAGGCTCGAGGACTTTACATATCCCCGCGATTCCTATGATCTGGTGCTCTCCAGGCTCGCCATTCATTATCTGCAGGATATCGAGCGCGTCTTTCAATGCATTTATCAGAGCTTGAAGCCAAGCGGCAGGTTTGTCTTCTCCGTCGAGCATCCCGTCATTACCTCCACGCTTCAACCGTCCGGTACCAGAACGAATTGGGTGGTGGACAACTACTTCATCGAAGGCTACCGGGAACAGCAATGGCTCGGCGGTACCGTTCACAAGTACCATCGAACCGTCGAGGATTATTTCAGGGCGATGCAGGAAGCCGGGTTTATCGTGGAGCAGCTTAGGGAATCCAGTCCCGTGCGAGAACATTTCATACACGAGGAAACCTATGAGCGCAGGCGCAGAATCCCACTGTTCCTGTTTCTGGCAGGGAGAAAGAGCACGTAACTCCCATTCCATTCCGAAAAAAAAGCACCCTTCCACATCACAAGTGGAACAGGGTGCTTCTTAAGTTTAGGATGATTGTCAGGGAGGCCGGGGAACGCCTACGCGTCTTTTCCTCTTACTGGGGTCTGCCGGTCTTGCTTCCCTTGTTGAATCCACCGGACTTGCGTTTACGGGCTTGACCGTCCTTAGGGTTATGAACCGCTTCCGCTTTGAACTTACGTGCCATCTCTGAATACGGATTAAGAACAACTTCCGCCTTCGGGTTACGTGCCGAATTCGTGCTCGAATGGCGAGCCGCGTCTGACTTCGGTTTACGAGCCGTGTCGGTCTTTGGCTTACGGGTGGCATCGGCCTTCGGTTTAGCAGGTCTAACTGCTGCTGATTTGGCTTTTCCGGGTTTGGCCGTGCCCGATTTCGGCGATCGGTCTACCTTGGCTGCTCTTAATGATCCTGACATCGGGAAGGCATGGTCCTTCACTTCGGGAATGGACTTGCCGATTAACTTCTCGATATCCCGGAGAAAAGGCACCTCGTCCACTTCGCAGAACGATATCGCCGTTCCGCTCAGTCCCGCACGCCCCGTCCGGCCAATCCGGTGAACGTACGTTTCCGGAATGTTCGGAAGGTTAAAGTTAATGACATGCGACAGCTCGTCGATATCAATGCCTCGCGCCGCAATATCCGTAGCCACCAGAACCCGGGTTTCCCCGCTTTTGAAATTTTTGAGTGCCGTCTGACGGCTGACCTGCGATTTATTCCCGTGAATGGCTTGTGCAGAGATGTTCACCTTCGTCAGATCGCGAACAACCCGGTCAGCCCCGCGCTTTGTACGTGTGAAGACCAGGGCCGACACGATGGATGGGTCCTTCATCAGCTCATTCAACTGTTTCTGCTTATTTCCTGTTTCCAGCAGGTACACCGATTGCTTGATCCGTTCGGCCGTTGATGAAACCGGCGTAATCTCTACTTTTACAGGGTTTTGCAATAAGGTTTTGACAAGCTGGGTAATCTCCGCAGGCATGGTAGCCGAGAAGAACAGCGTTTGTCTTTTGCTCGGCATTTTGGCAATAATTCGTTTTACGTCATGAATAAAGCCCATATCAAGCATCCGGTCAGCCTCATCCAGCACCAGAATCTCCACATGCTGCAGATCGACACGCTTCTGATTCATAAGATCCAGAAGTCTGCCTGGCGTAGCAATGAGGATGTCCGCTCCTTGCTGAAGCGCCCGCTCCTGTGTTTTTTGCGAAACGCCGCCAACAATGGCCGTCGACCGCAGCTTTGTGAACTGACTGTAGGCTTTCACGTTATCCGAAATTTGCAGGGCAAGCTCCCGGGTCGGCGACAACACCAACGCGCGAATACGGCGCGCCATCCCTGGTTTAGGGGGCTGTTCGTTCAACAGCTGAATCATCGGTACCGAAAAAGCGGCGGTCTTCCCTGTTCCGGTCTGCGCGCAGCCCAGCAAATCTCTGCCGGCCAACACAGCCGGGATCGCCTGAGCCTGAATAGGCGTTGGCGTCTTGTAATTCTCCTTCGCTAAAGCCTTGAGAATCACGGGGGATATATTTAAATCTTGAAATGTCATGGGGTCTCCTTTAAGGTGAATACCTATATTGTCTCATCACGTAACATGGGGCATCTCATATAGAGTCTCCACAAGCCGTTCCTTTACGTCATAACATATAACGATACCATACATTAGCACAAAAAAAGAAGCGGAATTTTTCTCCGCCTCTCGTTTCGGCTATTATCTACCGCAAAATTTCATTCAACCCACCTTTCTTTGGATCATTGATTTTACTTATTCAAGAAGAAAATTAGGAATATGATAAATATTGCTATTAGCGTAGTTAAGCATCCTGTTTGATGACCAATCATTGTTTTTCCAATGGATTGTGAAAAATTTAAAATTGCATTTTTTTCATACTCTTTCCTTAGTTTGTTCTCAAGTTCTTCTCGTTCATGATCACGGTTGTTATTCATTTATACTGCCTCCCCGAATTCCTGTTTTTAAGTAATTCAAAGAGTAACTCCAGCTTGAAAAATCATGTTTATCCAATTATAAGGCTGAATATGCGAAAAACCCATAATAAACTAAATAATTACACAAAAAACGATCCAATTTTATGACGGCACTGTTCCTATTTTCTAAACGTACACTACGTCTTTATATCCAGTTCCAGTTATGCCCCAAACCGCTGCCGATACCCGCATTTTCTGCATAACTCCTCAACAGCTTCCCGGCGCGAAAATCCATCCACAAGATTGTTCGCCCGCTCCCCGTCAACGATCTCCGAGAAGGATTTCTGATGGATATTGCCCAAGTTGATGACCCCTTCCCCATCCAGACAGCACGGCACGACCGTCCCGTCTACCAGAATGGCCGCCTGGCTGCGAAGCGCATGGCAGAAGCCTTTGCCTTCATCCTCCGGGGCTGTCAGACTTGGCCACTGAAACTCATAATCCTGATTCAGATAGACATGGTCGGCGACCTTCACGCCGCCGCCGGGTTCAACCTTTTCCTCGATTCGGTAGTCCAGGTTGAATTCCTGCTCCAAAATTTCGAGTGTCTGGCGATTGCGGCTCTTCTCCAGGTTCGTTTGGTTGTCCTGGGTCAGATTCCACAAACGGAACGAGAAGATGACTTTATGCTCCTCGGCAGCACGAACAAAGGATAGAATCTCCCGCAAATATCCCTCACGGTCCGTGGACCCGACATGGCCGTCAAAGCTGTGGAGCGAGAAGTTCATCTGTCTTAAGGCCGGCTTGCCCAGCAGCTTATGCCGGTTCTTCGCGATCAACGTGCCGTTGGTCGTAATGTTGACCTTGAACCCTTTTTCATGGCTGATATCCAGCAGCTCATCGATCTTCGGATGGAGCAGCGGCTCCCCCTTCACATGCAGATAAATGTAACTCGTATGCGGCTTGATCTCATCCAATCTTCTCGCAAAGTCTTCCACTTTAATGAAGTTGGCCTTGCGCTCCGTCGGCGGGCAGAACGTGCAGGCCAGATTACAAATACTCGTAATTTCTATGTAAACTTTCTTAAACGTCTTCAAGATGTTATCCCCAATCCCATGTCTATGATCGCATGATTCGCTAGCTGAGTCGCTTGCCAATCCTTCATATCGTACCATAGGCGGGCTTATACAGCTACAACTACAGATGCTATCTGAGCCATTCTGTATGAAGCCAAATTAGATTAATCGCCTGCTACTTTAGTTTTATCAACATTGATAAGTAGTGATACAAGCCACAAAAAAGCACTGCCCTAATGACAGCGCTCTTTTTAAAATGAGGTTTCTTATTTATCAAAATCATACTCGGCAAGTTCTTCAGGCGTTATAAATCTTACCGTGATGGAACTACCTGGGGGAGCTCGTGTGGATCGTCTACAGGACGAACTGTTGGAGGAGCTACATCTTGGTCTCCTTCACTCTCAACGACCGCCTCCGAAGGGGCAGCTTCTTGAAGAGGAGCTACAACATTGCTTCCTTCATGCTCTACAACAGGTACAAGACGAACTTCTTGTGGAGGAGCTACAACTTTGCTTCCTTCATGCTCTACAACAGGTGCAGGACGAGCTTCTTGTGGAGGAGCTACAACATTGCTTCCTTCATGCTCTACAACAGGTGCAGGACGAGCTTCCTCCAGCTGAGTTTCAACATCGTTTCCTTCACTCTCAACGACGGTTTCAGGAGGTACCGGCCTAGGGGCAGCTTCTTGTCGTTGAGCTTCAGCATGACTTTCCTCATTTCCAATGACTCTGGGCGTATGGTTAGAAGCCCATGCCGCTGCGGATGTGCTAATTGCAGCAACCAAAAACACTGCTGTTATCGTGAGATACATCGTTTTCTTTTTTTGTTTCTTTACATTCAGCATCATCATTAATCTCCTCTTTAATTGTTTGCCGTCACCGGATAAGGAGGCACAGAATTGCACGGGTAAATTCCTTGATCCTGCCATGACGCTTAAGATCGTCTCCCCATAGCGTTTTCGCTCGGCATAGGACATCTCTTTTACGACCTCTTCATCACAAGACAGCTCGCTCCATATATGAATGTCCTTGCGAAGAATGTGCACCAAAGGGTTAAACCAATGCACGGCGCTTGCTCCGAGCGTGAACGCTTTGACCCATAAATCTTTCCGTTTCAGATGGATCAACTCATGTCGGATCACCATGTCCACGTTAACGGTATTCTCTATAGGGAGATAAATGGTTGGTTTCCATAGGCCGACAAGAACAGGACTCCGAATGATGGAGCTGTAGGCAAGCCTGACACTGCTTTTCACACCAAGGGCTTCCTTAATGAAGGAGAGCTGTTTGGCTGCTTCGCTGCTTGTCGGAACGTTGGTACGTGTATGTTCTAGTTTCTTTAAAAATCTGCGATAACAATACATCTGCCATGCAGCAAAAGCTATAGCGCCGACTGCCCATAGGACAATCAGGGGAAGTGCTATGTTTGCTGATATGGTCTGATCTCGGATCAGCGGCTCCGGATGAATCCCTGAATATGGACCTGGCAGCGCATGCTGCACAGTTGAAGGCAGCTCGTTCACGATGGGAACGGTTGCTGTTAGATTGAATGTAAAAAGCGGCAAGATCCACTGAATACCAAGGACTACGGGTAAAAGATAAAAGCCTATTGCCATTTTGTTCATTCCATAACGCCACTTTGTAGGAAACGCATTGACAGATATGATCCGCAGGACAAGCATGCTGGCTACGACGGCACTTCCAGCAGCGGTAAGGGTAAACAGCGTTTCAAGAATCGTATTCATAAGCCCCCCTACTTTTGCGAAAACCATTGCTTCAGCTCTGCAATATCTTCATCTGAAAGCTTTTCGCCGTCATACAAAGCTGAAATTAGATTTTTAACCGAGCCTTGATATAATCCGTCCAGAACATGCTGCGTTTCCATAAGCTTATAATCTTCAGGCGAAATGCGAGGCGTATATTTATTTGTCCGCCCATCCCTTGTAGCCGTGAGTGCCCCTTTGTCCACCAAACGCGATAGGAAGGTGGAAATGGTCTGTGCCTTCCATTCCCTACCTCTCTCGGCAAACAGGGCGAGCAATTCGGTGGATGTGACAGGCGGCGTACACTCCCAAATCACCTCCATTAGCTCCATTTCGGTATCCGATAATTTTTGAACTTGGTTCACGGTGAACACCTCTTTACGTCGTTATGCGTCCATAACGAACTTAATCACTACACGATGTAGTGATTATAACCTACTACAACGCGTAGTGATATGTCAAGCGAAGGAAGTTGAAATTTTCCACTACACTGAACTTATACGTAAAATTAAAGAACCGCGCGAGAGCGCGGTTCTTATCTACAAAACAGCTCAAATTATCGAGGGCACCTATATTCCTTGGGTCCTCTTATTTGTACTCGTACAGATGGTAGTGTTAAGCCGTTTATTTCGAATCGTTGTCGTCATTGTCTACAGCGTCGCCAGCTTTGTTTCCCAATGCTGCGCCTGCGATACCGCCGGCAATCGTGCCGATTGGACCCAGAACGGAACCTACAGCAGCACCCACGACGCCGCCGCCAGCTGTTCCTAAAGCTTCTCCAGCTTCAATATCCATGTTGGTCGTGTCACGGTCAGAATCAACCTTTTGATTACGATCGTTTTTATTAGCCATCCATCTCACTCCCTCGACATTGTGATCGGAACAGCTCCATCTTGCCAGACGTTGTTCCAAACCATATCTTGCCCTAACGAGTCTGAAAGAATTCTTTAAAAGGATATCGGACCCAGATCTCTTTCTACTCCAAAATAGGTTGCGTATTTTAGACGATGTTTGCGGATTATGGGATTATGTAAACGGTACCAAGCTTGCTACAATGAACATGCAATTACGAAATGAACTTTGTTCAAGGGGGATTATACATGAAAAAGCTGTCGATTTTACTGTTAACCTGCGTGTTGATTATGGGGGCGCTAAGCGGTTGCGGAAGCAGCGAGTCCGACTCGGCTTCGTCTAATAAACTCGTCATCTACAGTCCGAATAGCGAGGAGATCATCAAGACCATCATCCCGATGTTCGAGAAGCAGACCGGGATTACGGTTGAGCTTGTAACGGCTGGTACCGGCGAAATTATTAAGCGCTTACAGTCCGAGAAGCAAAACCCTTACGCTGACGTGATGTTCGGCGGTTCTATGGCCGGTTTCCGTGAAAATGAAGCTTTATACGAGCCTTACGTATCACCTGAAGACAAGAACTTAATGGAAGGTCACCGCAATACGTCGGGCTTCGCTACTCCTTATATCTCGGATGGCAGCGTCCTGCTCGTGAACAAAAATCTGATCGGCGACATCAAAATCGAAGGTTATGCGGATTTACTGAACCCGCAGCTCAAAGGGAAGATTGCTTCCGCTGATCCGGCAAGCTCAAGCTCCGCTTTCGCCCAGTTAACCAACATGCTGAAAGCGATGGGCGGCGATTATGAGAACGAACAAGGCTGGAACTACGTCGGTCAGCTGATCGAGAACCTGGACGGCAAAATCGCGAGCGGTTCCGGTGCAGTTCACAAAAGCGTGGCAGACGGTGAATATGTGGTCGGCCTTACCTACGAAGACCCTTCCAGCACCTATGTAAAGAACGGCGCTCCGGTAGAAATCGTATATCCAAAAGAAGGCGCGGTATTCCTGGATGCGGGATCTGCCATTATCAAAGATGCGCCGCATATGGACAACGCCAAGAAATTCATCGACTTCATTCTGTCTCAAGAAGCGCAGGATGCATTCGGCACGCAATTAACGAACCGTCCGCTCCGCCAGGATACGAAGCTTGGCGATCACATGAAGCCTTATGAAGAGATCCACATGATTGATGAAGACACAGACTATGTCAGCGAGCATAAATCCGAGATCGTTGAGCGTTATGTCGATTTGTTCACTAGCGTTAAATAAACTATAGAATCAGGTGACAACCATGAGCGTAACCATAACCATTCAAGACTTAATCAAAAAATACGGCGACACAACCGTCATTCCCGAGCTGTCCCTGGAGATTAAAAAGGGTGAATTCTTCACCCTTCTCGGGCCTTCCGGGTGCGGCAAGACGACACTGCTGCGCATGATCGCCGGCTTCAACAGCATTGAAGGCGGGACCATTCATTTTAATGAGCGCGTCATTAACCAGGTGGAACCGGGCAAGCGGAATATCGGGATGGTCTTTCAGAGCTATGCGATCTTCCCTCACTTAACCGTCAAAGGAAACATCGCGTTCGGACTGGAGAATCGAAAATTATCCAAAGCGGAGATTAACGCCAAGGTGGATGACATCTTAAAGGTCGTTCAGATTGAGCCCTATAAAGATCGTATGCCGAAGAATCTGTCCGGCGGCCAGCAGCAGCGCGTTGCGCTAGCCAGAGCGATCGTCATCCGCCCGGATGTCCTGCTGATGGATGAGCCTCTATCCAACCTGGATGCCAAGCTTCGGGTCGACATGCGTAATGCCATTAAAGACATTCAACGAGAAGTCGGGATTACCACCGTCTACGTTACGCACGATCAGGAGGAAGCCATGGCGGTATCCGACCGCATCGCGGTCATGAAATCCGGCGTGATTCAGCATCTCGGAACACCACAGGAGATTTACCAGCGTCCTGCAAACGTATTCGTAGCAACCTTTATCGGCCGTACCAACATTCTTGGCGGTACTTTAACCAAATTGGCAGACAGCCATGTCCTGCACTTCGGCTCCGGCTATATGGAAGAGCTGTCTAACATCGAGGTTCCGAAATCCGATGCCAAGGCTGATACACTTAACGTTCAAATCTCGGTTCGGCCGGAAGAGTTCATTCTAACCGAGGACCAAACCGGCATGAAAGCAACGATTGTGCACAGCGTATTTCTGGGGCAGAACACCCATTATTTTGTGGACTTGTCGTCCGGTCAACGCATGGAGATCACGCAGGAATCGAAAACGTCACAGATCCTCGAGCCTGGCCAAGTCATCTATCTCAAAGTGAAAAAAGAGAAGATCAATGTCTATGATGCGGCAGGCGAACTGAACTATACTAGGGGCGCTCGGCTATGAGAGAGACGCGCAAACGATTTGACGTCTGGACCAACATTTCGTTACTGATCTTTGTGTTCTACATTCTTTTTCTCGCTCTGCCTTTGTTTACGATGCTGTTCAAGAGTGTGTACAACGGTACGACAGGCGATTTTTCCCTCGCCTATTTCACGAAGTTTTTCAGTAAGCCCTATTATTTAAACGCGCTGTTCAACAGCGTGAAAGTCACCGTCAGCGTTACCTTGCTTGCCGCCATTATCGCAACGCCGCTGGCCTACATCATGGCAACGGTGAAGATTAAAGGCAGTTCGGCCATTCGGGTCATGATTCTGATCTCCTCGATGTCGGCTCCTTTCATTGGCGCTTACTCCTGGATCCTGCTGCTGGGCAGAAGCGGCGTCATTACGAAATTCGTTAGCAGCACATTCGGCATTACGATGCCGGATATCTACGGATTTACGGGGATCTTGGTGGTCTTAACCTTGCAGATGGTTCCTCTGATCTTCATGTATGTGTCCGGCGCACTGAAGAATATGGATCAATCGTTGATGGAAGCAGCCGAGAGCATGGGTTATACAGGCTTAGGCAAAATGCGCAAAGTGCTCCTTCCGCTCATTACGCCAACCCTGCTGGCAGGCGGCCTGCTCGTCTTCATGCGTGCGCTTGCCGATTTTGGTACGCCGATGCTGATCGGTGAGGGATACAAGACCGTGCCTGTACTGATCTTTAACGAGTTCATCAGTGAGGTCGGCGGCGATGACGGCTTTGCGGCAGCGATCAGTGTCATCGTCGTTCTGTTCGCCACCACGATATTTCTACTGCAAAAATTCGTAGCCAATCGCAAATCCTTTACGATGAGTGCACTGCATCCGATCGAAGCCAAGAAGAAGAAGGGGATCGGCAACATTGCGGCTCATGCCGTTATCTATCTGTATACGTTAATCGCACTGCTGCCGCAGCTCTATGTCATCTATACTTCGTTCCTGAAATCCAACGGCAGAATCTTTGTAAAAGGATTTTCGCTCCAAAGCTATCAAGAGGCTTTCAGTAATATTGGCGGCGTCATTCTGAACACGTTCTTTCTGGCCATCGTCTCGCTGGTCGCCATCATTCTGTTAGCGATACTGATTGCTTACGTAACCGTTCGCAGGAAGAATGCACTGACGAACACATTGGACATTTTCACAATGTTCCCGTATATCGTTCCCGGTTCCATACTCGGGATTGCTCTATTGATCACGTTCAACAATAAGCCGCTGGCGCTAAGTGGAACAGCCGTCATCATGATCATTTCGTTTGTCATCCGGCGGCTGCCTTATACGATTCGATCCAGTGCGGCCATTCTGCATCAGATTAACGATGGGATCGAGGAAGCGGCGATCAGTCTGGGCGCTTCCCAGATGAAGACGTTCTTCAAGATCACGCTTCCGATGATGCTGGCAGGCGTCGTCTCCGGCGCGATCTTAAGCTGGATTACCATCATCACCGAACTAAGCACCTCGATCATTCTTTATACAGGCAAGACCAAGACCGTAACGGTTGCCATCTACACCGAGGTCATCCGCGGAAACTACGGCGTGGCGGCAGCGCTGTCAACCATTCTTACCGTCATTACGGTCGTGTCGCTGCTCGTCTTCCTGAAGCTCTCCGGACAAAAGGAAGTTTCCATGTAATGTGAAGAGAAGAATTCATAACGAAAGACTACATCCAAGTCGGCACCTGCAGCATGAAGGTCCGGCTTGGATGTATTTGGATTATCTGCGGTTACCGCGAGTCAGTATAATAGGATCGAGGGCCTTATCGCAGATGGAGGGCAGCATGAAACCAACACATTATCGTAATTTCAAGGAATCAACCCGTCATTTATTTCGCATCTATACGATGATCCCGTTCTCCGTCTTAATCGTATTGTTTTTGGCGTTCACGATTATTAATGGCAGAATGAACCTAACCCAAAAAACGACCGAAGCCGCCCAGTCCATCAGTCAGTCCATTTCCGGCGTGTATCAGCAGTACGACGAGGAGATTCACCGGATGGCCGTTTCTCCTACCGTGATCAATTATGTAAGCTCGCATTTGGGCAGCGAACAGGTGTACTCTGCCTTCTATGATTTCAACAACCGGCAGAAGGTAAAGAGTATTTTTCATATCGTCAATACGGACGGGGTCTTTCTGGCAAGCTCCGCCCCGGCGGATGCACTGTATTCCAATTTTGCCTTCGGCAATCTCATTCATCGGATCGATCAGCGGCCCGGCGACACGCTTACCGAAATGAACAGTTTTCGTTATTCGCATGACCGCGATACGAGCTACACGTTTGGCAAAGCCATCGTGAAGGACAAACGGACGATAGGCTATATCATCTATCAGCTGTATGAATCCGACATTCAGAAGATGATTTTCGAACAAAATAATGAGATTGCCATGATCACGGATGAACATAACACCATTATTGCCACGACCAGCAATGTGACCAAAGGGGTTCTCAACAAATTCAGCCCCAAGCTCGATAACAGGGGACATGTTCTGCTGAACGAAGGCAAGTATTATATGTATGCCAAACGAATCCCTGACACACCGATTCAAGTCATTACGCTGAACTCCTATAAATCGGAGCAATACACCTATTATACGGTGTCTTTCTTTGTCCTTGCGGCCAGCCTGCTGCTGTGGGTGTTGATCCAGTTCCTGGCGAACAAAATGTCGACGCGCAATTCCGAATCCATCGATAAATTAATTCATGCCTTGGCACAGCTGCGCGAAGGTAACTTCAATGGCTATGTCGATATTCAGACAAATGACGAGTTTCAAATTCTGGGCGATGAGTACAATGTGATGCTGGATCGGTTGAAAGAATTGATCGAGAAAAATAAAGAGCTGTCGGAGCTTCGCACCATTATTGAGGTGAAGCAGCTGCAATCGCAGTTCCATCCGCATTTTATTTTTAATGTTCTGGAAACCCTGCGCTATGCCATTAAGATCGATGCCAGTCAGGCCCAGGACATCGTGCTGATTCTATCCCGCTTGTTAAGGTACAGCATCGGACATGATCGCAATGTTCAACTGAAGAATGACATGAATTATGTACGGGATTATCTAAAGCTGCAGCAAATTCGGTTCAACGATCGGCTGGAATACCGGATTGCCGTAGCGGAGGAAACGCTGGATGTATACGTCCCCAAGCTTCTGCTGCAGCCGATTATCGAAAACGCTATCAAATATGGCTATGAGAATCAAAGTGATGTGCTGATTGAGATTAACATCTACACCTCCAACGGCAAGCTCATTCTGGAGGTTCGCGACAACGGGCAAGGCATGAGTAAAGAGAAACTGCAGGAAGTGAATCAGATTTTGCAAAGCCAGACGAACACGACGCAGCATATCGGGCTGTATAACGTTCACCGTCGTTTAGTTCTTCTATATGGTGAAGAATCCGGCATCCACATTGACAGCGCGCAAGGAAAAGGCACCTGCGTGGCACTAACAATTCCTTACGAATGGAGTGGATATCATGTTTAAAGTACTGCTGGTCGAAGATGAGGATATGATTCGCAGGGGCATCCGGTTCAGCATCGATTGGGTTCAATACGATTGCATCGTCATTGAGGAAGGGTTGAATGGTCAGGATGGTTACGAGAAGATCTGCGAGCTCAAGCCGGATATCGTCATAACCGACATCACCATGCCGATCATGGATGGCATCTCGATGATTCGGGAAGGCCTCAAGCAGCATACCTTCAGCAGCATTATTATCTCCGGTTATAATGAATTCCACCTTGCGCAGCAGGCGCTCCAGTTAGGCGTGAGCGAGTTTCTGGTAAAGCCCTTAGAGGACGAGCAGCTGGTCGCGGCACTCGAATCGGCCAAAGCTAAAGTGGATTTAATCCGCAAATATGAAGTGATCTCGAATCATCCGCAGGAAAAGGAGGAGATTCTTAACAGCAAGTTTCTGGAGAAGGAAACCAAAACCTCGAAATACGTGGCCAAAATGATCGCCTATGTACAGGAGAATTATGCCAAGAAGATCAGCATTCATGATCTCGTGGAGGAGATCGGATTAAGCGCCTATTACCTGAACCAGAAATTCAAGGCAGAGACCAGCTATACGTTTAATGAGTTTCTTAACCGTTATCGCATCCAGAAATCGATCGAATTACTGAAGTCAGGCGATAACAAAGTTTATACCATCGCGCAGGATATCGGATTTAGCGATTACAAGTATTTTATAAGCATCTTCAAGAAGTACGCCCACGTCACGCCGAGCCAGTATCAGGAATATTTCGAGGAGAAGAATGGATAGAACGGGTAATCTAGATACGAGAGGTGCTCGATCGTACTTATATTTGCACACACCCCTGCAAGACATGAGCAGGGGTGTGGAATCTTTATCTATGATTGCTATCGTTCATACAAACGGTACATGGATAGTTCATCACTCATCGCTACAGCTTGGGCAAAAGCTTCCTTCACGTCCCGTCCCTGCTGAACAATCTCATAGAACAGCCGTAGAACAAACATCAGCGCATCGTTGCCGTCCGGATAGTCATCCGGCCCGATATACATCTTGCAGCCCCGCTCCAGGAAAGCTTCAGCCAGTGCTGGATCCCCCAGCGAGCAGCCGTTCGCGATTACCGTCTTCCCGTCCAGCTTCGCATAGCGCCGAACCTCATCTGCCCCGAAGTCGCCCTTCGGCTCCTCCTCCTCGTATACCTCTTCGCCGAGCTCCGGCATAATCAAGCTGCCTTCATCCCCGTGAAAATTCAACAGGATCATATCGGTGCCTTCATATAGATCAACGCCTGACAAGACGGAGATCAGATCATTCGGCCTCCCGATCCAGTATGTAAAGACGCGCACCCCGAAATACTCCAGAGCCGCCCTTACCGCTTGGCTCTCCATGTCGCAATCCGGTCCGACGACCAGAGCGACCTGCATAACAGGCTTACTCACTTCAGTATCAACTCCTGACAATGATAATTATATGGATTTGGAATTGGAGCCCATTCTATTATTGCCGACCGCATTTCCTTTTTCAACCAGTCATCACACTTTTCTCAGTATCATCCACCATTGCTTATCATACGATTCGACTTCAACCTCTTCCAATCCTAGATTCGCTTCGCTAATCCAGCTTCTAGCCAGTTGGATATAGTTGCTGTGGAATTCAGAGGAATACCCCATTTCATCATATCCAGAATAAGTAATGTTATCGAATATCATGTATCCCCCTCTTTTTAACTGCTTACGGCTTGTGTCAATGATTTGGATAAACGCATGATATGCTGCATCCTTCAATATGCCTTTTCGGTGATAATCCATAACAGTTTGTAACATTTGAGGTTCGATTGTCCACCAATCTTGATTTACTGTATCAATGCCCTCACGATCCGCGATAATGGTCTGGATGATATCGTTAATAGCGTGGTGATAAGCGACAACGTCAAAAGAGGACTCCGGATAATATAAACCGACATTGGCTGCATCGTCCTCAACAACCCGTATACTGACGTCCATCCCTTTCGTTTTCTCCTGAAAGTTTCGTGTCAGATCCCTGTTGAGATTGGCAGTCACATAGGTTCCCATGTTGTTGGAATAAGCATCTAAAGCCTTTGGAATGTAAACAACATCACCGGCACCAACCTCCAAAAGACTTAACGCACGGGGCATATTCAGCTCCATGAAAAGATTCTGCCAAGAGGCCGAATAATACAATTGAAGATATTCGAATACCCTCTGCTTGGATATACCTATCGGTACGGCTAATATGTCTTTCAGTTTGTTTTCCATTTGGACCGCGTTCATCTGTTCTAATTCAGAAATCATGTCCTGTGAAAAGTCACGTTTCAGAATATCGTTAAACACGCCTGCACTCATTCTCTCTGCTAGCGTCTGCATATCCATTATCGTATCCCTCTCTTCGTATAGTTTCTAGAGTATATTCGAATTCATGGT
This sequence comes from Paenibacillus sp. Dod16, assembly GCF_049893405.1. Taxonomy (NCBI): domain Bacteria; kingdom Bacillati; phylum Bacillota; class Bacilli; order Caryophanales; family Paenibacillaceae; genus Paenibacillus; species Paenibacillus sp. Dod16. Next base: position 153,316 of record NZ_JBNDYG010000007.1, read on the forward strand.
GTTTTTTCCTCTTTATATTATTGAAGAAACTTTCCATTGCATGATGATGTCTGGCGGCTATTTGATAACGCAAAAATGCGCCCAGCTGGTATTATCGAGCTGGGCGCAAAGGGGAAACAATATGAAGCTTTTCATATCAGGATAAGCGTCTTCCCTAGTTCCGATCATAAGTCCGGTAAATTTCCCGATTTTGTCCCGACCCGAAATGGCGTCGAAATACCTTCATAATTGAACATCATGCTCATTCCCATAGATGCGTGCATCAGATTGTGGCAATGCATCATCCATAAACCCGGGTTATCCGCCTTTACGTACACCTCGTAAGTATCACCTTCTTGCGTTAATAATGTATCAAGATATACGGGACTTCCGCTCAAAGCCTGGCCGTTATGGCTTAGCACCTGAAATATGTGCCCATGCAAATGAAAAGGGTGGTCACCTCCGCCAGCATTCGTAATCGTCATTTTTACACGCTGGCCTTCCTTGACCACCAGAGGTGGTATTTCATGAAAACTTTTTCCGTTAATGGAGTTGATGAACAGATTTTGATCGAGCTTTAAGGTATAGGACTGATCGTAGGTTAATTTGTCTACAGGAGCATTCGGATCTGGTTCTCCATAGTCGGTCCATCTGAATAAGCTGTGATCCGAACGGATCTCCGGTTCGCTACCGGTCCCGAGTGTCACCTTCAAACCTGATTCACTCGTGACGACAACTTTACCTTGCTGCGGCATCTCAAAGAGAAGATCATAACGCTGGCCCGCTCCCATTAGAAATTTATAATGCTCCAGCATCCCCGGTTCGTGGAGGTCATGGCCATCCATCGCAATTATTCGGTAAGAGGCCCCGTCGACGTGAATCGTTTCCGTTTCGTTCGCAGCATTGATCATCCTCAGTCTGACTTTCTTTCCGGGAGCCGCCTCGATATTCGTTCCCTTTGTTGAACCGTTCATGAGATAAGTTCCATTTAACTGTTGGATAAGTATCGTTTCCTCCTGATCGTATTCGAACCGATCCTGCTGAGGATCGACAATGAAATTCCCCAGCAAGCCTTTTTCAACCTGGATGGAGCTAGCCTGATGAGAGTGATACCAATACGTTCCGGGAGAGTCTGCTATAAATTCGTACGTATACTGCTCTCCGGGCTTTACGGCATCCTGCGTCACACCCGCTACTCCATCCTGCGAACAAGGAAGAACAATCCCGTGCCAATGGATGGTAACCCCTTCTTGAATGTCCTTGTTGTCTAGCACGACACGGACTCTTTCACCTTCGGCAACTCGAATTTCTGGTCCTGGCGTGAGGCCGTTGAATGTCCAAACCTTCTCGATATCACCATTATCTAATTTTTTCTCGCTCTGTGAGGCCGTGAGCCGAAACTCGCGTACGGGTGCGTCGCTCTCCCCCTCTGTAATTGCTTCGCATGACCGTGTCGCCAGTGAAGCCTGGTGGGTTGCTGCAGAGGCGGTTCCMTGCTGATGGCCCGCCATCCCTTCCATGTGATGCATTTCGCCCATGTTTACTTCATATGGTTTTTGCATGCGAATTTGCCAAAAGTACGTGCCAACCAACGCACCCAGCAGAATCGCCACTCCCAACCCCGCTATACCGACCTTCCCTTTCCAAGTTAGCCTCCGCATAAGCTTTCACTCCTTTTTATGATTGATCAATCAATTACTTATTTATAAAAATGTTCATCGTTTTTTCTGCAGTTCGCGAATCGTTGCGGCAATTCCATCCGCCGGCTTCGTAGCCGGAATTGGGCCGATAAAACGCTTATATTTATCCCCGCTTAGGCGCAGGGGCTCCTTCGTTAAGTAAAGCATTTCGACAATCTCCTTCATGACGGGGACGAATAGACCGAGCAGCGACAATCCAGCCTTGCCAAGAGCAATAACAGGCTTCTTCATACCGGAGGCTTGCTGGGCGATGCGGACAATCTCATGACCGGAAATAATATCCGCCCCGGGAATATTCCAATTTTGACCATATGCCTGATCCTGTCTCGCAAGCTCTACAATCATAACTGCCGCATCAGGCAAGTACACATATTCGCGAGGAACCTTCATGTTTCCGATAAAAAATGCCATTTTGCCTGCGGCGATCGCTTCGAGTGTCCCTCCAAGATAGGATGCTTGATTTGCAGTCGGTCCGTAATAGTCCGGCAAACGAACAATCATGGCAGACACATTCTTCCATCTGCTGCTAAAGATCATCTGCTCAAAAGCAAGGCGCACTTTACCCTTTTTGGTATGAGGTTTTTTTGGATGCTCCTCGGTTACCCGATCCATCTGTCTTCTTCCATAAGGGTAAATTCCGTCTATTGCGACAACCTTCAAGCTTAATCGATTGGCAGCCTCCATGATGGCTTCGCCGAGCGGAATCAATTTACTCTCCATTTCGTGGTATGGGACGTTCGCACAATGGAACAATACCTCCGCCTCTTTTGCCGCAGTTACAATGTCATCCGGCCGGTATGCATCCCCGATTGCTAATGTAAGGTGTGAAGGATTGCCGAGTTCTCTTGCAAGCTCCTCCAGCTTTTGCCGCGACCGTCCAAATGCAATCACAGGCAACCCCCTTTTTACCAACTCAGCCGTAATAACAGCACCAGTACCACCCGTTGCACCCACTACAATTGCTTTTTTCATGTTCATCAACACTCCCCTTATTTGTGATTGATCAATCACTAACTTATGATCACACTATAGCAAGTTGTGATTGATTAGTCAATAACCAAATTTCAAATTTATGGCATCGGCAAATAGCCGAACAATTGGCCGGAACGACCGTCAAGTGTTCCCCTGTCCCTTTGTAGAGCATTTTCGCTATATTTTGCGAATCGATGCAGAAAGAAACGGACTAGCGCAATCTCGAACGCTAGTCCGTCTCTGTTTGTTCGTTATTCGCCTTTTTTAGCTGCTTTCGCTCGACATGAGCCACTCCCCATTGATGTAAGGATTCCAAAATCGGAGACAGGCTCTTACCGTATTCCGTGATGGAATATTCCACTTTCGGCGGGATTTGCGGATAGATGACTCGTTTAACGATCTCTTCCTCCTCCAATTCGCGCAGATGGAGTGTAAGCATCCTTTGCGTGATATCCGGCAGCAATCTTCTTAGCTCATTGAACCGCAAAGGTTCACCTTTAAGCAAATGATAAAGGATCATCGGCTTCCATTTGCCGACGATCGAATCCAGCGCCACAACGAATTGACATTGGATAGGGTCCTTTTGCATACATCCGTCTCCCTTACAGTACCTTTTTTAATACTATATCACATTATTGTGCGTACTTCCCAAAAGAAATATATATTATATGATTAACCTGTAAAGCGTATCTAATATTATTACAGAAGGGAAGTTTGGATTCATGACAACAGTACTGTACATCACCGCACACCCCCTGGATTCCCAGTCATCATTTAGTCTCGCGGTAGGGGAAGAATTTATAGAAACTTATCGTCAAGCAAATCCAACCGACGAAGTGGTTCATTTGGATCTGTACCAAGAGAATATTCCACAAATCGATGCCGATGTTTTACGCGGTTGGGAAAAGCTTCGGACGGGTTCATCGTTCAATCAACTGTCTGATGCCGAGAAATCAAAAGTAGACCGTCTTGGGGCGATTGTTGATCAATTCGTGACCGCTGATAAGTACGTATATGTTTCCCCGATGTGGAATTTCTCGGTCCCGCCAGTCTTGAAAGCATACACGGATGCGACTTCAATTCCGGGGAAGACGTTCAGATATACCAAAAACGGTCCTATAGGGCTATTGCCCGACAAGAAAGCCTTGCATATTCAAGCTAGCGGTTCCATTTATTCGGAAGGTCCTCTTGCCCCACTTGAAATGGGATACAGTTATTTGAATAAGGTTTTACAGTTCTATGGGATATCGACTGAGGCGATTTTGGTTGAAGGAACGGCATCATCGGAGCAAGCTCCGGCTATTAAAGAAAAAGCAATCGAACATGCTAAGGAAGTCGCCCAACGATTCTAATTTAGGAAAGTAAAGTCAGCCTTCAAAAGCTGGTTCTGATTTTCTTTAAGGGGGCCTCATCTGCAGGAAATCAATTCGCATCGATCCCTAAATAATAAGATAAACGTCGATCGACGTACTTTCACAGAAGACAGACTTTTTGAATGTCGTTTTTCTAGCGATTACAGAATTCAGCTTCGCTGAAATTTATATATTTTATAATTTAAAAAAAGCCTGTTGAAGTTTTTCAACAGGCTGACCGCTTCCTACCAGAAGCGGTCATTTTTTTTGCGGAACGGTAGGTCTATTTTGCCAAGAAGGCGTCGACCTGATTCTGCAGCTCATTCTGGATTTTCTTCAGCACCGCTTCGCCTTCCGTTTTGAATCTGGCAAAGTATTCGTCCGGATCAAGCGCGCCGTTAAATAATCCGCTATAATATTTGGCCTGAATGGTCGCGAACTGGGCCACTTCGTTCTTCACCGGCGTCGGATCGAAAGTGAAGCCGGTCATAATATCCTTCGTGAAGTTGTCGGCTTGCGTAATGAATTGACTATACTCTCGGGTCTCTTCGTCGATACCGGCCCACTCCCGCTCTAACGCAGGATTCAACATGAGCTGGAACGAGACAATGCCGCCATCGTTGTTCAGTGTATCGTATTGATGCTCGCCGACCGCTTTCCAGTTCACGCCTTCGATGCCGTGCTCCAACAAATCATAATTCTCCTGCCGGTTGGCCCAATCGAGGAACATCATCGCCCGGTCTTTATGTTTGCTCGTCTTCACAATACAGATGAAATTATCCATTTTGTAATTGGATAGGTTCTTTCCAGGGGTCAGATCGAATAGACGGACGGCTTCCAGCTCTCCATCGGGCACGACCTGCTTCAACTGATCGTTGTACGTCTTGGGAATGCCAAAGGCCATTTGGGGCGTGGCCGCGACTTTGTTCTGGAGCTGCATGTCCCCCGGACCGCTTTTATTCGTCAAGACATCCTGCGACATGACTTTGTCAACGAACAGCTTGCGGACATCCTGGATGCCCGACCAGATCTTTGGTTCCTGGGTTTCAAAGAAGTTGTAGACCTTGCCATCGTTGCCCTTGTAATACAGCATCAAGCTGGCGCCAGCAAAATTCGTTGGACGAATGTTGACGCTGGTATCGTCCCGGATCAGCCAGTTGACCCAGCTGTAGGTGACGTCGTCTGCGCCCGCGAGGAGCGGCGTGATGCCGGAGTTACTGTCACGAACGGCGTAGAGATAAGCTTTTAGATCTTCATACGTCTTTACGGGCGGCAAGTTTAACTGCTCCCTCAGGTCCTTTCGGATGAAGATCGACCTCTGTTGGGTATAGGCGCTTCCTAAGGGAACGCCGTAGATATTACCGTTAATTTTGTTCGCGTCCCACATTTGTTGCGGCCTCGTCTTTTTCACATTAGGGCCGTATTGGTCCAGCAGTTCGCTTAATTCTTCGTAATAGCCCTGGGAAGCCATCGTGTCCAAATGCAGCCACGGGGCATCAAACATCAAATCCACGCTCTCTCCCGAAGCCAGCATGACGTTGGTCTTCTGATTTAGATCGGCAAAGTCGACAAATGTAAATTTAACCTGCGTATTGATTTCGGCTTTTAATCGCTTGTTGACTTCGGCCAGCACCTCGTCATAATTAGCTCCTTTTGCCCCCGGAATGACAACCTCCAAAGTGACCGGTTCAAAGGACGGATCTCCGGTTTCCCCGGCATCGCCCGGCGCGGTGGCGCCCCCGCCGGATCCGGAGCACCCGGACAAAGCGATGGCTAGTCCGAGCAGCGCTGTCACCAAGAATTTGCGTTTTGATTTGGCCATGTAAATGACTCCCTTCAAATTATCAACTTATGTATAAGCGGCTGGCCAGTCTATAACGCGCTCAGCCATTTGCGTAGAGCCCCAATCTTAACCTTTCACCGAGCCGAGGGTCAGACCTTTAACGAAATATTTCTGGACCATTGGATAGACGAGTATAATCGGGCCGATCGTCAGGCATACCGTTGCCAACTTGACCCCTTCCGCCGGCGGCAGCGTCAGCACATTGCCGTGATTAAGCGACGTGAGCTGCATCTGCGACATGAGCTGCCGAAGAAGCAGCTGAAGCGGGTACATATCACTGTTGTCGATAAACAGAAGCGACAGCCACCAATCGTTCCAATATTGCAGCGCATAGAACAAGCTGATCGTCGCAATAACCGGCGTTGAGATCGGCCGGATAATTTTGAAGAAGATCGTCCACTCTCCGGCGCCGTCCATATTAGCCGATTCGTTCAGCTCATAAGGCAACGAGCGATAGAACGAGACCAGGATAAACGCAAAGAATGGATTCATGACATAGGGGAGCACAAGCGCCCATAGCGTATCTTTCAGATGCAGCCACTGAACAACGAGAAGATAGAAGCCGACGAGCCCCGAGCCGAAGACCATCGGCACATAGGTCATGAACGAGAGGAAGCCGCCGTATCGGTTCTTCGGATGGGCCAGCACGTATGCAAACAACGCGGTGACAACGAGGCCGAATACGGTTCCGATGGCTGTTACCGCAATGGTGATGCCATAGCTGGTAAACATTTGCTTACCCTGAAGGAGAAAGCGATACGACTCCAGCGTAAATTCATCCGGCCATACGGAGTATCCGTTCACCGCCAAGCTTCGGGTGCTGGAGAACGAATTGATGACCATCAGCCAAAAAGGAAACAAACAAACCAGTGCAAATAGAATCAAAAACAGTCCGAATAAGAACACCGCCATTTTATCGGAGAACCCGTTTGTCCGTCGAACTCGTGGGGGCGTGATCAGAGCAACCGGACGATTCATATGGAATTCACCTCCCATTGGATTTCTCAAAACTAAAATAATCTGGAGTCGTTATCGATTTTCCGAACCAGCGCATTAAACGAAACGACGGCGATAAGCCCCATAATAGACTGATAGAACACGATAGCCGATGACATGCTAAAATTGCCCAGCTGCCTTAACGCCCGATAGGAGTATGTATCGATGACATCGGTCGTCGGAAATAGAATCCCGTTGTCCCCGATAATTCCGTAGATCATACCGAAATCACCATAGAAGATACGTCCGACTCCCAAGAGGACGAGAATGATGATTTGCGGCTTCAGCAAAGGCAGCGTAATGTATTTCATCTGCTGCAGCCTCGTGGCTCCGTCCAGGCGAGCGCTCTCATAATAGTCGGAGGAGAACCCGGTAATGGCAGCGATCAGAATAATCGAGTAGTAACCGGCACTCTTCCAGATTCGCGTTAAGGTTAGAATAATCGGCCATACCCACGGGGTCTGGTACCAATCGACGGCTTGAAGTCCGCTCATGCTCAGCACGCGGTTAATCAGACCGTCCGTGTTGTTGAATAGAATGAATGTCATATACCCTACGACAACCCAGGAAATGAAGTAAGGAAGGAAGACGACGGATTGTATCGTACGTTTAAACCATTTCAAGCGAATCTCATTCAAGAAGAGAGCAATGAGAAGCGCAAAAACCATCTCGAAAATAATGAACAGCGCATTTAAATAAACCGTATTGACCGTAACTTGAATCCAATCCCGATTGGAGAAAAAAAAGCGGAAGTTATCCAGCCCCACCCAATCACTGCCCCATATACCTTTGCTGATCTGAAAGTCCTTGAACGCTAGCAGATGTCCGGACAGAGGAATATAGGAGAAGACAACGAGAAAGATGACTCCCGGTATCGCCATCGAATACAAGCTCCGATTCTTTACAAGATCCCTAAACATTCTCAATTTATAGTATCCCTCCATTCGATCTGGTCTGTCCGATGTGGCCAAATCCTGACAGTGTTTATTATGTATGGAAGGAGGATTTCGGAATAGTCCTCATTGTGTCACAAAGGGTACTCAACTTAAGGATTGTGCGGTAATCGGACTTTCGGTATCATCTTAATTTCTACTTTGTCAAAATGAGGACTTCACACAAGGGTCAGGATATGATTGAGTAAGGAGGTCCCGGTTCGTTTCTTCTATCGAACAGTTACGTTATACCCTTAAACCGTCAATCCATCAGCAAGGGGTGCTGGCATTATATGAGGATCAAACCTATTTTACAGAAGACCTATTTTCGAACCTTTCTTTTACTGACCACCGTTCTGATCTGTTCCATTATTCCTTTCGTCTATCTACTGTCTGCGGAATTCGCAAAATACACCATGCTGGAGGTTCGCAGCAGTTCGCAGAACGAAGTCAACAACCTGGCTTCGAAGGCCGAAATGATTCTCGGCAATTTGAAAGCTAACGGGCTCAGCATGTACGCCGATCAGAATATTCAGAACTGGTTCTTCAATACAAGCAACGATCCGCTCATCAACCATGCTGCACTCGTCGCCCAATCCAATTTCATGTCCACCGAACCGCTCATCCAGCGATCCTATCTAATTAATTTGAAGCTCGATCTTGTCGTCGATTCCAAAGTCGGAATTGTCCGCAATGAATCCTTCGCCGACCAGAGCATGCTGAAGCGTGTGGAGTCATTCCACCCCCAATATTTGCGCTTCTTTAATCATTCGCTGGATGGCTCGGACTCCCTGGCCCTTATTCTGCCTGCAACCCCCAAGAAGCCGTCCGACTTCTATCTCGTGCTGCTCGTTGACAAACCGCTGCTGTCGAAGCTTTTGTTCGGCCAAACGGTCTCCTCGGAACAAGACATTCGGATTCTGGACGAGCACGGGCAACTTCTATTGGGCGTGTCTAATCCCGCGCTGAGCGGACAGCTATATCAAGCGAGCCGGGAGCAGCAGGACAGCGAATTTCAAGTTCGGCTCCCGCATCAGAGATGGTTCGTTAATACAGCCAAGCTGACTACTGAAAATTGGTCGGTATACTACTCGAACGAGTATCATATTTTGACACGCCATATCTCCTTATTCCAGCAAAAATTGATAACGTATACATTGCTTCTATTGGCACTCCTCTCCTTGTTGTTCTTCTGGAGTTCTCGCCGTTCCTTGCGCTCCATCACCTTCTTGTCGGAAAAGCTGAAGGGAAAGGTTGCATTCGCAAATGCCACGTCAGATGCCAGGCCGGATATCCAATGGATCAATGACGGCATCGATATGCTTCTGAACAATGTGGAACAGCTTCATGCATCCATGAGAAACCAATCCGAGCTCGTTCGAACGGAGCTTCTCGCCCAGTGGATGCTCCACGGTACGCCGGGTACCAAGTGCTACGAATATATTCAGACCAAGACCAAACTGGCCTCCTGTGAAGCTCTGTTTTTGGCCGTCCTTCGGATCGAAGCCTATACGGTCTTTTGCGAACGTTACGATTTCCCCTCCCGGAAATTGATCAAGTACGCCATACGCAATATTAGCGAAGAAGTGATTGGCACAGGTTCTTATGCGGCCGAAGGCTTGGATATGGGCGGCGACCATATCATTCTGGTCGTTGGGGGCCATGCATCCGGCGGGCTTCAACTACAACGTCTTCTGGAGGAGACGCAGAATCAGGTTGCACGTATCCTGAACGTTGATACAACCACCGCAGTCAGCAATGCCTATGACTTCGGCGCCAATATCCGAAACATCTATGATCATATCTACGAATTGACGAAGCTGCGATTTCTTAACGGAGAGAAGCAATTTTTTCTGGAGAGCGATTATGAAGAGTTTATGGCAGGGTATCCTTCTGCGTCTGAGGCGCTGGAGACAGCCGAGATCATCAAGTCGATCCGCCGCGGCCGCCCGGAGAGCGCGCTCGCTCTGCTGCGTCAGCAGATGAAGCACGTCCATGAACTTCCTTATCGCGACTGCAAGCTTAACCTGACCTACTTTACCTACGATCTGCTCAAGAACTTCAACAAATCCAGCGTCCTGCACGAAATCAGCAGCATTCATCAATTACTCGAGCGGTACAGCACGCTGTCCGAGTATCAAGCATGGCTGGAGAGCATCGTGACAATGCTCGCGTCCGAGACCGAGGTTCCGAAATCTTCAAGCCGCAAGGAAGAAATCGTCCTGGAGATCAAAGAGTACGTGGACAACCACTTGCAGGATGCGCAATTGTCGATCGAGCAGGTAGCCGACAATTTTTCCTTCTCCGTGAGCTATATCCGGCAGCTTTTCAAAGAGATCATGAACGTGTCATTGTCCGAGTACATACTTCAGGAACGAATCGAGAGAGTGAAGGAGAAACTGATATCCAGCCAGCTCTCGGTGCTGGAGATCGCAGATCAATGCGGCTTCATATCCAAAGGGCATTTTTTCGCCACATTCAAGAAGTTCACGAATCTTACTCCGAAGCAGTATCGGGAAATCCACGGGGACTCCGCCGTTAAAGATATCGTTCCTCCCAGCTTATCATGGAGAAGCGGCAGCTAGGTATGCCTGTTCTGCAGGAACAAGCTCAAGTCGAAAAGGACCTCTCCGGTAAAGCCCCACAGCGCTTACGGAAAGGTCCTTATTCGTTCATCAATAACGGTCTGGCGCTCTAACGCTATATACCGGTCGTTACTTGAACCGGCTCTAGCCCTAACTCCGGATTCGCCAGATCGAGTTTATACATGACTTGATTGTAGTTATACCGCGGTGTCGGGATATGATCCGTGAACGTATTCGTGTAGGTGCCTTCGAAATAGATAATTCGGCCGCTTTCCTTGTTGAAGTTTTTGTGCTGGGCCACGTTGTAAAAAGTATAATTGTCATGCGTTACGATCTTTTTGGCAGTAGTCCAAGGGCCTTGAGGGGCCGGAGCCTCCGCGTACCAGATTTCCCCGAGCACCGACGTCTTGCCCTGCAGCTGCTGCCCGATCATCACGTAACGCTGCCGGTAATCGTTCCATTCGACGGAGCTTGAGGCGATTTCCACCGCTTCGCCGGTATCGGCATCTTTCAACTGATAATAATGCGGGTCATCCGCTTGGATCAGCCCTAGTTGGATCAGTTCCTTCTCTTGACTTTGGGTAAGCGGCGGCGTGTTCTTTTTCCAGCCCCATACGAGCTTGCCGTCCTCGTCTCGTTCCAGCGACGTTTGAGCCCCGTTGTATGCCGTTCCCGGCGTCAAGCACGTAAACGATTCGTATTGAGTATAGTCGATGATGGCGTCATAGCTGGCGGCAACTCGCAAATTCGGCATCCGGTGTTCGGTAAAGAGCCAGTAACCCGACCCGTTCTCTTCATAATAGGTTGCTTGGCCTCCCGGATGGCGCCAATCGTCTTTGGAAGGGAACTGGACGACCTGCTCAAACTCCTTCGTATTGTCGTTAAAGACAAGAATCCCGAAGGCGGTGAGATCGGGATTATGCGTGCTGTAGCCGGCGAGCAGACGCTCCTGTCCTGTGCTGTCCTCGGCGGTCATCAAACCGAACACCCAGGCTATACCGGCGCCGTCGGGCAGCGGCGGCACCAAGCTTTTGACGAAGCCGTCGTCTTTCGTAAAATAGTTCAGATTTACGCCGACGTCAGGATCCAACCCGCCGTTTTGCGGCATACTCGAAGTCGCTCCCGTTACGCGGAAATTCCCCAGCGGATAAGCCGGTCTGTCGGTATCGCCCCAGAACCAGTACAGCTTATTGTTGTACTCGATCGTCTGCACGGAATCCTGTCCCATGACCAGACCGTTGATCAGCGGCTCCTGAATCGGCGCATTCAAACCAAGCAGTACGCTGTCGCGGTATATACCCTGTCCCGTAACCCGATACAGCCGTTCCGCGATGTTGACCCGGTTCATCTCGATCGTAATCATGCCCCCGGGCGTGATCTGTACGGCCTGCCCGCGATTGCCGAACATGTCGGCAGGGAAGTCGTAACCGTCGCTCGACAAATGAAAGAAGACCGACTGATCCATTAGGCCGGGCTCGTTGAAGGCCACGATACCGGCACTGTCCGTGTAATACAGAATGTTGTTCGTCGTCTTCAGCTCAACAAGAGGAATGCCCCGGCCCGTCTCGGCATCCACGATCTTGATCATGAACGGCTCCTGAACCTTTTTCTTTGCATTGCTCAGATGTGGCTCCGCGCTGCTTTCCGCAGCCTGCGCCGTCACCGCGGCGCCTGGAGCCGTCATGACCGTCAGTATGATGCATGTCCAAATTCCCGCACGTTTCCACTGCTTCATCTTCATAACTCTTACCTCCCGACTTCTAGTAATTTTGATAGAATGATATCGTTGCTGACCGGATACCGTCTGTTCGAACCCTATTTCTACAGCCATGGGTACGAAACGCCTCCATAACCACCTCCTTTCTCAACTTGGAGAGGAACACATACGCGGATCGAGCAATAAAAAAAGGACCTAGCGACGTACATTTTCAATCAGAACATACGGATCGACAAGCATAAGCGAATGTAAGCTTCGGCGCGAATTTCGAAGAAACTTCGCACCGAGCTCTGCAAGCATTTTGCGGATTACCTGCTCCATGCTGATGAAGGAAGCACTGGCTCTACTAGCCCCACAATATAAAGTAGGAACGCTACAACTAAGTGCAGTTGACGTCAGGATCCGACTCGCATGCGCGACCAATCGAAGCCGATCGCCTCCAGCAGTGCGCGCGCAAGCAGCAGATGCCCCGTCAAGCTCGGATGCACCCGGTCGGACGCCAGCGCAGTCGGATGCACGTATTCGAAATGGCTGGCGAAAGCAGCCTGCGTATCCACAAACAATGCACCTACCCGCTTGGCAGCCCGTCCGAACTCGTCCATCCGGCTGCGCATGCGATCTTGGTCATTCGGCTCCAGATAGAACGGTGTCATAATCACGAGTCCCTCCAAGCCGGGAAGTGCCGATCGCACCAGCTCTTCCAGGGTCTGTTCATATTCTTCAAGGCTCACATGCGACTCCGGGATAGCAGGTTGGTCGAACCGCCGCCATACATCGTTGATGCCGATCATAACCGTTAACCAATCCGGATTCAGATCCAGTACGTCCGTCTGCCATCTGGCCTGCAAATCCCGAACCGTATTGCCGCCGATGCCCATATTCGTCACGCGAATGGAGAGCTCGGGATATGCCGCCTGCAGCATCCCGTCCACAAGTGCGGCATACCCTTTGCCGACGCCCTGGAACAACCCTTCCCCGTACGGATATTTACGTTCGCAGTCCGTGATCGAGTCGCCGATCATGACTAGGCGTTGCCCTTCTTTCAGCTTCATCCTTTATTCCTCCCACTCCGTTGGAGCCGAATCGTCTTCACCTCGAACGGACCGAATTGTAGCAATACATTTCCGCCCTCGTGCGGCAATTCCGCCATTCTCTCCTCCAGCATATTTGCCTCATAAACCATCGCAACGGACAGGCCGAAGTGAAGCCCGCACGCTACGGAGGCTCCCTTGCTCTCGTACAGACGCACGATCCAATCGCCCGATTCGTCTTCGGCAAGCTTGACCGTCTCCGCGATCACATTGGCTTGATCGACAAAGAGCAACGATTGCTCCTCCCGGCCTCCTCCAGACACGAGGCTGATAGGATAGTTCATCTCATAGGCTTCCCGTACGACAGGACTGCCCAGGAACGCTCCGTTCCAGAAAGTAAATCCATATGTAAAATGATGCGTCCCCTGATCGGACGTCTCATCCGGCCACGTCGGAGCCCGAAGCAGCGTTAGGCTCAGAGTATTGTCGTTGACGGAGATCCCGTATTTGCAGTCGTTCAGCAGCGCAAAGCCGCGATTCGCTTCTGCAAGCGCCGACCACTTATGCTGCACAACTTCGTATCGATCCGCATCATGCGGACGCGAAGCATGATTCGGCCGCTTGACGTAACCGAACTGAATTTCCTGCAGCGACTCGTTCGCATGAACGCGAACAGGGAAATCAACTTTTAGCAGCTTGTTCTTCTCGCGCCAGTGAATCGTCGTATGAAATTCCACCCGGCGGCTGCCGGCACGAAGCCGGATATCCTGGACCAGGGTCGATTGGTTCAGTTCGCGCTCAACCCGAATATTCGCGAAGAGCGGGCCGTTTGCGGTAACGGATACCTTGGCGCTCGTATTCAGCTCGACGGGTGCCAAGCGGTAGCGCCGATCGATCTCCCACGCATCGAAATCCGAATTTTGATCCCGATACATTCGCATGACGTTGCAGCGATCCGCCGCCCATTCCGTTCCGGTCTCCTTGTCAAAAATACGAGTAAGCCCGCCCTGTTCGTTCAATTCGAGTGCAATCCATTCATTCTCCAAACGCGATTCCGTTGCAAGAATCGCCGACGCTGCTGGAGCATCCGACGCTTCCGCTTCAGCCTTGTACGTCGACCAACCCATGGAAGGCGCCTCTACCTCGGCATAACGAACGCCTTCGTACAATTGCACCGGCATAACCGCTCCGTTCCCGTCCGCAATGCCATGAACGCCGGCTGGCAACGCGACCAATTCCTTTCTCGACCAGGATAGCGAGTTAAAGACGGTAACCCGGGAGGCATCATCGTCCGTGAGCGCATTCCTTGTATCCGATGCCATGTCGTACACATTCTCATTCAATGCCATCAGCTCAAGCTTCGCCTCTTCATGGACACGATGGATGGAGGAGCCCGGCAGAATATCGTGAAATTGGTGCAACAGCAGGGTCTTCCATAGCCGGTCCAGATCCTCGTGAGGGTAGTTCCGATTAACCAGCAGCTCCGCGGCAGCTCCCCAAAGCTCCGCCTCGCGGAAGCCGATTTCCGCCTTTCGGTTCAGCTTTTTGATGATCGCTTGCGTCGTATACGTCCCGCGGTGGGCGGGATAATAGAGCTCTCCTACGTATTTGGCATCAGGGATGCCTTTTTCGATCTGATCCTCAAAAAATTCGATCGGCGAGCCATGCTTCGTCTTGGGAACGCCCTCCAAATTACCGAGCCTGCGCATAAATTCGAGATCATCCCGATTGGAGCCGCCGCCTCCGTCGCCGTGTCCGAACTGCGTGAGTCGCGTAGAAATTCCCTCAAGCTGCACACGATCGCTCCACTGATGGATTAAGAACGACGGATTGATCCGAATCGGGTAGTAATCGCCGTAGTTCATCAGATGCGTCAAAATTTGCGAACCGTCGATCCCTTCCCACAGGAACGTATTATGCGGGAACGGGTCCGCTACATTATCATAAGTACCGAACAATTTTGTAGACGCGAAATAATGGATCCCGCAGCCCTTCATGATTTGCGGCAGGTTGCCGGAATAACCGAATACGTCAGGCAGCCACAGCATCTCGTTGTCCACGCCGAATTCGTCCTTGAAGAACCGCTTGCCGTGCAGCGCCTGGCGGATCAGACTCTCGCCGCTGGGTAAATTCGTATCGGGCTCCACCCACATGGATCCTTCGGGTATGATTCTCCCTTCCTTTACCGCCTGTTTAATGCGCCCATACAACTCCGGATACAGCGTCTTGACCACCTGGAACAAATACGGCTGGCTTTGGGTGTAAGTGTATTCCGGATATTCGTCCATGAGCGCCAACTGATTGGACATGGTCCGCGCAATTTTCCGCTTCGTTTCCGCGATCGGCCACAGCCAGGCGACATCCAGGTGGGACTGTCCCATAAGGTACAGGGTCGGCGCCGTTGAACCGTTCATGCAGGCCAAGAGCGGCTCCATCATCTGCCGGCACTGCTTTACGTTCTCTTCCAATAATTCCTGACGCAGGGTCAGGTCGATCGTGGCAAACACCTGAGTCAAACAACGATCAATCTCCGCAACGCGAAGGGATTTGGCATCGAGATGATTGCGAAGATCGTACAAACATTCCATATCGATGAAAAATTGGTAGACTTCCTCTTCAAAAATGCAGAGCTGCGACTCTCCGAACATCGGCTGAGAATCCGTTTGGCCGGCGTACGCTTCCGCGATAATTTCGAATCGCTCGCCGGCTTGCGCCGAACGGGTTAACGTTACGTAATGATGGTTAAGGTCCTTTGCGCCGCTCACAATGCCGTTAATATATACGGTCGCTTCGGATCCAAAATCAAGCAAGGCCACAAGACGTTTGCCTTCAGCCTCCTGAGGAACGACGATCATCGAGCGGAACCAGCCGTATCCCCACTTTTCCCCCCACCGTTGACCCGGGGCGATGCGCTCAAACGGTCGCCCATCCATTTCATGGATGAATAGTTGTTCCATTGTTGTAAAACCGGAAAAATCTATAGAGGAAAGCTTCGTCATCATAAATTGATGTCTTTTGTTTAGCAGCTTTTCGGCATGAAATAAAATCTCTTTTTTTTCACTCAAGCTTTCTCACATCCTATGGTTTCGTTATCTTTAATCCTATCGCTCTGCGACTTACTGCCGCCGGCGGCGGTCGGGAACGGAGGGACAATCTCTGTTAGTTGGCTAGAGCTCTTTGTGCAGCGTCATTATAAATTTTCAGCGCTTCATCAATGTTCCCCATTTTTTGGACCTTATCGATAAATGCCTGCCAATGATCGAAGCTGTTCTTACCTGCTACGAATTTGGCCTGTTCTTCCGTAACGAACGTCTTAATCGGGTTCATGATCTCCGAGATCCGCTGGCTTTCATCTCCCGTGAGTTGAATCGACGGCTCGCTCAACCAAGAAGGAACATAGTCGTTCTCGGG
Organism: Paenibacillus sp. Dod16; assembly: GCF_049893405.1. Taxonomy (NCBI): domain Bacteria; kingdom Bacillati; phylum Bacillota; class Bacilli; order Caryophanales; family Paenibacillaceae; genus Paenibacillus; species Paenibacillus sp. Dod16. The sequence continues at coordinate 169,834 of NZ_JBNDYG010000007.1, forward strand.
CATGGGCAGACTCGTCAGGAATTGCGCTTTCTCAATCGGCACCTCTTCGTATTTGCCGTTAAATACCGTATAGTCTGTCGCGGCAAAATCGACGAACGCTCTTGCATCGCTCACCATCTGCAATCCAGGGTTATGGTTCCGACTTGCGCGCATGCCGTATTTATCGCCCTCCAACCATGGATCCTTGGCCGTTTTCAGCGAGTCGACAAAGGTCGGAACACCCTCTTCTCCGATCGTATAGGTCGTGCCCTCAATTCCCCAAGTGATGAGCTGGATCATCTCATCCGAATACTGATAATCGATGAATTTGATCAATTCTTCAGGGTTTTTCACTTTTGAGCTTATGCCGTAGGCTCCCCAGCCCAAGTCAGGCGTATTGCCGTTTACAACCTCCTGCCAGGCCTTTCCGTACTTCGGATTGTCGGGATACAGCGAAACTGCGAATATCTTGCCGTCGCCCGCTGTTCTCGTATACTCGGCTGGCGTCGTAAACCACTGCGTCAGCCACATGAGATTGTCGCCGTTCAACGCTTTTCTTTTCAACGTATCGTCTGTATCAATAGTGTACTCCGGATCTAACAGCTTCTCCGCGTAGAGCTTATTCGCAAACTGCAGCGCATCTTTATACCCTTCTTCCAGAACCCCGTATACGTATTTCTCGCCGTCCCAGAAAATTTCATCCCGGATATGGTTCGCGGAGAACAACGATCTCAAGCTGTTCCACTTTGTCGCAACGGGATATTTGTCGGGGTATAGCTCTTTAAGTTTTTTGGCAGCCCCATAAAATTCATCGAGCGTTTCCGGAATATTGATGTTATTGGCCTCGAACACGTCATAGCGGTAGGCAGACGTATTCTGGATGAGCATGCCGCGATCCTCGGGGAATCTAGGCGTGGAGGTTTCTTTAAAGGTGAACATGTTGCCGTCGGCATCCGTAACCCGCTTCATCCCGTTTTTTACCTTGCCAATGTAGTTCATATAGTTCGGCATCAAATCTTTATACTGGCCTAACTCGAGAAGCTGGCCTTGTTCGGCCATTTCGGTCGTATCATAGAATAAAGGCGTCACGAAGAAATCTGTCAGATCGTCGCTTGCGATCATAAGTTTGACCTTCTCGTCATATTCGGAAGACGGAATATAGTTATATTCAATTTCCACCTTCTTGCCCATATAAGCTTCCATGCGTTTATGCCATTCCTTGCCTACCAGACTGTTCGGATTATCCACACCGTTCGCAGGCAGCGTGACCGAAAAGCGCATGACTTCTTGATTCTCTTCATGGGTATCCGTATTTTTGGAATTATTCGAACATCCGGAAAAAACCATCAGTAGGGACAATCCGAGGACAAGCTTCTTTGCCAATTTGTTCATTCCATTTCCCCCTAATTTGCACAATGAACCGCTTCTTCTTCAAATCTGCTATTCATTAACTGTCATCAATGACTGCACACTCAGCTTGCTTGCACCGCCACTCCGCTGCTTTAGCCTTTGATGGAGCCGACGAATATCCCTTTGGTGAAATGCTTCTGGAAGATCGGGTAAATACACATGATCGGAAACATGGTAATAATAATGACGCTCATTCGTACCGCCTTCGGATCAAGCGTTTCCCCCGGGGCATTGATGGCAACGGATCCGCCGCCTACTCGTCCTTGAATCGCAGTCGTATCCAAGGTAAACAGGTAGTTTCGGAGCACCATCTGTAACGGATACTTATCCTGATCTCGCAGATAAATCAAAGCCTCGAACCAACTGTTCCAGCTTCCAACCAGACCGAATAGAGCAAAGGTTGCAAAAAGCGCTTTCGACAACGGCAGTATGATCTTGAAAAGAACCACCAAATCACTCGCTCCATCGATATAGGCGGAGTCTTTCAGTTCAGAAGGAATATTCAGAAAGAAGGTCCGAAATAGAAACACATTATAAGCACTGATCGCGCCGGGGAGAATCATGACCCAGACCGTATCCAACAGGTTCAGACCGCGCATAAGCAGATAGGTCGGGATTAAACCGCCGCCGAAAAACATCGTAATCATGAGGAAAAGGGTAAAAAATTTCTTGCCCGCAAATCCCGGGATCGTGAGTGGATAAGCCATCAATGCCGTAAACAGCAGCATGATGCCCGTAGAGCCGGTCGCATAAATGATCGAGTTTAGATACCCTTTAAAAATGTACGGATCCTGAAATACCGTCGTGTACGCTTCCAGATTAAATCCCTTGGGCCAAATGGTTACGCTCCCGGAAGAGATGTAACGCGTGCCGCTTAGCGATGTCGCGATAATGTTCAGAATCGGATACAGCACGACAATCAGGATGAATAGCATGATAACAACATTGAATACATCGAAAGCTCTGGAACCCAAGCTAGCCTTTTTCAACACTCCACCACCTAGAACAAACTCGTATCTGATACTTTCCGGCTTAACCAATTGGTCAAGTAAAGGATCGTAAAGGAAATAACCGACATGAATAATCCGATGGCCGTCGTGTACTCGTATTGCGCGCCCAGTATACCTTGCCGATAAACATAGGATCCGATGACATCCGCTACTTCGTAAGTCTCAGGCGAATAAAGCAGAATAATCTTCTGGAAATCGCTTCCGAGGATTCCCCCCACGGCGAAAATCAGCAAAATTATGGTGGTCGGTTTGAGTGACGGCCATGTAATGTGCAAAACCTTCTTCCATCGGCCTGCGCCGTCTACCTCGGCTACGTCATACAGCGTAGGATCTATTCCGCTTAATGCAGCAAGGTAGATGATCGTGCCGAACCCGACGCCCTGCCATATGCCGGAAGAGATGAAGATGGTCCGAAAATAGTCAGGCTCGAGAAGAAACATGATCGGGTCTCCGCCGAAGAAGCCGACAATATGGTTAAACAAACCGTCTCTCGCCGTAAATTCCTTAAGCATCCCTGCAACAATGACGACCGATATAAAATGCGGGAAATAAGAAACCGTCTGCACAAGCTTCTTAAAGCCCTTGTTTTTCAATTCATTAAATAACAGTGCTAATATAATTGGTGCCGGAAATGACCAAAATAAAGTATACAAACCGAGAAGCAAAGTATTCTTTAATACCCTGAACGCCATCGGATCGTTAAAAAAAGAAGTGAAGTACTTTACCCCTACCCACTCACTTCCCCAAATCCCCTTGGATGCGTTGAAATCTTTGAAAGCGATTAATATTCCGTACATCGGAAAATAGTGAAAGATTAACAGCGTCAGAAAGCCGGGAAGCACCATAAGGTAGAGATAGCGGTGCTTGACGATTCTGGCCACCAGCCTGTTATTGGTTGTTTTCAAATGAACACCTCCTGACTGTTAACATGTTGTGATCGGATTCTGTTGGTGCTATGGCTCGAGGAAGCATGAGCCTAGCTACATATGTAAGCGCATTCATTTTCACCTCCAGACTATATCCTAACGTTCGTCGAAAACACATTTGCTTTCTCTACCGTCCCCTATAGATATGATCATCATGATGTCTCACAAGTTATTATGCTAAGTAGAAAATAACACATACTATTTTTTGTCGTCAATATATAAAAAAGTTTATAATCCCACCGGAAATTGGCATACTATCTCCGAATAGTTCCGAATTGGCGATACCGATACGGCGTTAAATTATGCCTCCGCTTGAATAAGTCGTAGAAGTAGCTGAGGTTGTCAAGTCCGATCTCAAGACTGATGTCCACGATTTCCATATCCGTGTTCAGCAGCAAATTCTCGGCATAGGACATTCTCAATTCGTTAATGTATTGGGTCGGGGACATGCCGAGATGCTCCCTAAACATCCTGCATACGTAGGCATGCGATTTGCCCGACAGCTCAACAAGCGCAGCCGTTCCCCGTGTGAAGTGCTCTTTCTTTTTCGCATCTCTGCACAGAGCCTTAAACCATTCCGGCTGTCCGGTAAGATCTATTGGATCCGCTTCGGCCTTGATGTACCTGGAGAACAGGTCGGTCAAGATGGCTCTTACCTTCGCTTTGACGGCCAGCTTCTTCTCCTGCGGGATCAGACTGAGCTGGTCCAGCCGGTACCGCACGTATTCCTTCTCCATTTTGGACAGCACGGTCGACGGCGGCATAGCCGGATCAAGCAGTCTTTCGCTTGGGAACCCTTCTCCCAAGAAAGCAATCAGGTCGTCCAGGACCTCTCGATTGAACGACAGATTGATGAATTGGCAATCGCTATCCGTCGTCTGCTCATAGTAATGAACGTCCCGGTCCCGTATGAACACGAGTGTATTTTCCTGCAGCAGCTGCCTTTTGCCATTAATGACATGCACAACGCTTCCCTTCAGGATAAGAAACAATTCAAAGAAGTCGTGCGTATGCATGCCGATCGTATCGCCCACCGAAGCGATCAGTCGACAGTGAGCCTGAATTTCAGAATCAATGCCGTCTGCCGCTAGAAGCTTCAACATATACGATATCCCTCCTTATTTGTATATTGACTAGTTCCTCCGATGTCAAAACACCATAAAACATTCCAAAATAGAGCAAGATTGAAAGCAGCACTTTCGATTAGGATAGAGTTGTTATTAAAGCCTGAAAGGAGATTTGCCACGAATGAACTTATTGGAACAGCGTCAGCAATTCGAAGCAAACAAACGCATTTATGAAAGCGCCAAGCTTGTCTTTCGCGGAGTCGAAGGCTTCGATGTTTACAATCCTTCGATTCCGTTCGAATGGAACGGCAGGCGCTACATATACGGACGCGTGGAGAAACGCCATGAGTGGGCGAGATCTTGGGTTCGCCTGTTCGAGGAGAGCGGACCGGACGAGTGGACAGCCGTCCCGAATACGATGATTTATCAGCTTGAAGATCCTTATATTAGCGTGATCAACAAACAGCTCGTACTAGGCGGCACGCACGTTCGTAACAAACAGGGGCGGCTTGATACTTTCTACGGCTATTTCTACAAAGGCCGCGATCTTCATGATCTTTACTACTTCACGACCGGTCCGGATTATATGAAGGATATTCGGCTCGTAGAGCTCCGAGACGGTAGGATCGGCGTCTTCTCAAGACCACGCAGCGAAGAAGTACGCAAGCAATTCGGAAGCGAATCCTTAGTGGGATTCACTGTCATCGACAGCCTAGACGCACTGTCACCGGAAGTCATCAAGAACGCCCCATATATCAGTGGACTGTTCCGCAAGGATGAGTGGGGCGGCTGCAACCAGGCCTACTTACTCGAAAGCGGGAAGATCGGCGTCATCGGCCATATCTGCTATGCTCAGGGAGATACATCGACTTACATGAACATGGCTTTCGTACTGGACCCGCAGACGAATCAATTTTCGGATTTGAACATCATCGGCACCCGTCCTTGTTATCCGGATGGCCCCGCCAAGAAGGCGCATCTGACCGACTGCGCGTTCACCGCTGGCATTGAAATGCGTCCCGACGGCAAGGTCAATCTGTACAGCGGCATCGGCGATACCGGAGCAGCGCGTATCGTCATCGACTACCCGTTCGAAAAGGAAGGCGCTATTGTAACCTTATGATGCGTGTTCAACAAGTGGGTTTACAGAACCGAGAAGGTTGGATGAAGCTAGGGAATGAGTAGCGGAGCTACACGTTTTCGCAGAAAACGCCTTCGAAAGCATCTGCTGTAGTGGGTACGTGAGCAACGGTGGCCCGACTGATTGAAGATTCGATGTCGAGTCCGCTTCCTGATCTGCTTCGTCCTGGAAGACGGCTTTTTGAACAACCTGTACTAGATGAAATTCCAAGCATCGAGCTGCTGGATTCCCCAGCGGCTCTTTTCTATGTCTGTTTACGGTGTATTATAGTGCCATTCATTTTGCAAAGTGTTCCATCTCGAGGTTATTATGATAAGTGAATGAAAACACATACTTTATTTAACCCCATAGTAATACAGACCTTCACGAAATTCAAATCTTTTATATCATTTTCCTCCCTTTTCTGCTTTATTCCCGAAAACCACCCACCTATTCGACATAATCTTTTTCCAAAATGCAGCCCAATTACGTATACTTTTTAAACCGATGTGCGCTATAATTGGAGGAAATGTTAATACGAGGTGAACCTACTTGAGCAAGAAGGACGTGGCTCTGCCAAAGTACCAGATGGTGAAAGACTATGTCTTATCCCAGATCGAGAATCAGGAATTTACAAAGGACGACCGGATTCCTAGCGAGTCGGAATTTTCCAAGCTGCTGGATGTCAGCTCTATCACTGTCCGTAAAGCGCTGTCGGAGCTAGTGAACGAGGGCGTGATCTACCGCGTCAGAGGTAAGGGAAGCTTTGTAGCCAACCAATCAACCGTCTCGGAAAAGACCTCAAATCTGGTGGCCTTCGTCATTTCCGGCGTCGACCTTTACGATAGTTCGTATATGCAGATCATGAGGGGCATACAGTCCTTTCTGGGCAAGCATGGTTGCAAGCTGATCATCGAATTCGTGGAGAACGACTTCGAACAGGAACGAGAGCTTGTTCTGGAACTGATTCAAACGGAACTAAGAGGAATACTCATCTATTCCTCTAATCCCGAAGCTGCGAAGGGCTATCTCGGGGAAATTCGCAAAAAAGCGATTCCGTTCGTGATGCTCGATCGTTCCCCTTCCGGCTATCCGGTCAACGTCGTCACCTGTAACAACCACGACGGAGCTTATGAAGCAGTAGAATACTTGATAAAACAAGGTCATCGCCGAATCGGATTTGCTGCTTACGACTACCACCTGAGCCCGGAGGTTGACAGATATAACGGCTATTGCAACGCCATGTCGAATGCGTCCCTTCCGATACCCGAATCGCTCTTGTTCCTGGACAAGGAATTGGACTACGCCGCGCTTGCGCGCCTTATCCAAATTGGAGAGCTGACCGCGCTGTTCTGCGCGAACGACAAGCGGGCCCTAGAGGTAATCGAACAGCTCACCGCACTTGACATTCGTATCCCCGAACAAGTATCCCTAATGGGCTTTGACGATTTTGAAAGCTCCAAATTCGCCAAGATCGCTTTGAGCACAGTGAAGCAATATTTCGACGTCCTCGGCTATGAGAGCGCCAAGCTGCTGTTCGAAATTACCGAAGGCTCGTCTTACGGGAATAAGAAAGTCATGCTGCCTACAAGCTTGGTCATACGTGACACGATCAAGCCAGTCCAAGGTTAATGAGTTTAAATAAAATGGCAATTGGTTCCAGTTCTGACCGGAATCAATTGCCATTTATGTCTAACTGGGAAAGTCGATCTGTTCAATGCTTACCCATCCCTAATCATCTAATCCTAATTCATACTCCCATGGAGCATGTCTTATGGCATATAATACTTCTTTGCTTAATTTTGTACACTACTCACACTCCATGCTTATTAAATCTTCACTATAGTATCGGGATGACTTTTTCTTACCGTCTACTTCAATAAAGTACTTCTCTTTTTCACTCTGATTATGACAGTTGATTTCGGAAATAGTTCCAATAATCTCCGGTTTTTTTCTAAGTCTTACAGTGTCACCAAAATTAAATTTTGGCGTAGAAACTTTTTTGAACAGCTGCGGTTTGACCAAGTAACTGTGGCTATTATATTGCAACTCTACAAATTCGCCTCGTTCACCAACGCATAGAAATAACTTTCCGTATGGTTTTAATCTACTAAACTCATCCCTATGGTATTCTTCAATTAATTCCTCTCCATCTTCCTCAAACCATGGATAAATCCTCCATGTACCTGCCAACAGAAACACCCCATTTTCCCTAGTTTCATAGTAAATGAGGATTTCTTCAAAGCTTTCGATTTAGTGATCCATCTTTGATTTTTGGTATGCAAAAAAGACTCATTCCTCCTCATTGCTCAATTAGAATAAGCCTTTGAAAGTTTATCAAGCCAAGTCTTAGATTCCCACTTTCAATTCAGAAAATTTCCTTTCCGCCTTTTACCCGTCTTCAATGTTGAAGTAATGGTCAATTACTCTCCTTGAGTCTGTTTCAACATCTGAAATTCTCGAAAAATCAATAAGGGTAACGAGTCTATGCCTCAAAACCACCCAGTAGAGCGAAGAGCCATAATAATAAAGTTGTAAAGATGATACCAAAATAATAATTTGCACGTACTAATATACAAGATGCAAGAAGAGATCTGTTCAGGTTGAACTCTTAAAATGGCTCCAATTCAACAATGACTATATCTCAATAAAATGCCCTTTCTGCTACTGGAGTCCACTATAAATATCCAAAAAAGTTTCTTCGACATTACACTTGCAAATTCGTACAAAAACCTCACAGATCGCAAAAACTGATTACTGCAATGGATCACTAGATTTTAACTTCATACCTCTCTCTGCCTTACATCTTATCATTACGAGAACATACCCGCCTTCGTAAGAAATGGGTTGACAACTACAGAGAAGAAGCGAATCGATAATATACTCGAGTTCTCCAATTGTCAAGTTACGCATGGTGATTTCTGATGTCTTCGGTGTCTTCGGGTGAATCCTTATGGAGAGGATTTTCCCTTTGGTTTTCGTTTATTGATAATAATTTTAATCTTTTTTGTTGTAGCTCATAAATCATCTGACAACAAACAGCAACTGAATTATCATGAGTAACAATAACTAATGTCATACCTTTTTTATGTAACATATCAAAAATGTTTAATATAGATTCCTCGGTTTCTTCGTCCAATGAACCTGTAGGCTCATCCGCAAGAAGTATTGATGGATTTTTAACAATTGCTCGAGCGATCGCAACACGCTGGCGCTCGCCACCTGACAAATTAATAATTTGTCTCTTTAATATGTGCTTTATCTCTAAATCATTAGCTACTTTCTCCACCATGCTTTTAATTTCCTTGTTTGATATTTTAAAATATCGTAAAGGAAGAGCAATATTTTCGTAAACATTCCTGTCATCAAGTAAATGGAAGTTTTGAGTGATAAATCCAATGTTTTTTTTCCGATATTCAGCCTTTTCATTTACAGTCATTCCTTTAAGACTCTTACCTTCAAATATCATGTCCCCCTCTTCGAAATCTATTAATCCTCCCAAAATGTTAAGGATTGTGGATTTTCCAGAACCACTTTTCCCTCTAATGGCAATCGAACTACCTTTTTTTATTTCTAAATCTAAACAGTCCAAAATTTTTGTGTATTCAATTCCATTTTTAAAATATTTGGTTATTTGTTTAAGCTCAAGAAGCATTAATTATATTCTCCCTTCAAAATCATTATTTAGCGATGTAATCATGTGATTTCTCAAAAGTTGATACGTTGGTAAAAAACAGGCAATAATACTCAATAATATACTCAGAATAAAAATATAAATTTGAACGGTAATATCCCCTATCATCATCACTTGATTCAAAAGAATATAATTTGTGATATAAGCTAAAAATACTATTAACGCAATTTCAATCCATTGGATAAACACTAGTTGAATCCGAGTTGAGCCGTTCATATAATATACAGCAAATGTTGATAATCTTCTTTTCTGTTGTAAAAACAATATCGTATTTATCAAAAAAATATTCAAGATCATAAATGAAAGAAATATTGCCACCACTAAATTACGTTCTTCTGAAATGATGGTCATAAGTCCTCTATATTGATTAAAATGAGGATTTAACCCAATAAAGGAGTATTTACCGAACGAAGAATTTTGTGCTATGGCCTCAATTCTTTGCATTACCACTTGATTTCCTGATATGTCATTATTGGTGACAACATACCCATTTATCATCGCAAAATAACTAGCTTGTTGGAATTTTTCGTCGATTAATGTTGTAGGTTTCGAATTCCACTCTATATAAGGTAAGAGTATATATTTATCAAGATAAAACTCTGTATTATTTTGATAAAAGACCTTACTATTAGGATTTAAAAAACCAACAACCTTAATATTTACCATTTTATTATAATAATTAATCTTTGTAACATCACCAATTTCATAATAATTACGATATGTATCGCCTAAGAGAACTGGTATCTCGTTTTGTTCATTTTGAAAATCATCTTTATCCCATAATTGTCCCTCAGATACCTGTAAATTAAAAAAATTGAGGGCTTGATTATTTAACTGAAATGCTTTAGCTACAGTGTAGGATTTATTATTTATTGTTGTTTGAATTTTTTCATTTCCTCGTTCGTATCCGTGATATGCATCAGAAGGTATTTTCGTGTCTTCTATCATAATAGCTTGATCATACATCGCCAGGTATTGAAACTCAGTAGCAGTATTAAGCCCATTATAAAAATTTTTCAAACGAGTTATGTAATCATTTTCACTAATAAATTCCTGATATTCTTCTGCATCATAGTAACCATCAATTAGTTGATAAATAGCCTTCCCATCATATATTTGTTGCAAATCTTCACTTTCAAAATCGATTTCTTTAATCAATGTTACAAATGTACCAAAAGTAATTAAAAACAACGTAATTTGTACATATAAAACCAAAACGAGAAACAAATACTTCCTTAAGTAAAACTTAAGATTATTTAATATCACTATTAGCTACCCCACTTTTGTGTCTTAAACTTCCATTACGAATAAAAATATACATACATGTCCAAGAAGCTAAAAGAAATATGCAAGCATTACTCACCAAATGCGAAAAAGGCACCGGATTAAATGCATAGAATAAACCAAAAGAAATAAAATTAGATAATAGAATTAGTAAGCTAGCTTTTATTACTAGCTTTCTCTGAATCATTTTTTTGGGTATTCCCAATAAAAACAATACATTTATCTCATATTGTTCCTTTTCATACCAGTAACGTAGGAAAGCCAATATACTAAATAAAACAAGAAGGTACATTTCAACCCACAATAAATGATAGTAATAAGATACATTTCCTGTTCTATATAGACCCTTTTGTGTACTTTTAATTTGTGTAATTGATGGATTTAAATCATTGAGCCGCTTGGTAATTTTATTTACTGTTGCTTTACTATCACTGTCTAAAATAATTCTTCCGTCTGTTGGTATTTGTGGGTTGGGATGATGAAGTATAGCCAGATAATCACTGGAACTCGCATAATTCTTTCCAAGAATACCTGTTACATAATATTTATTCCCTTGATAAAAAACATAACTTTTCTCATTTTCTTTTTGCAAATATTGTATCATTTCCTTTCCAACAACTGCTTGTAGTTCTTGATCAGTTTCAGAAAAAAAATGTCCTGACAACATTGGAGGTTTCCATTCTCCATTGTTTTGAATTAAAAATCGATATGAATTATTAACTTCAAAAAAAATTCTATAATTTGATTCCCCTAATTTTTCTGACGGTATCCAATCGTTGTTATTTACAAATACAGCATGATTTTTGGTATAGAGATCATTGGATAGCTCAAAATATAATTTTTGCTTAATAGAAAAAATCTGGAATGAAAAACATAAAGAGAATAAACAAACAAATACTAAAACAAATGCTATATCTTTTCTAATAACTGAAGGCATGAGCCGCTCCTTTTTCAAAATAATAAAAGATAGAAGGTTACTTTACCTAGTTTACAGATAAAGCAACCTTCCTCTAAAAGACCTATCGTGGCCTATTAATTCCAAATGATAATTTTAATATTATGATCCCCAATATGTTCTTGCTTCTGTGTTTTCAAATCCGGATGGAAGATACCATGGAGATTGCGCAGATGTTTGATGTAAGCCCCATTGTCTTCCACTAGTTGTCTTAACTGTGCCATTGGAGAGTTCCATTTGAGCTGTTGTATAATGGTATGTCCCGTTCCATATAGTTTCTCCATATGCCGCGTATTCCCAGACCGGAGAAGCAGAACTCCCAACATTCCATTGCAATCTTTTTCCCGTATGAGAACTTGGGGCAAGTACTCCTACCGAATCAGAATTTATAGAATTTGACGAATTCACATAATAACCATTCGATTCGCTCCAACCACCAGAAATTTGTTGATCTTGCTGATCACTTGCAAATGTGGGGATAGCAACAACAAGACTCAGCAATGAAGCTACAACAGCAACTTTGAAACGTTTTTTCATATCCCTCCAAATTAATATTTTTATGTAACTAAGTTAAGCACTATTACTTATAATCTCCCCTTTCAATTGTAGTAGAAGTTTGTGGTAACATGTAGTTACAGATATTATACCAAAATAATGAAATAAAAAACAATAAACCCCAAATTTTATTTCATTTTCTATTTTTCATAAAAATTGAAACGAGCTATTAAGTACATGAGCACTAGAAAACTATTATCCGTTCTTCTTGGTGAGTTGTTGCAGGTGCTTTTTTAGTATCGTATACTACAACGGCGGAAAGAGCTATTGCCCAGACACCTATGGAGGCTGTAGAAGGGTATTTGATACGCTAAAGATAAAGAGGCAATGATGTTTTATTCGAAAGATAAACTATTTTAGATAAAAAAACCGGGAGGAAGGATATCGAGAGAATCTTAAAACAAATCTTACATCCAGTTATAAACTTGTTAGGAAGTAAACAAATTAACAGAAATGAAATCGCTTCAATAATTTTGTGCTATTCAGGCGACGGTTACAAACAACCCCCGCCCCTGCCTTATGAAGTTTTTAAAAACGAAAATTCGTGGAAAGTATTAATTGGACACTAGAGTTACTCTTGTTAACTTGAACTTAGTTTTAGTGATAACGATAGTGAACTGCCCGAATCAGTAGAATCTATTCTTCATCTCATCAATGAATTATGGAGGTTTAAGAATTTAAAAAATCTCAGCGATACCAAAAACACCAAGTGAAAAAACGAGATGAAAATGTGGTCATCTGTGCATTTATCATTACAGGCCACGAAGAAATCGAATAATTTAAGAAATAAAATAAAAAGGACGAATTACTATTCGTCCTAGCTGTCTTCTCGTCTTGATTGAGCTACCGTTTCCGGTTATAGCATAGCGAGACGAATTTTTATTTAGGGTTTTGCATTATTAACTACATTGCGTATTTCCTGGTGGTTCTTCTGAATATCTTGTCTCACGGGGAAGAATCCCATTACCTCGTACACAAGTACTTCTCTAGTTCATCTCCAACTTCTCCATCTTAACCTAGTCGATATTTCGGACACCCTATACCCCACCAGCCAATTCCCCTTCAGTCGATACAAACTTGACTTCAACATTCCTTTTCCCATCCGTCAGGTTGGACGGGATTTCATATGACACATTCCTTCGGATCAGAAGACGCACGGCCTGATACTTTGGTCTCTCAAAATCCTTGCCGCTTAACTTATCCACAAATATGTACCGTTCCTCTACACCCAGCTCCCAAAATTTGACGAGCTGCCTTTCCGAATTTTTGTCCCTCGTAGATACTATATACTAGTTTCAACAGTCCCACTCCCATCTTGTCGTTTCAAAAAGTGATTAAGTATTTTGGAACATTCCTAAAGTCATTTTAATAGGTTTGAACGTAGAAACATAGGGATTCTAAAGTGTCCCAAAAATCAAACTTTATGGCACTAATTGAAATTCACCCCACCTCAAAAGAAGAAGGCAAACGGAAGATCCGTTCGCCTTCTTCTTTTGAAGTGGTAGGTAGGGTTTCTTTTGTTGCTGTTCGTTAAAGTCAATACCGCATTGCTTTGGTAACTGAATGAATACCGTCGTTACTAAATATCCGACTATCACTAGGTTATTTTTCATTTAAAGCTATTGACCAATCAACAGAAGTATATATTCTTTCCACAAATGTCCGGACTATCTTGAATTCTCCTTCAATATCTGGTAGTCCTTCTATTACAAATTCAGAATTATTACTAATCTCAGTTCCACTTCCTGAAGGGGATAAGCCACCTCTAAATTGTACTGGATATCTCTTTGTATCACCGATACGCTGAATAATCCATCGATCATTTATAAAGATACTGTTGCTAAAGCCATTAATTTTAATTTTGGTTTGATTTGTTTTATCCTCTCCCTCAGTGGATAAAACAACTTCATTTAAATGAATCTGATCTTCGTTGTTTTTTCCTTCGAACGTTATCGTATTTTGCCCCAATTCATTAAAATCGAAATCAACTGAAGAACCATCCTCCTCTAATAACGAAAGACCATCAAAAACAAAAATAGCTTCATCTGGAATGTTTATAAAGGAGTAAGACCAATGAGTGATTTTTTCATCTTTGGTGTCAGTATAATGATGTTTATCTAACAATCCCTGCTTATGCCCACCCTTAGTACTTCCTATACTGTGAATTTCATTTCCCGTATCATCTTCGAAGTGAAACATAAGACTTCCAACTTTTAGTTCATTAGAAGTAGAATTAGTTTTCATCTCTAGTCTCGTTGATGAAGGAGTTTGAATTAACCTATTCACCTGAACAATAATATTTGTGTTAGGGACAACATAGGACTGATTAATTTCTTTAACAGTTGATATTTGATTAGCTTCATTTAAGTCTAAAGCAAAATTGAAATTCCAATCTCCCTGTATAGTTCTTTGATTATCGACCGTACCACCAAGCTGGTTAATTTCTCCTACAACTTTAATGCTTTCTGATTCAATAAAGTTAGGAAAGATCACAGATAACTGATAGTAATTGTTGGTCTTGCCTACATGGCTAAACTCACCTAATATTTTTCCGTTCTTATCTTGAACATATATGTGGTTTTCCTTACCTAGATTTAGCATACCTTCTGAACTTGATTCATCAGAATTAATAAGCTGAAGAGCCATTACTATACGTCCACCGTCTGCACTAACTTCGTTTATTTTTAATGTATAATCTTGATCGGTGACCAACACTCCAGGATCCAGGATAGTTCCGTATTTTTTTGCATTTAGCAATCCAGTGTCCGTGCTGTCTACTGATAAAAGTGATTTAAATGTGTCCGCAATAGTTGACCCAGATATATATAGGAATGACCCAATAATTAATATGACTGATAGCAAAGTCAATAGCCTTTGTTTCTTCCATCCCTTTTTTTGACGAACAAATGAAACTGGTTCTTTCTTTCTAACATGATTATAAATGTAATGCATAACGTTATTATTTATCTCTTTGGGGCTCTCTACGCTAAATAAATTACGCAGATCTTGATGCTCATTAAGAACTCGTTCATAAATTTGCTTGCAATGAAGGCATGTTTTAATATGGAGATTTTGGGGGCTATTTTCCTCTACATCGTAAATTAAATCTTCAATCTCCGAAATTTCTAAGCATTTCATTTAAATCATCTCCTTTTTCTTGAATTGTTGAACGAAGCTTCTTTTTGGCACTAAATAATTCATTTCTTACTTTAATTGCAGATATTTGCAGTATGTCAGCAATCTCTTGATAACTGAGTTCACCTAAATAACGAAGCATCAGTATTTGCTTTTTTTTCTTAGGCAAAACATTTAATAAATTCATTATCGATTTTTTATGATACTCATAAATAAATTCACTTTCCGGGGTCCTGTAATCTGCTGCGTTTTCATCCACAGCAATAGGGAGCTTTAATCTCCACTTTTGTTTTCTTTGAAAGTCCCTCATTTGATTGATAGCGATACTAAAAAGCCATGCTGAAAACTTTTTGGACAAATTATGTTGATCAAGTTTTGTATAGGCCTTGAAGAAAGTCTCTTGGGTAAGTTCCTGCGCATCGCTATAATTCATGCCCATTTTGATGAAATAGCTGAAAATTCTCTGATGATACCGTTCGACAATAATTGAGAATTTATTTATTTCTCCGTTCATTATCTCTAAAATTAGCTTTTCTCCATCAGTAAAATTGTCCATCCTAACCTCACCTCCAAACTTTTTTCTTAACTATAAGACGAATATGAAGTTAAACGTGTCTAAAAAAAGTGGAAATAGTATTTGCCAATATTTTCTTTTTCGTGTAATATAAGTGTGTAAAAACAATTAATTAGGAGGGAAAATTATGAAAAAGTTTAAAAAAATCATGCCCTTATTCCTTTTACTGAATCTTTTTCTGACTACTTCAATCTTTGCAACCTCAGCTGGCTCAGCGGAAAAAAGTAACGAAGCATTGGATGTTGCACACCTATATTTTGATGCTTTACTTAGAAATGATGTAAATGGAATGATCGAGTATTCTAATGATCTAAATTACATTGACAATAAGAGTAGAGAAGAAGGATATAATGAATTTGCAACAGACACTTTAGTTAACTACGAAATTCTCAAAGCTGAAAAGATTAATGATACGAAATATCAACTTCAAGTCCAATTTACATATACGGACATAGATAAATACCCTTCTCTTCCATACACAGTTTCAAAAACCGAACAGGGGTGGAAGGTTATAATTAAGCCTTTAGAAGTTAATCTTGATCCAAGTTCATCGGATTATCTTAATGTCAAAGCTGGAACACCAATTTATAAAATGATTCAAGAACCTGAAACAACTTTCCAGCCATTTGCTGAATTAGTATATTATTCTTTTGACCTTTTTGGTCAACAACCTTTACTTGGACAAACAAATTTCAATATTTCTAAAGGTTCTGTGACTGTACATGGTTGGCAGACTGATGGAATTGGTACAGCGTCAGTTCGTTACGAAATTGTTAAACCTTTATCAGGAGGAAATGTTAACTGGTATGGTCAAAAAACAGTGAATGGTAACTATCCACAAAATGGAACGTGGTACAGTGAAAGCATATCTCTAAGTGCTTCGCCAATAACGAATGCTCGTATAAGAATTACAAATATGAGTTATGAAGTAATAGGTGCAGGTAATGTCTACGAATAATTAAAATGTTATAAAAGCAGCAAAAAGCGTGAGTTTCCTTGAAAATTCACGCTTTTTTTGTTTAGGTAGTACCAGCGTAAGTGACATACCATTTTCCACTCATAAAAACCATCACTCGAGATTATAATACGCTTACTCGTAATTAACTTTCGAAAGGCCAGTTTTGATTGAATAGTCTCAGCACGAGCTCGCTAGGCTTCCCTGGATAACGTGTTCCATGACCGTTGGAAGCGTTATGTATTCTTCCGGACTACGTTGATCGAGATATCGGCAAATGTGGCGCAACTGCTCCTTTCTTTCGGATCCAAGTCCCGAATGATCCCTCAAAACACTCAACATTATACTTTTCTATCTAATGCCGTTTTCAATCACATATCTTACGGCCATCTAAACAGAACAATCCAAGGCAAAGGCTAAAGCTGCAAACCTTTCATGTTCAAAATTAAAAACGCATCGCCAGCCGGTACTTCTCTCCTTCGATTTTCGTCCGGAATGGTTTATTATCTGCTTGTCCAAACAATACAGATAGTCATCCACGGTTAAAGAATTGGTAAACGCTATATTAAAACGGCTCAAGATAGTGCAAGAAAGATCAGAAAAAAGAATACTTAAATTTGTCCTCTTAGAGATGCAATCGCTCTAGGGCGTGTCTTCAAACTGCAGGAATAGAATAATTTTGGTAAAATAAAGGAATGAGATGACAATACAAATTACGTGACGACCAGTGGAACGGATTAGAGATCCACTGCCAGCCGAGCAAAAAGCTCAGGGCGGACGGCCAGCCAAAGAAATACGAACCATGATCAATCCGATGCTTTGGATTACCCGAAGCGTGGCACCATGAAGTGACCTGCCGGATCATTATGGATCCTGGAAATGAGTATATACCCGATTTCGTCGGTAGCAAGCCGGCGTATTTGATCAAGTTCTTGAGCATCTGGCATCAGAACCGGACACGGAAAGTGTCATGATCGATGCCTCTATCGTTCGAGTATCAAAGGCATTTGAGTATGCAAGCTGGAAGATTCGGGCCTTTCATGTTCTAATATGGTTCAGAAGTCGACCCCAATCCGCGCTATGCTTCTTGTATCGTGCTAACCGTTTTAGCAGTATCGTGTGTATCTCTAGAAATATAGAACTCAAAAAACGCACCTCCTAAAGAGATGCGGTTTTCACTTGCAGTCCTATGCTACAACCTGCGTAAAGGTGCTATGGGATCCTATAACTTTTACGCCTTTACTATGCGTGCTCAGAATCCGGACCTCATCAAATCGCTTAACACAAAAGCCAGATGTTTTTCGGCCAAACGCATATGACGGTAAAAGGTGGCTCTGCTCATATGGAAGGATGCTGCGAGCTGGCTTTTGTTCCGGTCCTTGCGCAAATAACTTGCGATGAGAATTTCCTTCTCCAACAGCGTCAAAGGTTCCATCGGACGTCCGTCGGCCAGAATCCCTTGAATGATGTTCCTCACCTGCATCCCGTCCCAACCCAATTGCCGAACGACAGGGAGTTCCTCCAGCTTGTCGGGATCGAACAGCCGTTCCAGCATTTGCTTCATTACGCTTCGATCAATGGCCGGGGGATACTCATCCTCCCGCTGATGTGCCGGTTGTCCTGCTGCTGTCTCCGTTTGCCGGATGATCCGCTGAATCCACTGATCGAAGCTCGTTTGCCTAAAATCCAGCTCCCATGTCGTCAATTCGATGCCCGCATATCCCGTCGCTTTCCCGCACGCTTTGAATCCCAGAATCGACAATAAGGAATTCAACTGTGGATCCCCCGCCGCCAAAATCCCCCGCAAACCGCCGGTCATGTGGACCAGCCATTGCTGCATCAGCATGGCCCCCAGCTCCTCGGGACGATACAAGGATTGTTCGGAGTTTACCGCGGATAACAGCACAAATATCGTATCGGCTGCCTCCGGTGGCAGCCGATGCAGCGAAGATACTTCCTCCCCCAGCACCCCCCTGCACCCAGGCGCATATCGTTCCAACAATGGCAAGCTCAAGGCATGCAGCCATACGCCTGCGCAGAACGCCAGCGGTATCCCTTTTTCGTCCCGCACGATAAAGATTCCTTCAGGAAAATGAGCTGCAATCTCCTCCAGCAAAACCGGGTAATCGGCAGAGTCGACCAGTTCGGACTGCCAGTCGGAACCCCGAATAGACGCCTTCAAAAAGCGCTGCAAATACGGGAGATCTTCCTGCTCGAACGGCTTATGCTCGCCGGGTTTCAGGCTTGACGAGAAATTGGCATACGCATGCGCCGAGGGCAGAAACTCACGGTACAGCTCCAAGATGTGGGCGCTCAGGTGCATCTGCATCCGTTGGTCGACCGAATGGAATCGTTCCGCCAGCAGGACGAACACCTGATGGCGAACCGATTCAAATTGTTCGGGGTTTCTGCGCGTAAAGTCATCCCGTAACATTCGAGCAACGACCTGGTGCAGCGTTATCCCATCCACCGTATCCCGTACGAACGAAAGCGCCCTCAGATGGTAATAGTCCGCCCCTTCCAAAGGTGTATCCAACAACCGGTTCAGCATGTTCTCGTCGGCAACAGGCAGAAGCGACAAAACCGTCAGCGCACGGTACACGCCAGGAGACGCCGCTTCCCGCAAAAATTCGGCGCTCAATACAGCCGGAACCTCTCGCCATACATCCCACTGCTCTACAGACTCGGAAAGCAGCATATCCACGGTCAAGGCAAGCGACAACGGATGGCCTTCCGTCTTCTCGGCAATAGCCCTTTGCCATTCCGCAGACAAGCCGCTGCCGCCTAAATAATCGTAGACCTCTTCTCGAGTAAACAACCGCAAAGAGAACCTTTTCATTCGGGACTTCCATTCCGGATTCGTCTGCCATTTGAGCGGCAGTCCATTGCGCGAGGCACATACGATCAGCACGTGGGCGGACTTCAACTCAGGAAGAAATCTGGAGAACAGCCACCCTTCCAGCTTTTCGATCTCCTCACCATTGTCTATGAACAAAACGGTTCGCTGCAGCTGAAGCTCGTTAACGATGTATGGCAGCAGCGCGGATTCCGGAGCCCTGGTTCTGCCGTATTCAGTTGCAAGACTCATCTCCAGACTCGCCAGAAAAGCGCCCGACGTCGGTAAACCTCCTTGCCCGTCCAGCCAAAGAGAAAGCACCGAGGACTGCCTTGCCGTGCGGGCCATTTGCAGCAGCAGCGTTGTTTTGCCAATGCCGCCAATTCCTGATATTGAAAAAATGGATGTCTGCGCCCGGGAATCCGCCAGCCAATCCGTGAAACTCTTCATTTCCCGATCCAAGCCGATAATGCGATGTTTTGCAATCTTCTCCATTCGTTACATCCTCACTCCATCCGCTTCTCGCCCGTTGAATCTTTCAACTAATAAACCTGCTATTTTTTTATACTATACTATGTTTCGAGTCTACGAATAGGCTCCATTACGGAATAAACGCAAAAAAACGCGCACATTCTCGGTTGGAATGTGCGCGCCATCTATTCAGCTGCAATCAGTTCATGAAATTCAAGTAGAGCAGCATTCGGTTTAAGAGAACCGTGCTTTGTGCGCGCGTGGCAAACGCCTGCGGTGCGAACGCAGCCTTCCCGACGCCTTCGATCATGCCGGCGGCCAACAGGTCGGCAGTCGCTCCCTTGGCCCAATCGGATACCTGGGCATAGTCCGAGAAGCTTTCCAAAGTCGAAGCGTCCTTTGGCGGAAGCTCGCCGGCATATCGTGCTGCTCTGGCCAGCATAACCGCCACCTGCTCTCTCGTGATCCTAGCGTCCGGTCGGAACGAACCGTCGGCGTAGCCTTCAATCAAGCCAGCCGCGGATGCGGCTCCTATCGCACCGGTATACCAAATTCCGTTCGGCCCAACGTCCGAATAGGAAGAAAGCTGCGGTTTCTCGGTGAGTCCGAGCGCACGTACGAGCATCGCAACGAACTCGGCGCGGGTCACCGTACGGTTAGGATCAAACATGCCGTCAGCCGATCCGTTCACGATCAGCTTGTTCGCCATCCGCTCGATGTTACTTTGCGCCCAATGTCCCTGGATATCCTCGAAAGTTCGGTTGGAGCGAACCGCAGTGTACACACCGTTATATGGGCTATAAAAAGTCGCTGTCTCCCCTTCCAAAATGGAAGGGACGAAGCGCGGCTTTCCTGCGTCATCCACCCACACGACGGTGGAACGATCGGATCCTGCCGCATCATTAATCAAGAATGTCCGCTTGAGGTAAGTGTCTTCCCCTTCGATTCTTACATCGCCGTTGCTGTATAGCTCAAAGCTCATCGGCTCCGCCAGCATGTCATAGCCTTGACGAGTCAATACCTCATCCAGCTGGCGTCTTGCGGAATCCGCCATTTTCGCAATAACGACCGTTACGGTCGCTCGGTTCTTGAGGTCACTTAGCACGTACAGCGGAACGCTGTAGCTTGCCCCGTTCACCCCAATCCGAATGGCTGCACTCGGCTTCGCCGAAAGGAGAACCTGCAGCGCTTCAGCCGGGAGATCGACCTTCACCACCGGATCCTCATTGTCAATGTCAATGACGATATCTTCCCCGCCAACGACCCATGACCGAACCAGATCGGAGTCCGCTATCAGTCTCAGAACGGTGCGCCCGTCATGCTCCTGCTCTTTTTTGGCGGTTACCCGAACTTGTTTGCCGTTGATCGTTACGACCATTCTTGGGTCCGGTACAGGGGATGGGGCAGAAACCGGAACCCAGCTATAGGATGGGGGTACCGGTTCTGGGGTATAGGCAGCTCTCAAATCGATGCGCCCTACGTCAACTGTCCCCCCAGCTAAGACATTTACGGTTGTCGTATAATCGTTATACGCCGCTGCTGTCACCGTGAGTGCATGGCTGCCTGCCGCTACGATATTCACTGTAAATCTCCCCGTAGACTGCGCCGATCACCGTCCCCGTGTCCACTGGAACCGACTGGACCGTCACTGCTGCGGTGGCCGTGAACCCTCCGTCGACGGTCGTCACCGTAACGACCGCCGTACCTTCTGCAATCGGCGTCACCTCACCGTTCTGATCCACCTGAGCGACGGCCGGATCGCTGGAGTTCCAGGTTACCGTCTGATTCGACGCATTCACGGGCATAAGGACGGCTGTCAGCTTCTGTGAAGCACCTCCTGCCGCAAGGGTCAATGCCGTCTGATCCAGCGTCACTCCCGTCACGCGGACTTGGTCTCGAATATGTGCGGCTTCCACCTGTACGCTGCTCCATGCCTGAATGCGCTTCTGTACATCCAGTTCAAACACCTGGAGATATTGACCCGGGATTGGATCCACAATGTCCGCTCCGAGCGAGTACAAGACCGCTTCGCCAGGCAGCGCATCACCCACCAGAGGACGCATCCCCGCATCCTTCTCGAGCAGATAAGCGAATGTATGCCCAGGATCGCCTGGAACTGCCGTCGCGCTCGTCGAACCGTTCGCTCTGCCTGGACTAATAGTAAGCCTGTCGATGTCCTGTGCCAGTTCATCCACGTACAGAGTCAATACCGCGCTGACGGTGTTCCGGCCCGCATCGGTCGCCGAGACCGTTACCGGGAACGCGCCGCTCACCGTAGCGCTGCCTTCGATTCTGCCAGAGGCAGTCATCGATAGGCCACTGGGAAGTCCGGAGGCGCTCCATGACAAGCCCCCACTTGCGCCGTCGAAAGCATCTATCACCATCGAATAAGGAGCGTCCTTGGCCGCCCGCGGCAGATCGATTGTTAAAATATCCGGACGCAGAAACGGATAGCCCCCATTGACGCCAGTGTGGACGGCCCACATATTCGCAAAATCCCAGCCGCCATAATTGGAGGCCGTCTTCATCTCGTTGGTGGTTAGGCCTGTGAGTTGAGGTGAGCCTATGATATCCCCAACGCCCACGCCAGCGGTTTGGGCCGATGTCGTGTTATCGTAATATGAGGCGTCGATGGATGAATGCGTCACGATTCCGATAAAACCGCCCACCGTGTAATAGGTGACGCTTCCGGATTTCATGATTGCAGTTGTAGAATAACTATTGGCTATTGTTCCGTATATCATTTGTCCGGCCAATCCGCCCCCATGGAAATATTGACCTCTCTCCGTATTCGTGACCCTTCCGGTGGCATACGAATCATTGATGCTGCCCAATCCCTGTGAACCGACCAGCCCGCCGGCATACTGATTGGGGGCATCGCCGCTTTTGACGGCAGCGGATGAAGATGAGCGAAGAATGGTCGAATCGCCATTGGCTGCCCCGGCCAACCCGCCTGCTACGCTCACGGAAACCGTATTGCCACTCGTAACGGTGCCCTGCGAATGCGAGTTGAGAATGCTGCCGCCTATCAGGTGTCCCACCAATCCGCCGGCATAACTGCCGCCGTTGACTTGTGCGGAAATGCTTAGATTACGGATGGCCCCCGATACGCGGCCGAAGAAGCCGACATACTGTAGAGCTCCTCCATCGATGGTGAGACCTTCGATCCGGTGTCCCCTTCCGTCGAAAATACCGCTGAAGACGGTCGTTTCATCGGCTATGGGTACCCAATCGTATCCGGTCATATCGATGTCGCCGGTCAATCGGATATTCCGATCTAGGTAAGACGCTTGATTCCGATTGATATAAGCCAGTTCTTCTGCGGTCCCGACCCACACCCAACCGTCCGTTTCGGCCGGAACCGAGTCGTTTCCAGCCCGGAGCACGGGCTGAGCGGAAGCCAAGGGAGCAAGCACCATCGAAATAATGAGCGTTACTGCCAGCACGATGGACATTTTTTTCATAAACAGGTTTCTCCTTTGCATCAGTACAGTCATCGATGAGTCATAGAAACACGACGTGATCTGATATAATTCAACATCTTCAATTAAGTGTAATATAACAATGGAATAAAGACTGTCTCAATTTTGTTTCAAGTTCATAGGAAAGCAGTCATAACGAAAAAACCGAGCGAATGCAGGGAGCGGCCCTGAGTTTTCGCTCGGCTAAGATTGTGCCTATGATGTTATTTACCGTATTGACTGCAGTCCCATCCGGATTGCAGTCTTCCTCCCTTTTCGTGATGTGGGAAGGGAACTAGTCCATAACTTCTTAGTCAATCTCCTCCCCCACCACCATCTCCAGAACCTCCATCATAGCCACCGTCACTACTGTAGTCGTATGAGCTCCCTCCGTCTGCTCCACCGTCACCATTACTGCTATTTCTTCCGGAAGATGTTCCATCAGATATTCCTTTCCAAGAATGAATAAAGACATAATCGATAGCGGTATCCACATCTTTATCGAACAGAGAAGAAGCCTCTGAGAAAATAAAATTCGGATTTTCTTTGCTTACCTTTCTCATAAAACGTTCTCCTACACCAAGCAATAGCGCATCCTCTCTCATCTTTTCAAGCCGATTACGGTCATATTCACCCCTGCCTTCGCCATGTCCGCCTCTTGCCAGCTTCCGTCGATACCGCTTTATAGCGCTTAGGTAAGCTGCCGAACGCTGATCTAATGCTCCTCGGGGTAAAAAACCAACAAATAAAAATGAAAGAATTACGAAGTTCAAGTATTCGTCGACCAGTGGATCATACAAAATTGGAGCTGCAACGAAAAAGCAAACGACCAAAAAGATGATGATGTATCTTTTGAGGCGCCAGCGAAAAGAAGCCAATATGAGTCCGCCGCCCAAAATAATGGCCAATACTCCTACCCATCCCCAAGGCGTTACGTCTGCAATGTACAGATAGATGAGCAAAACCAGATGTATGAGAGCTAGAGCAGGTATGATGACTTTTCTCGCCGCGTATTCCTTGAACATGATCCCTTTGCTATTCTCAGTCTCCACAAGCTCCTGCCAGCGGCTGAGTCCCTTTTTAAGACTTCTCATCCGCTTTATGTATTTACCCATAGTCGCTTTATTCCTGCGCTCTGTTTTCGTAGGGCCAGAAATTCTCTCCAGGTTCAGGACAGTCGTACCGTGAGACAGCCAACCAAGCAAATAACGGTCTGGTTTTTTCAGGGCTGTACGATTACCCTTGAATGTAAACTCTGGAAGCCACTTCGGCGCTCTCGAATCTTCCTGGAATCGCATATCTGATGGCACTAATGAAACACTCACCATGCCTTTACGGCGCAGCGAAAATACACCGGCCAGCCCATCTGCAAGTCGGAGCTTTCCCTTCCGGAAAAGGTAAATCAGATCGATTGGATCCATCGCTGCGAGATCTTCGAAGCTGATCCGCCTACCACTCCACCAGGATGAGATCCTACGCAGCGAAAGGGAATAATAGACGATACCAGCTATGGCTACATAGGTCAGCCAGTGGCTGATATGTTGACCCGCTTTCAGTAAATGTTCACGCTTTTCGAATCTTTGCTGAAGCTTCTGTTCATCTAACAGTCGTTCCGAGAGTGAGGCTGAGGGCTCTTCTGTTTCCCTCTCCGTCAGCACCTCTGGGGGGAAATACAACTTCAGCCTCGCACTATCCCCTTCGGGTAATAGTGCATTTTCGTATCTAATCCAACGATTGTTTATTTCCGTCAAGCTGCCTCTTGAGCGATCGTAGGCAAATCCTGATAAATTCTCTTTTGCAGGCTGTTCTGTATAAACCCTAACGGTTACGTTGTGATGATCAAACCTGTTATCTTTGAGTACGGTCCAATCCAGCTCTCCACGATCGTCATATTTCACAGCTTCTCGATCAAGCCTATAGCGATAATAGATCTGCCTCGTTTCATCTTTAGCTTGTAATTCGATGTAATAAGAACCTGATTTAGTTCTTAAATAGACCGGATAACGCTCCAAATTAACATAACCAAGATTACCGAGCTCTCGGTCATTCGGTGGTACATAAGCTTCAAAAAATTCAATATTCGCTCCCCCGAAATTGTCCATATATCTAGGAATTCTTTCATACTCTCCTTGTACTGTGTAAGTGAATAGCTCTTCCACATATAAGTCCCCGTCCGCCATTACCTTGGCCACAACGTCCACTTGATCAATAGTTAA
>NZ_JBNDYG010000007.1:195489-294323 GCF_049893405.1 Paenibacillus sp. Dod16
GTTCAATCTTTATTTTCACAGTAAACCTCCTGTTTTCCAGTTAGCTTTACTAGAGGCGGTTCAATCTTTATTTTCACAGTAAACCTCCTGTTTTCCAGTTAGCTTTACTAGAGGCGCCTTAATAGTCTTACAGCATGAACAGAGGGCCACTCTTCTGTTTTTGCTACCAAAGAGATTTACTTATTAAAAGTCTTGATTCATAGCTAACCATACTTTATAGTATACAAAATTCATATAGCATAAAAGGATGCCTTCCATGGCTGTTCGCGCTTGCTCGTATTTCGTTACACTGACACTCAACTAGCTCTTAATAAACACAATTTTTACGCCAACCACCTGATCCTGCTCATTCACGGCCTTATACACGCCATATGCACCATCGCCAATGCCGGTCCGGGATACGACGCCTCCATCCAGGACACCCGCCTCTTCTCCGCTGTCGGTGATGTCGCAGCAGGCATAGTACCATTTCGTATCCGTATCCGAGCTATCCGATGTCGCATCAGCGTCAGGAATTCGGTACTTTTGAATATCAAAAATCCCGGCCTGCCCGCTATCCACCCCAGCTATAAAAGGACACTTGATCCATTCCAGGAATGCCCCCTGTTCAGCTGCCGAGTGATGGTATGCCGTTAGCTTGGCGTTGGCTTCGCCCCAATCCGGGATCTCTACCTTCTGCACTTCCCCAACCCACGTTCCATTTAATACAGCTTCCAACACGCCCATGATGATAATGTTCGTATTCAATTCATAACAAGGATCCGCAACAACTAATTGTCCGGAATTCACTTCAAAATTGCCCAGTTGAATGATCAAAGAAGATACCTCCAATAACAGCGTATGATGGTTCTATTTTAGCACTTATGATGGGGGGAGTTTAAGAGCGAACCCCTGATTCAGCAACCTTTACATATTCGAGATTAGCATATTTTCAAAAGCTTCATCTGGATTATTTGATTTATTTAGATGTAACCATTCTTTGAAATCCCCTTTATATGTAATCTTTCCTCTATTTAGTATGATTAGGTGGGAATCTAAGTACATTAAGTCTTGAAGTTGATGTGTAGATATAATACAAGTTTTCCCCTCTTCTATAAGCTTCCCAATTAACTCGTGTATTCTTTTTCTAGATACGGGGTCTACTCCGCTTGTTGGCTCATCAAAGATATATAAAGAACGGTCAATTCTAATTAATAAGTTGATAAAAAACCATCTTCTTTCACCGATAGACATATTCCCGATTCGTAAATCCCACAAATGTTCAAACAATTCTTTTTCAAGTTGCGACATTTTTTCAGTGTAAAAATCCGTTCCTTCAACTTCAGGTTTAACAGGTGAAGAAGAGATTCAGATTCTGGGTCACATATCCTGTACAGAAGGTAAATTGATCTCTCCAGACTCCGGTTTTAGAACATTAGTTACGCAATCAAACATTGTTGTTTTACCAGAACCATTTACACCAACAATTGCATTTAACTTTTTTGTATGTAATGAGAATTTTACATCCTGTAACACAAAATCTTTTCCTCTTGGATATTTAAATTTAAGATTTTTGATATTCTTAGCAAAATTCCTCACTTATGTATTCATACTAAAGTACGAATAGCCTAATTTTAATCACATGATATTATTGTAATTCTATCTTTGCAGCATCGATAATAAGTCTATTTTTCTCATGGCTATGCATCCTACGAAACCAAAAAATAATAACGGAATTATAAATTGAACATATAGAAATTCGTGATCGAACAATCCAGAGCCCATATTTCCAATAACCACACATTTTTCATATCAACATTAATGGCAACTTAAAAAAGGGATACATCAAAATATTCAATATGGTGGATATGCTGGAAAACTGAACAGGTAAAAGTGCTACGCTAAAAGTTGCAAAAGCTAATGGTATTGAAATGATAACAATGATGACCATTAACATTAATATTTTCAATGAAAACACACTGTAAATAAGCGTCACAATCATTGTGAAAAGCACTAAACTAATTAAAGTATAGTCTTTAATGAACCACTTCCTTTAAGCCTTGCTGTTTGTAGTCCTATTCCATTTAAAAACGTACTGATAATAAAGGCCCAAAACCAAAAAATGTATTTAATCATATCCAGATTGTGGCTAGTAGAATCCAAGATATTCTTCTGCATAACCAATGTAGTAAAAAGAGGAAAAACCACAGACCAAACAAACGCCACTTTTTCGAATAGTAATAATTTAATATAAAAAAACCGAAAACTCTCCTCACACCAATATCTCTCCCCTTATAAAAATCAAACTTTCAACATGTACTTCCTTTGAGTATTACACTCATCAACTAAATGGATATATAACCCTAAAAATTAATATTCATCCAATTCCATCGTTTTGTTGTTATTATTTTCACTAATGGTTTTCAGAGCGTACGCAAAAAAGCGCCTTTATCGCTAACAATTACAGCATTAGCAAGGGCGCTCCAAGTTAAGTTTTAGTTTTATGCGTTTTTCTCTGGCATTCATATATTACAAGCCACATGATGCATTTAATTGTTTGACAGTTAATTCATCGAGTTATTATTAGTGAAACGCAAATCAAATTTTACTTTAAATAATATAATTTCCAATATTTATAATTTGACCGCAATAATCAGGAAGAGATACCATTGATATGTGAATCAATCCTATCTATTCAAGCATTTGTAAAACAATTAACACTTTGTTCTCGTAAAATATACTGAGTTTATATTATCGTTGTAAATCTTCAAGACATACATAAATGATCTAACCGACTGTAAATGTGTAAAAGTGACAGTATATTTCACTCATGAGCTACTGTTTGTTAACTGGTATGATTCATTAATTTGATTTTAAGGAGTGTGTTGTAGTGAAAAAAGTAGTATTTATACCTATTTTGTTTTCGCTGATATTCATTAACTTTTCTATTTTGGATGTAAGAGCTGAAAGCCAAATAGATTTAGAAGGGAAGACATATCTTCAACTCGATGAAAAAGGTGAAAAACTTATAAAAAATGATCATGTGAACGCTTCTTTACAAGTTTCGAATCTCTCGATTAATAACAATGTACACTTATCTGGTACAATAAAAACCGAGAGTAGTGATCTCGTGCCACTTGATCTCAATGGTGCACTAACTAAGGCTGAGTATCCTGGTAAATTAATCGGCGAACTGGAAGATAAATCGAATAACTTTGAAGTAATTTATTTTGGAATTGAGAAAAAATCTGATGATAATATCTCCTTGTTAGAAGATACAAAAAACTCTCAACCAGCATTGAAAATATATCTATTAGAGAAACGAACTAGGAATTTTACTATATTTGAAATAAATAATCTGGAAACACTGGGTATCGATTTAGAAAACATTTTTTCTATTAGCGATTCACTTAATTCCACTGAACATATAAACGAATTTTGGTATGGTAAATTGATTAAACCTACTTCATTTACAACTAAAAATGAACCTACACCAATGGCAATTACAAGTGGGAAATCTGACGTTACACATACCGTTTCATATAATATTGGTGGCTATATTAT
This sequence comes from Paenibacillus sp. Dod16, assembly GCF_049893405.1. Lineage (NCBI taxonomy): Bacteria > Bacillati > Bacillota > Bacilli > Caryophanales > Paenibacillaceae > Paenibacillus > Paenibacillus sp. Dod16. Next base: position 199,033 of record NZ_JBNDYG010000007.1, read on the forward strand.
TTATGAAGACATTACCGTAAGAACACTTATTGAAGGGCCTACTGCATTAGATAACTCTGGCGGAACTTTTACTACAAAGATTTATATTCTTTCTCAAAAAACAAGATCTACCAGTTATCCAAGTGCAAACTCAAGCAATACTAATTTTAGAATAGGATCGCAAGGGCCAACAAAAATCGAAGCATACACTGATCCTGGTGATGTATTTAGATATATTCAGTGGGATGGTTATTATACGAATGGTGGCTCTATAAAGGTGGATATTTCTGCCTCGTTTCAACTTCCATTGACTCCTATTTCTTTTTCCACCGCTTATAATAGTTCGCAAACTGTAAATAACCACTCGATGAAAACATATGATAATTCTGGTTCTACTAAAGTTAGAAAGGCTAGTGCTGAATTCGCAAAAGGGAAGAAACTTGAAAAAACAGGCCAATCATTTGATGTAATATTTGCTGTAGGGCATTATAATACTCCAGCACAAAAAAAGCTTAATGTTCGTTGGTCTTACAATCTATTTAATTCTCAGGATTTATATGCGTTTGGTCCACAGACTAAAAGCATGTACTTCTCGTACGCATCTAAGTAATTTACAATTAAAATAGAGAGGATTATATCCTCTTTATTTTAATTCATAGGGGGTTAATTATGTTTCTTATATTTCTTTTAGTTATTTGTCTTTTCTCTATACTTTTGATAATGCGAAATGATAACGAAAAATTCATAACCGGTTTTTCATTATTTGTGGTCATAGTTTCTATTAGTTTAAGCATATTACTTGTTAATTTGGCTGTGTTCGCTGGCTTGGGTAATGATACAACATTCCTTTCCATATTTAGTTTTAGTGTTGGTTCAATATTCAATATAGTAAAAGTTCTTATATCTATAGCACTCATATCTATGGTTGTATATTTTGCTTCAAAAGCTGATAAATAAAATTGGCCAGACCATACCTTTTATAAGATATTCCCAACCAGGTTCTTCTTCCATGTCCCGCCACACAACCATCACAAAAAAACGCACCTCCTAAAGAGATGCGTCTTTCACTGACATTCATATGCTACAAACCACATGTTACCTGTAGCTTGCAGGATTACTCGGGGATATTCCCCCCGGCCACCCGGTCGCCGGAATTGCCCGATGGATCGGTTACGCCGTCATCTTCGTCGGCATGAATGATCAGCGAGCGTCCGAGCACCGAGTTTGGCTGGTTCTTTTTAAGGGTGCCATGCTGAATGATCGTCTCCGCTTCCACGGTGCCGTCTGCGCCTACGACCAGATTCGGCATATCGCCAACATGGCTTCCTTGTGGATGCTTGAGTCCATGATGCTTGTCGGTCGGATTAAAATGCCCACCGGCAGACTTGAAATCCCTATCTTTGATCGTGTTCTCATGTACATGGAACCCATGCTTGCCTGGTGTAAGGCCGGATGCGATGATATTCACCTTCACCCCGTCATTGATCTGCTCCAAGATAGCGGAACCGGCAGACTCCCCCGCCGCATTGTACAGCTGGACTTCAAGATGCCCCAGAGATTCCTTCCTGAAAGCCTGGTCCCAGAACACGGGTTGATTAACCGGATCCGAAACCATGCGAGCAGGTGCATCGCTGCTGCCGGTAGGAGTCTCGGAATCCGAGGCCGCCGTCCCTTGCTGCGCAAATGGTCCATCAGTGGTGGAGTTATCCTTGCCGTTCACGTAGTAGCTTATTTTAGACATCGTGTATTTAATCGCAGCTAAAGTTCCTTCGGGATTCGCAGCAGCGAACAAAATTCCTGTGAACAGCAGGGCTCCGGCAAGAAATGCTCCAGCCATATATTTTAATTTGTTGGTCTTCTTCTTCACTTCATCGCCTCCTGAATGATGATATTCATTCATCTCCCAATCCCCTGATTTTATACGTCTAAGTCGTTATTTTATGGGATATGAGGCGTTCGGCGTTATTTATTGTTCCCCAAGACAGATATACGGATTGAATAACCTACTAAACTGGCTTTTATATCATCTCCAGCTACTGAACATAAAAAAGAGATTCCCTCCGCTACGGCGTTAATGCCCCTCTTGCAAAATGAGTTCTCTCATCCGATCCGTATGTTTGGCGGAAACCACATATACATCTTCTCCCCAATCTTTGAAACCGTAGCTAAACACACTTTCCTGACCCTCTTCCCCCAACCACAGCTTAATGGCGTGAATCGGGGATTGCTGATCATAGATAACCATCACGTCGTAATCCGGGTCTGTTCGTTTGGCAGCATCTGGTTGCTTGCGAGCCGTACGGATCGCTTCCTCAAATGCGCTTACAGCCTTCGCCTCCTTGAAAGAAACCAGTGTATCCCCGTTCATCTCGTCCCATGACTCAAATGCCGAAATCCGAATTTCGACAACCTTCTCGTCCAGCAGCTGCATCGTTTCCCAGCCGGGTTCGTTCTCGCAGCCTGTTAATAGAGCCGTCATATAGAGCAGCATGATCGTTAAAAAGTGCTTCATCAAATCGTCCTTCCTTATTCACAAAATAGTATTATTGGATGACCTTATGCAGCTTCAGCTTGTCTATCAGCATGGTTCTGCACGTCTCTTGATCATAATGGGAGTTGTTCATTCGTTCCTTGTTCAGTCCAAGACTGTCCAAGATCCGGTACTCCAGCCTGCGCCGGGCCTTCAATACTTCCAGCGTCCCTTCGACACCCTCCAGACCGCGATGTTTGCCGTATCCCTGCTGCGTGTAATAATGGACGAATCCTGTGGACCATGCCTCCGGGCGTTCCCGGATGGCCTTGCGGAATGCGTATTCCAGGTTGTCCTGTTCAATGAGATCCAGCCGAAGCTCGTAAATATCCTGCTTGGACAAGGAATGTATAGATCATCCGGAAAAGACGTGCCGTATTCGTTCTTCAGCTTCTGATAGGGTATGAGATTCCAGCTGCCTTTTTTGGCGGCCCGTTCGATCAATATTTCTTTAAAAGAGCCTGCGTCTTGCAGCAACCGCCCGAAGTCTTCTTCAGTCAAACACGCCGTTCCCTCATAATCCGCCGGGTGGTCAACATCCCCTTCCATCACAAGCCGGGCCTCCATGTTTCGTTCGGTTAAAATATCATAAATCATACGGGACGTCGTCGATTTGCCGAAACCCGGCAGACCTTCGACCATGATCAATTTCGTCTTCATTTCATATCCCCTTCAAGTCTCAAAAATGATTGCAGCTTCAAGTTATTCTGTGGGGGCCGACTGATATCCTTTTCTCTTTACAAAAAAGGCTGCGGACGTTTTACGTCAACAGCCATCTTTCATGAAGACCCACGCATCTCTATGGCGATTGAACCGTAGATCACTCACTTAAGGGTATATACAGTAGAACCTGCTTGAATATCCTTTGCTGTTATATTCTTACCGATACAAATGCCTATGTTTTTTTATTGGCCATCGAAGTTGAAATCTGTATCGATTGAACTTTCACTTCGGCATCCAAGACTAAGACCGAATGAAACGATGTGCTAAAAAAGTGTTTGGAAATCTGGATGCAGGAGGTAAGGAAGAGCGCTTCAAGCTCATCGAGCAAGCGGTGGAACTAGGACGAGTAACCGAACTTTGCCAACTCTTTGGTGTTTCTAGAAGCGGCTACTACGCATATTTGAAGCGGAAGAAGAACGACCGGGATGCAGAGGCCAAACGACTCATCCGCATCGTTTTACAAACGCTACGAAGGAAAGTACGGCTACCGGCAGCTCCAATTGTTCTTGTGGCAGGATGACGGCGTATGGATGAAACACAAGAAGGTACTGCGCCTCATGCAAAAGCTCGGCATCCAAGCCAGCATTCGCCGAAACCGTCGGTTTAAGATGACGTACCAGGCAGCAGAGCGTGTTGCGGAGAATCTGCTTAAGCGTGCTTTCGCGGCCGAAAAACCAAACCAGAAATAGGTGACGGATGTGACCCAATACCGTGTGGGCGAGCGTTGGATTTATCTTTCGGCGGTGAAAGACTTATTTTAATAACGAGATTGTGGCCTACCAACTCAGCGAACGTAATGACAACGAACTGGTTCTCCAAACGTTCGCCAAAGGGTTTGCCAAACAAAAAGACGTGACAGGATTGGTCGTTCACAGCGACCAAGGGTTCCAATACACGTCCCATGCTTACCACGACATGCTGCCAAATGTTGGCGCCCGAATCAGCATATCACGTCGGGGCAATTGCCTAGACAACGCCTCCATGGAGAGCTTCTTCTCGCATCTCAAAACGGAAGGACTCTACCCTTATAATATCCGAACTCTAGCAGAGTCACACAGAAAATCGAGAAATACATAAGATTTTATAACCAAAGACGACCCGCAACGTAAATTAAACAAACTGACACCGGTACAGTACCAACGCCAGTTTGCAGCCTAGGTGTTTTTTTATTGTCTACTAAATAGGATCTTGACCAATTAACCTCCAGTGGGTTTTTCGTTCTGAACCCCCTAATATGTTGTCATCCTACGCATTATATCAACTGAAAAATTGTAGGTAGTCTCCAGGTTCGGTTAAAAATTCAATGGCTAAACCAGTAATCGCTATTAAAACACCATATAGAATATTAACTTTTTTTTCACTTATTTTTGTTTTTTCGAATACAGCCACCAACGATATAAGAATAACTAAATATGCTATATTTTCAGCACCTCTAACCAAATTAGATAAAAACATAGAAATTCCTAGCGCAAATACAAACAACGGAATCCTTAATTTTATCATCTTCATTTCCTATCGTCTCCTTTTCTGGTTGTTTTACCCACATTAATAGTGTACCATAAAACTGGGTCCCAAAAAATTACTTAGGAGGAATTAAACATGAAGAACTTTAAGGCCTTATTGTCGTTTATCCTAATGTTTGCCGTCGTAACTGGAACCTCTTTTGCTTCACCAGCAGAAAACACAGAGGGAAAACTACAAAATCTCAAGACAAAATTCGATAGTCGTACTGCTGAGCTAAGTAAAGAAGAACTAAATATTTATAAGACATACAAAGGTGATGAGCGTAAACAAAAGTTAGATGAATTTTATAACTCAGAAGCAGTAAAAAGCTTGCAAAATGACTTTAGAGATGCCGTAATCGGCGACATCGAACTTGAAAAAGCCTACATTCAGCAACTAGGAGTAAGTCATCTCAATAAAATAGATTTAGAGTCGGAAACCATTTTAAGCACTCAAGATGTTGCCGCTCCAACAGAAGATTACTTCATCGAGAAGATAGTTGAACATTCCGACGGAAGTTTTAGCGTTTTATCCGGTACTCTTACAGAACATGAAACCGAAGATGAAGATAGTATCGGAACAATGGCATATACCAATGGTATTGGCGATTATGACTTTCTTTGGGATTTCGAATATAGACATTTAGTCTACCCTAACAGTCACTTTACGATTAAAACCTATTACTCTACTCATACAACATCACCGCATCTGAAGGTGTATAATGCCACTAATGCCGGCACGCGTGGACAGTTGCCCCTTGTCAGCGTAACTGCTTCTGCGAAAATAGATCATAACTTTGCCACTAAATCAACTAAAGCAAGAACAAGCGGTAATTTCAACATTACCTTTGCAGGATATAACGGAATAGGACTTCACTCTGAGAGTTGGGATGGAAATGCATCCTTTATCATTAGAGACTATACAAGTAATTCAGTTACCATTTCTACGGAAGCAAGTTTCACACAGGGATAGATCAACATTCTGGATTCAAGAATGAAAACTTGAAAGATTTATATCACCAATTATGTAAAACCCTTAAGGGGGAATCCCCCTCAAGGGTTTTTTCGAACCTTTTTGAGCGAGTTAAACGAGATATAACGTTTGCCGCTAAGATGAAAAAACAAGAACTTAATGAAGTTAGGGTATTATATAACGAATTGAATATTGAGAAACAAAGAAAGTCTGTAGGACATAACGCCGGCAGAATCTTCTGATTAATAAACTGAAACTATATCATCTATATTGATCCATTTCCATCCTCCTATTCCGGTTGTCAGCTTGAATCATGTCTGTAAAATGACGTGAATCACCGAGACTGTTCAAAGTCAATTCCTGATCCTCATATTCATCGAACAAACCCATCTTAATCTTGCGATGAGTATTAAAAGCCATTTCCTGTGGGTCAAGAACAGAATTATCCTTTCGCCATTCTACGAGCTTCTGGAAAATTCCCCCACCTCGTATGCTCTAGCATATCTTTCGGCTGAACTCCCATAGCCCATTCCCCTCCTGTTTTATACGTTTTGTCAATTGAATCCCCTCCACTCAACTAGTTTTACCAACGTAATATCCCCTCTATAAAAAAGGCTGCGGACGTTATCTCTCATGAAGAAGCCCCCTGTATCCCCCGGGCAACTCCGAATGATCTCAATCGTGTTCCTGACCTGTCATCACTATGGAGTCTTCATTAATAACTCAGGCTCATATCTATTCGCCTTTAAACTATGGACATCTCTTTTTTAACGGACTATAATGACAAAAGCGCTCCAAAAAACGAACATTAAGGCGGTAAAAATGAGTAAATATATGTTATTATTTCAAGGGACTTCTTTTTCAGGCAAGTCTCCCAAAGAAATTCAAGTATTGAGAGACTATCTTTACTGCATTAACACGGACGGCATGATTGAGCGAGTCGTGGCACCGGAAGACGCCGACTATCAATCCTTGCTGGATACGTATCAAGGCACTGACAGCTTTCACCGACTAGAGGAAGGACAGTATTTCCTGCCTGGCTTTGTCGATTTGCACGTTCATGCCCCGCAATGGGCTCAATCCGGAACCGCATTGGACATTCCACTCTACGATTGGCTGAATACGTATACGTTCCCGCTGGAATCCAAATTCTCCGATCTGGCGTTTGCGCAACAGGTTTACGACGATGTGGTAAGTACCCTGCTGGCCAACGGAACAACGACGGCCCTTTATTTTGCCACGGTGCATAAAGAAGCCAGCTTGTTGTTAGCCCAAATCTGTGCGAGCAAAGGCCAGCGCGGACTTGTCGGAAAGGTTGTCATGGACGATCCTGAGCAGAATCCGGATTACTACCGCGATGCGGACACATCCACGGCACTGGCAGATACAGAGGAATTTATTATCGCTGTACAGGAACTCGCCAAGACCACCAAACAAGGCGTGTATCCCGTCGTGACCCCACGCTTTATTCCAAGCTGCACCGATGAGGGGTTGAAGGGGCTAGGCGAACTGGCAGCCAAATACGACACGTATGTGCAGTCCCACTGCAGCGAAAGCGATTGGGCGCACGGATATGTGAAGGATCGGTTCCAGAAAAACGATGCGTTTGCCCTGCATGATTTTGGCCTGCTGCGCGATAAATCGGTCATGGCTCATTGTAATTTTCTCGATGACCAGGATGCCGAATTGTTCGCTGACACCGGCACCGCGATCGCGCATTGCCCGATATCCAACGCGTATTTCGCCAACAGCGTCATCCCGGTCGCCCGCTTCCACGCCAACAATGTCGAGATCGGTTTAGGCTCGGATCTATCCGGCGGCTTCTCACCGAGTCTCTTCGATAATATAAGACAGGCCGTAATGTCCTCGAGGATGCTGGAAGATGGCGTGAACACCTCCCTTCCTGCGGAAGCTCGCGGCGTGCCCGAGTCGCGGATTACGGTCCATGAGGCATTCTATCTGGCCACGGCCGGAGGCGGCGAATGTCTGAGCTTGCCGATTGGCCGCATTCAAGAAAACTACGCATGGGATGTGCAGGTGATCGATACGAGACTTCCATCCGCCAAGCTGCCGATTTTTGATGAGAATGAAGACGCACAAGATATTTTTCAGAAGATCATGTATCTGGCACGTCCTGAGCATATCCGCGAGGTGTGGGTACAAGGGGAAAAGGTTCATACGCGTTAAGAAAGATAGAGGTTGTTCAAAAAGCAATTCATCCTAACATTCGAGGTGTCCAGCGGAGTGAATACACAAGCAGACAAGCAAAATGACGAGCAAACGAAGTCTCAGCATTTAACGGTACCTCCCGACGGCAAAATATCATTCGGGAAATCCGCCATTCTCGGTTTACAGCATGTCGTCGCGATGGACGTCTATGTCGTCCCTTTCCTGATTGCCATGTTAATCGGCTTGGCGCCTAATCAGTCCAGCGCATTGATCCAATCCACGTTTATTGCGGCCGGGCTTGCCACGATCGTGCAAACGTATTTCTGTATGAAGCTGCCGATGGCGCAAGGCCCTTCCTATGTTCCACTCGGCGCGATTGTCGCCATCTATGCCGCCAGCGGCGGTGGAGAGATGGGTTGGAGTTCCGTGCTGGGCGCGAGCTTGATTGGCGCGATCCTCGTCATTATTTTGGGATATACGGGAGTTTTCAATAAAATCGTTAAATCCTTCATCCCGCCCATTGTCGGGGGCACGATCATCTTCATCGTCGGTCTGTCGTTATTGCCTGTTGCGATTCGAGACAATATCTACGGCGCCGCGGACGCCACCATCAATCAGAATGTGCTGCTGGCCCTGATCTCAGCGGCTGCACTCATCCTGTTCGTCATCCTGGGTTCTCTGTTCCGAACAAGAGGTGCGATATTCCGCGTTACGTCCGTGATGGTCGCATTAATTATCGGATGTATCTCCGCCAACTTTATGGGTGTGCTGGATTTCAGCGCTGTTGCAAACGCCAAGTGGTTCAGCATGCCGCAGATTCCGTTTAAGGATTTTGGCTTTTCGTTCGACTTCTCGGCGATCATCACCATGGTCATCATTTACCTCGTACTGCTGGCGGAAACAACGGGTACATGGTTTGCCATCAGTAACGTCATCGATAAACCGTTAACGGATAAGAACATTAACCGGGGGGTGATTGGCGAAGGGATCAGCTGCCTGATTGCTTCAGGACTCGGCTCGACGCCGGTTACCGGCTATTCCACGAATGCAGGGATTATCTCCATCACGGGTGTGGCTAGTCGCCGAGTCTTCCTGGCGGTAGGCGGATGGTTTGTCCTCTTCGGCTGTTCCGGCAAATTGGCCGCGCTGATCTCCTCGATCCCAACCGCGGTCATCGGCGGCGTATTCGCCATCGTCTGCGGCATCATCTCGATTAACGGGATCCAGGTCATGAAGAACGTGAAAATCGGGGAAAAAGAAATGTACATTATCGCCATCCCGATGATTTTGACGTTAGCGTTAGTGCTCATTCCTAAAGATTTCTTGTACACACTGCCTACGTTCGTGCAGTATTTACTCGGATCACCGATTCTGGCTGCTTCACTTGCAGCGATCTTGTTGAATAAATTGCTGCCTAGTGCGAAGTAAGTTGTAGAGCGAGGCAGGGCACTTTTTGACTGAGCCTTACATTTGAAATAATAGAATTCATGAAAAACGCTATGCTTCTCGTAAGCTTCTTACGATAAGCACAGCGTTTTTTCTATTTTGAGAGTATGATTTTAACTTTGCTAGATACCTCGACTGTAACTATATTGATGTTATCGTTTTTTGCGTTTGTACTTGCTCAGCGTATATTTCACCCCATTCTCTCATCTGGATAATGATGTTGGACAATGTCTGGCCAAATTGTGTTAAGGAATATTCTACTTTTGGAGGAATGACATTATACACTTCTCTATGAATAATCCCATCATTTTCAAGCTCTCTCAATTGTAAAGTCAACATCCGCTGAGAAATCCCTGGAACCAATCGTCTAAACTCATTAAATCTACGCGTATCGTTAAGTAAATGATAAATAATGACACCCTTCCATTTACCCCCAATTACATCTAACGTAACCTCTACGGGGCAAGCATGCTGAAGACCATCCGTACACTTTCCGTAACCACTTTTTCGATTGCGCATCATGACACACCTCTTTTTACAGTATATATAATGTTACTATACAACATTAATGTGCGTACTTATTTTTTTTATTATTATCACCTATATTATAACTGTACTTATCATTTTGAAATGATCTTAAAATAAAGGAGAGATATCATATGGTGGAAATGAAAGCCGTAGGATTGTATAAATACCTTCCCATTCATCATTCAGAAAGTCTGATCGATATTACAATACCGAAGCCAAAAGCGGAAGGACGCGATATTTTAGTTAAAGTCAATGCCATCTCGATTAATCCGGTTGATGTGAAAGTAAGGGCGCCTAAAGATAAACAAGAGGAAACACCAAAGATTCTTGGATGGGACGCCTCAGGTATTGTAGAAGAAGTTGGGGAAGATTGTAAATTATTCAAACCAGGTGACCAGGTTTATTATGCAGGAAGTATAACTAGACCAGGAACATATAGCGAATATCATTTAGTAGATGAAAGAATCGTTGGTAAGAAACCTGAAACACTTAATGATGCACAAGCAGCTGCATTACCTTTAACCGCCATAACCGCTTGGGAAGGATTATTTGAACGATTAGGTATCGACTTGAACAATACACAAAAAAATAAAGAACGTTCTATTTTAATTATAGGTGGCGCAGGTGGAGTAGGTTCTATAGCTATTCAACTGGCAAAGTTAGCAGGATTAACGGTTATCTCAACAGCTTCCCGACAAGAATCAATAAATTGGTGCAAAAAACTTGGTTCGGACTATGTGATTAATCACTATAAACCTTTTGTTGAACAGTTGGAAGAAATCAACTTGAAAGGTGTTGATTATATCTTTTGTTTAAATAATACGGATCAACACTGGGATCAAATTGCGGCTTCTATACTTCCACAAGGCAAAATTTGTTCGATTGTTGAAACAGCTGAGAAACAAGATTTAAATGTACTCAAGAGTAAAAGTGCTACCTTTGTTTGGGAATTTATGTTTACGAGAGCCATGTTTCAAACAGAAGACATGCAAGAACAACATCAATTACTTTCTGCCTTATCAGAATTTATCGATCAAAAAAGAATAGTAACGACCCTAACCGACGTACTTAGACCGATTAATGCTGAAAATCTAAAAAAAGCCCATGGAATGGTTGAATCCGGGAAAATGGTTGGGAAAGTTGTTATCGAACATTTCGAATAATTCATTTACACGGATCAAAATCATAAAAGTCCAAAAAAAGCAGTCCAAAACTGGATTCCAGTTTTGCCTGCTTTTTTTGATGCAACGATTGTTCACATTAGCGTAATTGTGTCTACTGAACCTATGATTGCACTCACTTCTTCTTGTTTCTCATGGCGGCGAGCAGCTTCACCTTCCCGTTGGCTCCTTCCACGAAGCGCCGATAGTCGGGGGATTCCACCGGAACGATCGCGATTTGCCCCTTCGCATTGAAATGAATCCCCCACCCGTATTTCTTCGGGAGCATCGATGCTCTCAAGCATGGTTGCGGCTTCCTAAAAAACTCGTCTCGAATCTGGCTCCCTCTCTCGGCTAACTCCGTCTCCGGAATGTTTTTGTGCCGGATATGCACTTCGTACAAGAGCTCCTCCTGGGTATAGGCGTACGGATTACTCGTGATTAACTCAAACTCGATGCCCGGCTTGGTTTTTCCGTCTTTCTTGTCCGGCGGCTGCGTTCCGGTCTCAACAGGGCAATCTGTTGCAACGGTAATAAACGTATCATAGTAATTCCAATCCATTATCGTTCCTCCTAAACCAATATATATAGCACCGCTCATAACACATCGACTTATTTAAAACTAATTATAACCCTCTATCCCTGACAGAATCGGTCAGTCATTATCGCCGTCTTTTCTTATTCCCCCCATTAAAAAAATGCTTGAACCTCTACCCGCGTCACCTTTTAAGATATGATTCAGACTTCTTATACGAAAGGTGACGAGAATGAAATTAACCACAAGAAAAGAAAAAATGACGGTACAAATCATGCTTGGGACTTCTCTGGTTCTAGGGTTGCCCCAGTGGTTTAAGTATACGTTTTTAATGATTGAAACCTTCATCATATTGTATGCTATGTTTTGCATCGCTCTTCAGAAACCTTATCATTATCCGGCAATACCTTACATCAAAAATAAAGAGATCCATCGAAATGAGGCGCTAAAATGTTAGATCAAATGATGACTATCGGACAATTATCGAACCACACTGGCGAATCGGTCAGAACGTTAAGATACTACGACAAAATCGGCTTGTTAACACCCAGCGATTACAAGGATGGCGGACACCGGCTGTACAGTAGGGATGACTTGGTACGTCTCCAACAGATTCAGGCATTGAAATTCATAGGTTTTTCGCTGAAGGATATTGCGAACATATTGCAGTATGCCCATATCGAACAAGAGCAGATCAAAAGCACGATACAATTCAAAAGAAAACAGCTCACTGCGGAGCTAGAAAGAATACAGGATATGATCGACCAATTAAATCATATGGATATGATCATTTCGAATGAAAACTCAGTGGATATCAGATCCTTTTGCTTTATTATGCACTCCATCCTTTGGGAAGAAGAGAATCTGGATGAAAACAAACGGAACCTGTATAAAATCTATAACTTTCGAGATCCAGAGCGATTCAAGCTCGACCAAGAGTACTATAGCTTATTCTCAAGAATTAGACACTTAGTCATGTCCAAGACAAGCCCTGAATCTGAAGAAGCGCTAGAATGTATGAGGAGATTGATGTTTCTCCATAAACAAACACTAATCAAGATGGCAAAGCTTCAAGAAGATGCTCCCGAGGCTGAAACATTCAATATATTGGATCCATTTACCGATGAGGAAAAAGTCTTCATCAAGGATGCCATGCGCATGATGTCGGAGTCGGAGTAAAACATCCATATCATCATTAAGGTGGGAATACATTGATACAAGATATTTTGCAAAAAGTAGAGCATATTCCAGTTCTTTATCAATTTATAGCTGTGTTCGTAATCTCGTTCATCCCTTTCCTCGAGGCTCATGTAGCGGTGCCTGTGGGAGTGCTGCTGAAGCTCCCGTTCATTCCAATTGCTGTTCTGGCCATCTTGGGCAACTGGCTTTCGGTCTTGACCGTAATCATTTCCTCTTCATGGATCAAATCCAGATTTTTCAATGATAGAAGCGATAGTTTTGTTTATCGACGTTTTCAAAAAGGAAAAGTGTATTTCAATCGATATGGCGTTCCTGGCATTTCCCTATTAGGGCCAATCATTGGGGCTAACCATATAGGCGCATTAATTTGCACGATGGCCAATGCGGATAAGAAAAATATCATCATTTGGCAGACCATTAGTATTATCTTGTGGGCGGTAGGGTCTGGGCTGCTTATTCATTTTGGGAGAGAGTACTTGCTTAGATAGATGATTCATCGTTATATCTTGAGGAGCATTTGAAGACAAATTAATGAAAAAGCGGCTACTAAGATGTCAGAAATAAATCTTGGTCGGCCGCTATTTTTACTAAACTACGTTTCCAGTTAGCTTAATCAATTTTCCATTATACCAACTAATGTGTCCCAGCAGTAGTGACATACTTGGTTAGTAGATTGCGAATTGCCTTCTAAGCGGTATAACACGTGTGGTATACTTAGCACAAAAAATTAGAGCGCGTGACGAAGGGGTTAGTATGAACCATCATAGGATAATAGAACAAGCATTGATTCATATCGAGGAAAATTTAGAACAGCCTTTATCCGTGTCATCCGTTGCTCTTACTTTCAATATGTCCAAATATTATTTTCATAGGCTTTTTTCTGCCATGATGGGCTCTTCGTTAAATCAGTACATCCTATCTAGAAGATTGAATGCCACTTTATCACTCATTTATAACAACAACTTATCATTAACCGATATTGCTTACCAGTTAGCCTTTGGTACGCAAGCCTCATTCACCCGGGCATTCAAACAACATTACGGCGTAGCTCCAAGCTCGCTAAGAGCAGGGTTCAAACCAATCACTCCGACTCAAATACCTACTGTAGTTAAAAGACCATTTAAAAATATTAATGGTGATATCGTCACGGACTTCACACTGACAGAGTTCAAAGAGACCCGAATAAGCGGGATTGCCTTTGAAGTAGACCTAGCCACCGATGATTACAAGCAGAAGATTCACTCCCATTCAAAAATGCTGCTGGATCATATTGATGAAAACATAAATGGTTCTTGTTTTGTCATTTATTCAAACTGTCAACCCAATTCAACCCGGTTCAAAGTGCTGTTCGGAATCCCAAGTGACATTCAAATTCATAAACCCTTTTATTTTACGGTTGAAGTACCGACTATTTTTTGTGCGAGGTTCAACTATTTTGGTGACCTGCTTGATATTGGAGAAGTGCTTAAAACAGACTATGCAAGATTCTTAAAGATTTCCAAGCAAGAGTCCGATCAATCGGATATTGAGCTTATCCAGGTTTTTAATGACGTCCACAATCTGGATTCAGCCTACCATATCTATGCACCCATCAAGAAACTTCCTGACGATCTGGACATTTAATGTTGCACATCTCTAATTCGATGCTTACTTACGTTCCGACCAAATAATATATCCGATCCATATCAGAGCAGCTCCCATCGGTATCGCCAATGCCCGATCAAACGGATGGGGGATAATTGCAGCGGCAAAGGTCACTACAGCAGCGAAAGCCAGCAGAATTGCTGCTGGGCGAGGGAAGACTCTGGCACGTAATGCGGCGATGCCTAGCAGGAGACCTCCTAGCATATACAATACGCCCGCGAGCGGTGCTAATATTGGGAAGATCCCCAGATGAACCTCGCTGACTGTTCCTCCAAAGAGCCCAACCATTCCTGCCACAAACTTATCAGCATCACTTGTCAACAACGGCAAAACGAATGCTTCGATGAAACTAAAGATTAATGAGATTAACCAGAACAGATTGAACAAAAGGAAACCGATCAGGCCAAGCCACCCCGCTTCTTTCGCTTGGCGTACATAGAATCCCGTAATTCCGATCAGGTTAAAGAACGACATAGCCATAGTCAGGCATGCCACCACTACCCAAGAGTTTGTGTGCACAGAAGAGATATCATCTGTCGGATGGATAAATTGAATGACGATATATAGAATCCCCGCTATTATTGCCATGAATCCTGACCACCGGTTGAGAACATGTGCCGTTATTATTGATTTACTTACCTCTGTATTGAGCTCTATATTCACGTTGATTCCTCCACTTCTAGATATTAATCACATGATCGCCACATCTTTCTCGACATGACAGGTTTTCGACTCTAACCATCCAACGAGGATATTTTGAAAATTCTTTGCTACAGCCCCTTCCTTAATCTGTTTGTCGAATATAACTTAACAAATATAGCCTGCCCTTACTTTTCAGATCTTGCTGTAATTAGTGAAGAAATCGTAAGGAACCTTATAACGAAAAAAAGCACCTCTATCGAGATGCAAACGAATCTACAATATATTTCTCCCCCGTTCAATCTATTGGACCATAACCATATCAACCATTCGCAGTTACTTTGTGGTACTCGCTCCCTCAACCTGTCACTGTGCTGACAAATTCGTACGATATGAAGGCAAGTTGGTTACTTTCCCCATCTCGCTCAGCAGCTTCTCCATACTTGCTCGCTGAAACGAGACCAGATATACGGCCAACAGTTCATCCGTCTCTTCTTCGGATACGTCGAGTTCAAATACGATCAGCACATCGTCCTTTACGTAGATTTTCCATGCGTTCAGCTCCGACCCTTCTTCTAGCTCATGCTCTCGCTCCAAATGCATACTGCTGCAGTAATCGGACAAGCCCCACATGCTCTCATCAAAAATGGCCCAATAGGGCAGCCGATCCTCAACTCCCAACTGAACGAGTGCCTTGCCAGCGAGAAAGCGTTGAAGCGATCGATTTTCCAGTTGCCAATCGGGGGAATTCCACGCGCACAGGTAAACCGGTGGATCTTCCTGCTCCAAATCCTGAATGCGAATCCCGCAATAGATCACGGACTCCTCCACTTGATAGAAGACCAGAAACGCCTTGTCTGTCGTAAAAAAAGTATCATCCGGAATGAACACGTCCTGCAGCGGGAGCGGTTCATATTGGTTATTGCACCCTTGGGTGATATATGGGGAACGTCCCAAAACCATATAATAATCCCGCAATGCTGTCGGCAACGAAAAGCCCAGGCTTTGTTCTTTAGCCTGAATGCCCGCTTCCGAAATGCCGTGGGCCTCTTTATGATGCTCTCCCAATATACGGAGAAGTGTTTCTATATTTGCTTCCATTAATTGCGTGAACCTCCTCGTGATGCGTCTGGGTATCATCTACTTCTCTAAATATACTGCAGATTTGAGGTTGTGCCCAGGAATAGAACGTCATTTCGGGCCTATTACAAATGGTACCGAGCCCCGCTTTAGTAGCTCAAGCTCTTTCCACTTTCATAGCGTGAATACGTTCGAAATTCCGGTTGACGAAACCAAAATCGGGAAGTATAATCAAATCCATATTAAACTTATAGGAATTATCAAAAATTAAAAAGATACCGACCATTCAAATGGAGGTCACAGCCTCAGCAGGATATTCTGCTGGCGTTGTGGCCTTTTTATTTTTGATCATCCTCTTTTTGAAAGCTAGGTGAAGTTGAAGTAATGAGAAAGTTCCTTTCCAACCCATCGATCGGAAAATGTTTGCCTTGGGTTCTCCCCATCTTACTAATCGTTCTGTGGTCCATCTTATCCAATCTTGATGTGATATCGAGGAAAATCCTCCCCCTGCCTCAAGACGTTTTATTTTCCTTCAGGGAGTTGCTGTTGTCAGGAGAATTAATCGAACATATCTCGATCAGCTTTCAAAGAGCGTTCATTGGTTTCCTAATCGGCGGGGGGATCGGTCTTGTACTGGGCTTTATGAACGGCTTATCCTCCATTGCTGAAAAATTGTTAGATACCACGATTCAAATGGTACGCAATGTTCCTCATCTGGCGATGATTCCGCTAGTCGTTCTATGGTTTGGCATTGGCGAGGAGTCGAAAATATTTTTGGTCGCGATCGGCGTGTTATTCCCGGTCTACATCAATACCCTGCACGGCATCCGCTCCGTGGACAACGGGTTGATCGAAATGGGGAACGTATACAGGCTGCGCTCCGCTTCGCTCTTTTGGAGAGTCGTTCTGCCTGGCGCACTGCCTTCCATTCTAGTCGGACTACGCTACGCTTTAGGCATCATGTGGTTGACCCTAATCGTATCCGAAACGATCGCTACGAATTCGGGCATCGGCTTTCTGGCCATGAACGCAAGAGAATACATGCAAACCGATATCATTCTGCTTACCATTTTGCTTTATGCCTTATTTGGAAAGCTGGCCGATTCCATCGCGAAGCTCTTAGAGAAGCGGTTCTTACAATGGAACCCGAACTATCAAAAGTAAGCTCTGAAAGGATGTGTCGACCTTGAATTCCTCTACCCATGGTGTACATCTTCGTACAACAAGATTACAGAAAAGCTTCGGCGAACAACCTGTACTTCAAGGCATTGAGCTGGACGTGAAGCCAGGAGAGTTCATTGCCATCATCGGGCGAAGCGGCTGCGGGAAAAGCACGCTATTGCGCGTGATCGCCGGATTGGAAACATCCACGTCGGGAGACATATGGATCAATGACCATCCGGTTCAGCAAGTACATCCCGAAACTCGGATGATGTTTCAAGATGCGAGGCTGCTGCCTTGGAATAAGGTCATCGATAATGTAGCGATCGGACTTCGAAAAGAAGACCGTCATAAAGCCGAAGCCGCTTTAGAGCAGGTTGGGCTGAGTGCGCGGGCCAATGAATGGCCGTCCGTGCTGTCCGGCGGCCAGAAACAACGAGTCGCCTTAGCAAGAGCGCTCGCCAGCCAGCCCAAATTATTGCTGCTCGATGAACCTTTAGGAGCGCTGGATGCATTGACCCGCATTGAAATGCAGCAATTAATCGAATCGCTGTGGCAGCAGCAGCAATTCACGACCGTCTTGATTACGCACGATGTCGAAGAGGCTGTCGTTTTGGCCGACCGCGTGGTGCTCATTGAAGAAGGCCGTATCGCGATGGATCGAGCCGTTCCTTTCCCGCGCCCCCGTCAACGGGGAAATGCCGAAGTGGCAGCATTCATCGATCACATCCTGAAACGGGTCATGGGCATAACCGAAACGGCAAGCCGACATGAAGCAGAAGACCTCCCCTATCCCTTAAAGAAAGGGTCATAGGTTTCTAACACCATCCCGCTTGGGAGGGGATTGCCAAAACACCATTTCTTGAAGGAGGTGGATCACAAGCGAGCGTATGACCGGATGTGAAACCGAAAAAAGAAAGGAGCCCTGAAGCATGCCTACCATCGATAACCCGCAAGAAATCGTTAAGGAAATCAGGATTACACGCTGCCCGGTTCCGACAGCAGCCAGTTTGGCTCTTGACCTCGGACTTCTTCAACAGGAGCTTGAAAAGTCCGGATGTACGACGGCGGAACTAACGAGAAACGCCACCAATCACGCTTTGCCTCATGCGCATTTTAATCACACCTTGCCTTTCCTGGTGCGAGAAGGAGGGAACATTCCGGCTTTATGGGCGCGCTCCACCGGGAGCGATACGCGGCTGATCGGACTAAGCTGGGTCGATGAATATCAAGCGATCCTTACCCTTCCTGACTCGGATATTCAGGAGCCTGGCGATTTGCGTGGAAAACGAATTGGGATTCCTCGTCATCGTTAGTTAGAGATTGATTTTCGAGCGGCCCAAGCGCTTCGCGGTTTTCATAATGCGCTCTCACTTGCGAATCTTACGCTGGATGATGTCAACATCGTTCATCTTGAGGCGGTTCCTGAAGGAAGAAGGGATTCATGGAATACCGAAATCGAGGCGCTGCAGCGGCGTGAAATCGATGCCGTTTTTGTCAAAGGAGCTACCGGGCTTGAAGCCGCTCGTACGGCCGCCCTAAAGGAAGTGATCGAGCTCGGGTTCCATCCGGATCCGCTGGTGCGAGTCAACAATGGCGTGCCCCGAACCGTGACGGTCGATACGGCCTTGACGGAGCAGGAGCATATCGTGGAACAAATTCTCACTTCTCTGCTTCGCGCCGCCGATTGGTCCAAAGATCATCCCGATGATTTCATTCGAGTCGTTACAAAAGAAACCGGCGCTTCATCCGAATATGTAGCCTCCGCTTATCGCAATATTTCGCTTCGACCGGCACTACGCGAAGACTATTTAACAGCGCTTGATGCCCAGAGCAGTTTCCTGTTCGAGCATGGTTTCCTCCCGAATCCCGTAAACGTATGGGACTGGATTCTTCCAGAACCGTTAGCCGCGGCTGAATATAACATTGCCAAAGGAGTGTCCCTCTCATGACTCAAAGTAAAGCAGACGTAACCATCGGCGTTCATCCCAATAATCATTCGTTATTCGTATTGCGCCGCTTGGGCTTTTTAGAAGAGATTCTTAAAGACTATAACGCATCCGTTGCCTGGGTCGACTACAACGATGGAGCAAAGACGCCACTGCGTATTGCTTCCGGAGAGATCGACTTTGGAGGTACAGGGTCTACGCCGCCGTTAACCGCGCAGGCTTCGGATATCGATATTGTGTACGTTGCGGTCTCTAATCCTCGTACAGCTAGCGGAGCATTGGTCGTTCGCAAAGCAACGCCGGTGCAATCCGTTGCAGATTTGAAAGGGTTGCGCATTGCGCTTTCCGAAGGGTCATGGCATACGAGTTTTCTGGCAACCGCGCTAGATAAAGAAGGCCTTCTTTATGATGATGTCGCTCGAGTTGATATAGGCAATGATGGGGCGAATGCATTGCTGGCCGGGAAAGTGGAGGCTTGGGTCGGCAACGATCCGCAGCTGACGGAGCTGCATAACAAAGGACTCATTCGTACGCTGGTGCCGCTTGAATCCCATATCTCCCATCGTTCCGTATGGTTTGCCAGCCGAGATTTTGCGACGAATCGGCCGCAATTGCTCAAGGCCGTTGTCGAAGCGCTGCAGCAGGCCGATGGTTGGATTCAGGAAAATACGCGCGAAGCGGCAGAGCTGTTTGCCCGGGACCTGCCCCATTGGCCTTCCGTGGATTCATGGGAAGCCGCGCTTCAGCGGAGACCTTGGGGGCTGCAGCCGATTACCGAAGAATTTATAACTGAACAGCAGCGGGTTGCAGATCTGTTAGCACGACAGCATATTTTGCCCAAAGAAATAGTCGTTTCAGAGGCGGTTTTACCTGTCCCCGTAGAAATTGGAGGGGAGTAGCATGGCTGTACACAAAGAGAACGTTGAAGTGTATTGGTATTTAACGGCACCGGATGGCCGAAGTCCTTGGTCAACGGAGGGGGCGCGCAAAATCGATTTGCCTTACCTAAGGCAGATTGCCTCGGCTGTCGACCAATTGGGGTTTACCGGCGCATTGCTGGCAACGGGCCCGCATGATACGTGGGTGCTTGGATCATCCCTCATTTCCAGCACGAACAACATGCGCTTTCTGATCGCTGTGCATCCGCCGTTGATCTCGCCCGTGCTCGCTGCGAAAATGGCGCAAACCTTCGATGATTTTTCCGGAGGACGCGTATTATTAAACATCGTGAACGGAAACACGGCGCAAATGCGTGCCTATGGTTCAACGCTTGGGCATGATGAGCGTTATGCCTACACGGATGAATGGATTCAGGTGTGGAAACAAGCGGTGGCCGGGGAAAACCTGGATTACCATGGCAAATATATTACCGCCGAAGGCAAAGCCTTACAGCTCTCCTCCACGCAGAAACCAACGCCGCCCCTGTGGTTCGGCGGATCGTCGCAAGCTGCTCATGTCACGGCAGCCAAGCATATCGATACGTATCTGAGCTGGGGGGAAACGCCACCGCAAGTCGCCGAGAAGATTCAAGATCTTCAAGCTTTAGCGGCAGAGCAAGGCCGTACCATGCGATATGGCATCCGGCTATATCTGATCGTTCGCGATACGGACGAAGAAGCTTGGCAAGAAGCGGATCGGCTGCTCAAGACGATGGATCCGCAAACMGTGGAAAATATGCAGGCGATTCTTCGAAATAGCGATTCGGTGGGGCAGCAGCGCATGCTTCGCAATCACAACGGTCAGATCCCGAAAGACGCGCGGGAGCTCGAGATTTATCCGGATTTGTGGGCCGGGATGAGTCTGGTACGACCAGGTCCGGGCACAACGATCGTAGGCAGTCCGGCAACCGTTCTGGCACGCATAAGAGAGTATCAGGATGCGGGCATTTCAACGTTTATTTTCTCCGGTGTTCCATTGCTTGAAGAAGCTTACCGTGTAGGAGAATACATCCTGCCCCATCTACGCGTTGACCGTCAGGCCGCAACCATACAGAAGCAAGAAGAACAGGAGAAGGTTTTCACTTGGGCTCATCAAATCCACTAAATATCCGGCAAAAAGGGAAGTGTCCTATGCGAAAAATAAGCTTATATTTACTATTCATATTTCTGTTAGTTACGTTAGCGGCTTGCGGTAAAGCCGGTCAAGCGAAACAAGCCAATGCTGAGAATGAGGCCGTACCCGTTCGTCTTGGCATACTGCGCAGTGCCCAGCCATTAAGTTTATCCGATGAAGGCGGGCCCCTCTATAAAAGGCTGGAAGCAGTCGGAGCGAAGGTTGAAAAAACCGGCGGTTTCGCCGCCATGTCTCCAGCGATCGAGGCGTTAAACGCCGGTTCGATCGACATCACGATCGGCTCGATTACGGCAGCCATCAGCGCCCTTGTCGGAGGCTCCTCCGAATTTACGATTTTTACAAAGCAGCAAGGCGATCAAGATAATCAAGGCATTGTGGCCAAGCCGGAAGCCGGAATTACAGGTCCTTCCGACCTTCGAGGTAAAAGAATCGCTGTTAACCGCGGCGGCACGGGCGAATACCTACTATATAAAGCGCTGGAGAAAGGCGGACTCGATGCAAGCGAAGTGGAGATCGTCTATCTTCCGCCAACGGAGGCGGGACCCGCTTTTGAAAGCAGGCAAGTCGACGCTTGGGCGACATGGGGTTCGTTTACGGCCGTGGCGCTCGTCGACTTCGGTGCAGAGCTGGTCATTTCCGCAGGCGACATCGAATCCGAGAACGATACGGTGTATATTGTGCGAAACGGCTTCCTGAAGGAGCATCCTGAGCTCGTCCATGAAGTGTTCGAAGGCTTGAATGAAGAGTCCGCGCTTCTATCCGACGACGTCGATCACACCGTCCAATTAATTCAGGACATCCAAGGCGTCTCCGAACCCGTCGCGCGTCAGCAGCTGGAAGGCTCTTTATACCCGTTTGACCCGATTGATGACACCGTCCGCCAACGTTGGCAAGAGGTGGCCGATTATATGTTTGAAAAAGGGATTATTCCGAATGAAGTGGATGTCCTATCCAATACGGTGGATGTGAGGACGTTGAAGTGAGGCCGCTTGAGGCAAGCTGTGAGGAGCGGTGAGCGTCAGACATTGTTCGGTAAAAATTCCAGTATCCAACCATTTGAGGACACTAGGTCTGTTTAGGACTTGGTGTCCTTTTTTTTTGTTTTTACGATTGGCCTAGCAATGAACCAAAACAAAAAGAAATAAGGCGCTTATCCAACTCTAATAAATCATTTGTTCTATCCATGACGATACCACTCTAAAATGAGTTGGGGAATGCAGTTTCGGTTCACCGATTCTAGCAGCTTCACTTGCAGCGATTCTGTTGAATAAATTGCTGCCAAGTGCAAAGTAGTATTTGTAGAGCGATGTAATTGAAGCCTTATGTAAGTTTAACAGGGCTGCCTTCAAATAGACTACGTTCATCGTAGACTTTGGGGGCAGTCTTTTATATATGTGTATTTTGGATTAGCTGATATTAGGCGGTAGTCATAAACAGTATTCGATTTTTCAAGTACGTATTTCCTCAGTTAAGTAATCCATATTCCCCCCCCTGCAGTAGCTCAGTTTACTTTCCAAAATTAAGAGACCTTCATTAATCGAGAAGAGAAAAATATTGTAATTTAATAGAAGATTTTTGTATTTGCAAATAAGATATGTGTTTTATTTCATTGATCATATTGTATTTAATGATAAAATATAGCAACTTTTGTTCTTCTTTTGGGAAATGGTTGTAAATATGGGATTTCATCTCTCTTTATTAAGTAGGAATGTTCTCTTCAAAAAAGGAAGGGGGTCTTATTTTGAAAAAGAAAGAGGAAATAAATCGTCGGTTTATCACGTATATGGCCAATCTTATTTACTACAACTCTATTAATTACGACAAAAAGAGACGAATGAAGGAAAACCGATTTCCTCTGATGCTAGACAACAACGAAAATCAAGATTCAGCATTATTTACAGTTTACGATTCAGAATCTGTACCACCAAATTTAAAAGATCACATTACAGATTATCTACTTCATCAAGCATATGAATCCCTCCCAGCACAACAACAAATGATTCTATCTTACGCTTACGTACAAAAACTAACTGACAAGGAAATAGCCCGGAGATTGGGAGTATCCCAACAGAATATCTCGAAACACCGATTAAAAGCGCTAGCTAAATTGCGCCGGTTAATTACGCAAGGGTGAGGAACGATGTCGGAGGTTGATTTCGTTACTGATTTGATATTGAAGAATGAAATTAAAAAAACGTAAAGAAGTGATTTTATGATGGCCGAATTGTTAGTACAGGCTCAGCAACTTCATGACCAAGATGCAACACTACATATTCTGGAATCTTTCACACCAAAGATTAAAGCCTCCTTGTTACAAGTTCCTCCCGATCATCGAGAAGATTTAAAACAAGAACTCTATGTAAAAATGATCGAGGTTATGCAAACTTTTGATATTAGTGAATTGATATAAAATTCGAGAGTGGTTGTAAAATCAGATGCTCATTTCACTTTATATAGTGAGACGCCGGTGATCTACAAAAACTTTATGGAGGTAACAATTTATGGCGATTGGTGACAAACTAACTTCGAGAGACCAGCTTTACGGACGTGACAGTGTCGATTTGTTGGCAAGAACACTGTATGGTGAAACGGAAAATGACTCAGATTCACGTGTAGGTGTTGCTTACGTCATTATGAACCGTAAAAATTATACGGGGAAGCCTTTTGGTAACCTAAATACGATCGAAGCAGTTGTGCTCCAACAAGGTGCTTTTAGTTGTTTTTGGGATCATAACTTAGCTAAATGTCTTGCGCCAGACACAAGCAGTGCCATATGGAGAAACTGTGTTAACGTTGCTCAAAACCTAAGCAGCTTTAGGAACCCTATTAACGATAAACGTTATTACACAGTAGCCAAGCTCTTTAATTCACTCTCTTATACTTCTGGAGGGAAACTCTGGTATAAAATGCCTGGTGCCAGAGTAGATGTGGTAGAGGTTACTTCGAAAATACAAGTTGGTGACCACATGTTCTTCAACATCGTCGAGCCTTAAGTAAAAAAAGGAGCTGGTGGTTGCCAGCTTCTTTTTTTACTTTTCAGAATCAAATTCTATTTTCTCAGCTTTAAATTCGTTGCTTGTACTATCGTAGCTATAAGTGATTATAACGGAACCGACAAATTCTATTTGTTTAACATTCCCAGCAACAGTGGCAACAATTTTTTGATTCTCTATTGAATAAATATTTATAGCCCCAAAAATAAGCTTATCGGAATAGTTATCATCTTGTGTAGGATAAGTTGTTTTATATTCTTTACCTTGAATGTTAACTGTTATGTCCAGCGCATCCGCTTTTTGAATTACTTTAGAATCCACTTCTTCTTTAGCAACATCCAACGCATTAGGTACTTTAATTTCGGACAAGTCTTCCGCATGAAGTACATGAATGTCATAAGTATTAAACTCTGTCCCTCGACCGGTCTGGATCAGGATTACAGCTTCTTCCTTACCGTCACCCGTTAGATCAGTATAGAGTAGCTGTGGTTTAGTTCCTGTATCTACGATGTTCCAATCGAATTCTTTCTGTTTCCCGTTAATATCAACCCTAACCCCTTGAACTTCACCGTCTGTTTCGTTGACAGCATAAAGTTTTACGTTCTTATTTTCCGAAGCTGTAATCAGTTTTTCTTTTTCATTAGTGTTTTGTACCGGCTGCGTTGTTACCTGTTTACTGGGAGACTCACCCGTCAACCCTTGATTAGCACTACCACTATCATCTGAACCACACCCCGAAAGCAAAACAGCACTCACCAACATAAATACACCAATTTCTTTTTTCAATCTCCTTGTGCCCCTTTCATCGTACCTAGCAGAAATTATATCAAAGCAAATAAGAAGAGGAATTACATAATAATAACAATATTTAATAATAAAGTTAAATTTATGTTAACAAACCTCTATCATCACTTCAAGTAATACGGCCATTTGAACAGATCATTCCAAGGCAAAGGCGAATTCATATTCTATTTTGAGAAATGGTTGTGAAAATGGGGCTTCCTCTCTCTTTATTAGGCAGGCGTGATCTCTTCAGATCATATTACCGATCATTTACTTTATTAAGCTTATGAATCCTTCCCAACCAACAACAACTGATTCTATCTTACGCTTAAATGCAAAAACTAAATAAATTTCGGAGTATCCCAACAGAATCTCTCGAAACACCACTTAAAAGTACTAGCTAATTTAAGTCGGTTAATAACGAAAGGGTGAGGAATGATGTCGGAGGTTGATTTTGCTACTTTTATAGCTAATTTAGGGTTTCCCATTGCAATTACTTCGTATCTACTTATTCGTTTTGAAAAAAAAATATCTGATTTAAGCGAGGCTATTAATGGATTGAAGAATGAAATACAAAAAAACGTGAAGAAGTGATTTTAGTAAAACTCAGCAACATGACGATCAGAATGCAACATCAAATTCTAGAATCTTTCACTTCAAAGATAAAAGCCTCCTTGTCACAGGTCCCATCCAATCATCGAGAAGATTTAAAACAAGAACTCTATGTAAAAATGATCGAGGTTATGCAAACTCTTGATATTAGTGAATTGAAATAAAATTCGAGAACGGTTGTAAAATCAGATGTTCATTTCTCTTTATATAGTAGAACGCCAACAATAAAAGCGTTCAATAAAAAACTCAAGGAGGTCATTTAAAATGGCTTGTGCAGCAAACATTAGTAATACTGTCAATGGATCGATCACTTACAATGGAACACGTTACGATATTCTTGCATTAGCTAAATGGGTATCTTATCAAAGTTGGAGGAAAAGCGGTGGACTTAACGGAATGCCCGTTGCAATGATCATAACACAATGGGGATTCGAGCATGGATGGGGAACAGCTGGACTCGCAGATATTCAAGCGACACTTAATTTCGCCTTCCAACGTTCAGCTTGCGGATACAGTGGAACTTATGATAATTCCAGACCATCTGGACGTAATTTGATTTTTTCTACTCTTCGAGATGGAATTTCTGCTTACGCCAAACTGATGATAGAAGGTTATATCCACGTTCGCTATGCTTACTCTAGAGCTGGAGGTAACGCACCTGGCATTCGTGCTGCTGTAAAAGCTCTGCAAGATGGTTATGATCCGAATTACACTGGACCAGCCTCTGGTTTCTGTCATACTCAAGTATTTGCTCTTAACAGCTATGCAACAAGACGAATTTGGGCAGAACATCCTTACCCTGGCATGGACACAACGATTACTAACAGCAATAATACATGTCTGAATAGTCTAATGTACATCCAAAAAACAGATCCTAATGTATACGGACTTCCGAATTTGTATTAATTATCTTATTGAAAATGCACTGTCAAGGTTGATAGTGCATTTCCAATCAATCTATTCTGATACGAACTGCTTCTTGGAAATATCCAATGAGTAGACTATTTTTTCAATATCTTGTTCATCGTTTTCTCCTTCAGTATTTCTAGTAGACACAACCAACTTGCCATCTTCATTATGTGGGAAGGTATCAATTGCATAATTAACAGTTTCTCGGTCGTTATTTCCTGTTTTGAATGTTAATGGAAAAGCGTCTCCATTCTCTTTATCTATACCAAATGCATATGAGTTATATCCTCTAGAAGCGGTATATTCCGGAGTAAGAAGATAAATATCAACTTTATCAAAACTGATTTTCTCAAAAGAAACGGTTTTATCGGTTTTCTGTACAAATATGAAATCATTTAATTCCTTAATCACTTTTTCGGAACCATCATGTTTAAATATTACATTATAATTTCCTCTAAAAGTGAAGTCGCCTTCTGCTCCAAAAACGCTAGGCACCTCAATGTGTCCAATTTCCTCCTTGCCGTTGGATACAACCTGGAGTTCTCCATGCTCAGTACTCACTCGAGCTCGGACAGTTTGGTTCTCCGCAATGGAATCCAGTTTAATACTGTATCCATTATCGGGAAATTGAGAGGTTAATTCTTTATTATTAGTCCCCTGGCTCTGAGTATTCGGAGTCGGAGTGTCTTGAGATACTGAGGGCTGCTCATTTCCACAAGCAGTCAGCAAGGTACCACACAAAATAACGGCATTTAACATCAAGATAGGCTTCTTAATAATTTTATTTCCCTTCTTTCGATTCATTGTTGAATTTAATATAGATCAGTATACATGATTCACAAACCAAAAAGTTGATAATATGTCATTTTATATTTAAAAAAATAGTAACGAATGGAATTAATCAATCTATATGGGGGCGATAAAAGTGGTTTGTCGAGATCATTTGATCAAAAGCATCCAAGCTGTACATGTAACAGTCAGAGCATATTCTAAATGTATATCTAGCGATGAAACAAATGATACTGATAAGCAAGAGCAAGAAGTGTTCCAACGGTTTGGATGAGAATTGTCTACACAACTAGCCACTCTCCGCAGGATGTACATTGATAAATTCAACATCGATCCTATAACCGGAAGACCACAGGAAATATTGATACCTTGTAATTGTAGTAAAGTCGAATAGAATCTCACAAAATTTTCGTTCTACCTATCGCTGCTTGTCACGCTGGTCGGATTGGTCGGATTGGTCGTAACAATTGTCTTAGCATTCCGTCCTCACCTTCACCCGTCCCTAAGTATCGTCCTAGCTTGCATTATGCCATGAATTCCATTAACTTATTTTTGATAGCTTCATTTATTAAACATGTCATACATGCAGTTAAAGGAGGATTGGGAAAGGCTTGAATCGCAAAAGGAACCGATATATCATAGCCATCTTCATGGCCTTCGCTGCCCTTTTTACCGGCTGCAGCACGTCCGTCAAACAAACCGTCCCGCAGAACACGGACCCTGAATCGATGTTAAGCGTAATCTATGATTTAGAAGGGATCAAATCCGCTGGGTCCGTGAACACGGAACCTTTGACCGAAATCTCGGAGATCGAAGAAAATATCAGCATCCGCTACCAATACGTTTTCTTGGTGAAAGATGCCGTCAATCAGAATAATCAAGCCGTTCCGGATCGGCTGTATGTTGTTTCTGCGGTCGAGAATACGAGGAAGGATCGGGAAATCAGCGTCCAGTACATCGACGGCTCCATCAATGGGGAAATAGTTAAGAACAACCCGCGGCATCTTCCCATTACCGTAAACCTATGCCAAGATGATTCCAAATCTCCTTGCGGGGCTGAGGATTCGAAGACTTATAAAGCGAATGCGATTGTTTTTTCGTTGGACCAATTCCCCGCATTTCATTCGCACGGCAATGTCGTTGATATTAGCGTGAAGTATGCATTAGGTAAGAGTAAAAAAGAGCTTCGAGAGCAATTTCTAAGTGATTCGGGGTTGCAGGAAACTGACAAGGCGATCATTTCCCTGAAGCTGAAGCTGCCGGACACATTCGTGAAATAACAAGAAACGTTATCGTTAGCAGTTGGCGGAACATCAATTCATGCAGCAAAGAGAGCTAACAATCAAAGCTGCGAAATACCGCGGCTTTTCGGTATGTATGAGGCATATTCCGTCCGGTGGAGTAGAACGACCTATTTTATTGATTCTGTCATTCCTTACACCTCTGAGTTTCATCAGAAGTGTTGGTCACTCTTAACTGTTAAAATAGTCACTTACGATTTTATCTAGTTTTTCATTCCCCTTTTAACCTGATAAATGACATATTTATGATTCCATTGCTGCACGGTAACAAATGATTCTTCATTTCCCTTTTCAAAAAAATAATTAGAGCCTTCTTGCTCGACATAGCTCCATCCTTTACTGTTCAGTCGCTCTTTTAGAAGCCCAACGGAACGATCCTCTCTTGCCAGATAATGCCCCACTTTATCCATTGGAACTATTAATTTCTCCGTAGTACTCAACGTGTACATGAGCTTTAAGTTATGGAATCCGATATTATTGATATAGGCACCTACAACATAACGACAAGAAAAACGATGCCAATAAAACCGGATGCTATGATCTTCCAGGGTCTCTTCAAAGTCATTCGCCACCTTATTGGATATGGGTTATTTCACACTATTTTTTACTGCACCACTCAGAGTTATAGGGCATTTGGCTTAATTTTAATATATCAGCAGCAGAATAATACCAATCGGCATCATCAAACCATAAGTAATCCTCACTATTTTCCTTAAAGTACTCTATTACAAATCTAAAAATAAATTCATACTCATGATTAATATTGTCAATATCTGCTGCCCAGAAATAATTTTTGTCTTCAGTCAGCTATAACTTTATCATAAGCATTTTTAGACGGGGTAACATCGAATACCTCTGTATCTGGATTCCATGTAGAACGATTTCTCAAAGGCACTACTGTGGCAATATCCTCAATACCTGACAGTTGCGATTGATTTAAGAAATTTGAAGAAACGACCATAACCGAAACAGGTCAATTACGGTTGTACAGACTATGATCAACCTGTTTGAGGTAAAGGAATAGCGATATTCAGATTATAAAACTAAAAGCATTTGATGTGCGTACAAATAAAATGGCGAAACCTTTGAACGGGTGTAACATGGGTTACACTGTTGGTTGAATGATGACATCGTTCGTCATCCACCGCCAACAATGAAAAAAACCTTGAAAGGCACGTAGCCTATCAAGATTTCATAATAAGAGGTGCAGTGCCTAAGCGGGGTTCTAACTCTTGTGCTTTTCGACAAATTGATTTATGCCAGCAAATACTATATCTTTAATTACCTCTGTATAGTTATTGTATCCGCCCTCTTTTTCAATGATTATGTCTAACATATTTTTTAATTTGCCATCTATCATAATCGTTATTCCTTCGACTTGTTCACCAGTTTTTTCATTCTCGAACTTTTCAGACAGTATGGTTATTTTATTATCACTCATTTCTTCCCTCCATTATTCTCAAAAATTCAAAGTTCTCTTTTATCGACATTTACATATAATGAGATAAGGACTATAAATGTATTTGATTCAGTGAGAAGATTTTAATTTAAGTAACTCTGCTAGCATTTTCCTATCCAGAAACCATAAATCTTTCGTAGAAACATACCACGGAACTCGACAGGCCAGGGGAACTATGGATTCATTTATTTACCCAATAAAAACCAATGCATCTCCTCGTTGAAAAGCCGTAGGAAGCTTAGTTTCAAGAAGTTCAATTCTAGATAGCATCTGTTTTTGCACATCATCCTGTAAGTTTTTTCGTGCCCAGTCTTTAAGTAAACTAAGTTCATGTATCAAACAAACAGCATCTTCTTTTGTGACATCTATTCCATACCTAATACCCACAATCCACTCCATATTTATTGACTCAATTGCAGGTATCCAGTATGTTTCAAAGAAATTTTGTGTAGCTATTGGAATACTGAAATGTTGTTCAAATTCGTTTTGTTGTGCTAGAATTATTGCTGAAACGACCAGAATTAACTCCCTCCTTTTCCAAATTCAGCAGTAAAAGTATAGTCTAGGAATTACAAAAAAAACAGGTCAATCATGGTACATCTGACTATAATAACCTGTTTGATGTAACGGAATAGTGATATTTAGGTTGTAAAATCTGATTGAACATTACTACCCATCTCACTCGGCACTGGTAGCCAGTCCTCTTAGCCACTTACTTCACATTTTTCTCTTTAATATGAGCTTCTTCTATACCTTTAATATTTTTTTCTAACCTTCCTGATGTTCCGTTTTCGCTAAATCAATCGCCACGGCTAGTTTAATTTGAAATACTTTACTCAACTGTTTTTGGAAATCCTTCAGATTGTAAGTTTCAATTAAAGGAACTTCCGATTGATTGACTCTACTAATTTCAACTTTAGCGATTTTATCAGTGTCAACCAAAATAGTGTATATATCCTCGCCTTGTTCAGGTGTCCAATTCAAAATATACGCACTTTTTAATTCTCCAAAAGTATCTTTTAACACATTCATTATTAATTCGACTTTTCCGTCTTTAGCCAAAACCAAATTCGAACCCTCTAGTTCCTTTCTGAAATCTTGTTCTTGTTTACTTCCTTTGAGTTTCATTTTATCACTCCCGGTGTAGCAGTAACTAGATTTCCATACTTATCGGTTAATACAGTCATAATATTTGTTGGAGAACCACTAAACTTGTCAATCCCTATGTTAGAGTCTAAAATAACTTCCCTCACATATCTAGCTTGAAGAGGGTAATATAGGGCAAAAGAAAAACCTTGACTGAGTGACGAGCACTCGATCAAGGTTATACTAATTACTCTACGGTTACATTATCACTTCTAAATGTCATTATTTTTATATCTTCTTCACCTTCAAAGACGATTTTTATGTCTTTCGACATTGAAGAAGAATCCACATCCGTACAACTGATCTCCAAGATTGAATCAGAATCTACCGTATCAGTTGTTGAATCTAAACGATAACTTTGTACATTTTCAAAAGTAACCTTAATTAATTTCATTTCATCTTCCTCGGGGCTGTAATTTTTTTGTCTCCAATTACAGAGATCGATATCGAGAACCAGTTTCTCGCCGTTAATACTAATATTTTCTAATAGGCTGTCATGCAGATCGTATTCTTCAATAAAAGTAGCTATTTTCATACTTACTCACCGTCCTTAATTACAATATGAGAAGCCTTCGAACCTTTCCCCACAGGATTTCCGTCAATATCAAAATAATAATCGACTTTTTTATCGGTATAATTCGGATTGTGGATATGGTAATGGTCTACCGCTTCAAATCCTGTTCCACCTTTCTTTCCTGGATCATAACTGATTTTTACACCTGTTTCAGGATTATAATATTCCCGAGACATGGTATTCTGGGCTTTCCTTGGATCAGTTACATCATGCCAGCCTTCTTTGAGCAATTGATCTGGTGTCTTTGTTCGTATGTCGTTGATCATGTTGCCCATGGCTTTTCCCGAACCCTCATCCCCCGACTTCTTACCGTCACCATCAACGCCACGATTGCCGCTACCATTACCGCCACTATTACCGCCACCAAGATCATCATGCTTATTATTCAGCGGGCCTCTCCCCCTAATTCCAGCACGGTTGAGAATAGCGCCTCCAAGGATCATAGCCGACTGTTGACCCAAGTAATTGGACCAGCCGCCTGCTGAATCGACTTCTTTCATGGTGTCTGCCACGATTTTTTCACGATATTCGTTACTAAAAACCATTCGGCCGGCCCATGCCGCTGTGTCCCAAATATCCTCGACCGTCCCGATGGTTGCATTATAGAGCATGTCTTTCCCGGTTCCAAGCGGATCTTCGTACAAGGATATCGCCGTATCCTTTAACGAGTTCCCTAACTGGGCGGCCCCGATCTTTACGCCCTCCCATAGTTCCCCTGCTTCCTGCTTCACGGTGTCCCATGCCTTCCCGGCTTCCTGCTGCACCGAATTCCAGGCTTCCTCCGCTTTTCTCCCGGCATCCTCTACGGCACTATAGCCTGCGGGTCCCCTCATCATAGGGAATGTTCCCAGCACATGCCCAGCAACTTGGATCGGTTGTCCCCGCTCATCTGCTGACTTAAATCGTTGGGCAATTCCTCTAAGCTCCAGGCTTGTCCGATGGATATGCTCCGTGGTCTGCGTCATCTCCCGATGCGCCTGCTGAAAATCCGCGTAAAAACGGGATCTCGTCGTACCTTCCCAGGCAGACTCCAGCATATGGATGTTCTGGTTCAGCATGTGTATCATTGCTTCCAGCTGTTCATGCGCCCTGGAGCATTGCTCTGCAACGTGCACCAACATCTCCGGTGTGACCAAAATTCTACTCATAACAACCTCTCCATCTTGCTTTCGGGATTGAACCCGATCTCCGATCATAGCTAACTTAAATATTTTACTTCACTTGAATTATATGGAAAAGGTTCTCAAGGCCTTGCTATGTCACTTAAAACTAGGATCTTTTTCTCAGTTAGATACGGGACTTTATTACGAGCGGGATTCACAATAATATGACCATTATTATAAGTGTTGGAGGATGAATGGAGTCACGGAATATTACATACTGTAAAAAAGGAGGGGATAGATGGATTAATTTATCCTTCATTCTCCCCTGCTTGCTTGCACTGAATATGTTTAGAAAAGAATTATTTGTACTTGTCTTTAGATCCTATATTTTAAAACGGAGTGGGATGATTGGTAAAGCAATTCTAGCAGGCTGGATATTGGAGAAGGAGTTCATCTGCTCTCTTGATCAGATTCACTGCAAAGTCTTAGTTTCTTGCAGAAGTGCAGTTTTCCATAATTTCATTTAATGCATGATGAAGAGAGAACACGGGAGCGCTTAATCTATCGTTATACTTCTGCAATTCGATTAGAGCATATTGTTTTAACTCTTGAATAACCGGATCATCTAGTTGATCGGCTATATCTGGGTGGAAAGTGATTAAATGCCTGGAATCATCTACTTCTAGGATAGTGGACAAGGCTTTTAAAGGTGTCTTAAGTAAGGATATCGTCTGAGAAAGCTCTTCCCATGTCGCTCCATGTACAAAATCGCCAATGCCCGGATAACCTCCAGCATATCTGCAAGTTCTTCCAACGACTCCTTTGAATTTGGAGCGGTAAAATACTCCTCCGACTCTTCTTTGAGCTTTATGATCAATTCTTTCTTATACTCTTCCTTATCTAAGACCCGTGTGCGAAATTCTTTGCCTGTAGATTCAATGACTTGGGGAATCAGATCCCGAACTAGCTTATTGTAAACCGGCATAGATTCTCATCCTTTACATCGCTAATTATGTATTCATATTTGTATCATATCAAAGAATCGCTCGAACAAAGACTACTATTTTCCTGAAAACAGAAATACGACGAATACAATTTTGTTTAAAAATCTGCTCCCCACCCTCTCCTACACCCCCAACAAAAAAAGACCCCGAATTCCAACCTTAGGTTGAAATTCAAGGCCCTTCCCCCTACGAATAGATCACGCGATTATGCTGATCTGCGATACCCGATTTTCGATAAAAATACGTATTGATGACATCGCACCACTCCTTTGCACTCTCTAGTTGTTCCAGCAAGCGCTGTTTAACATGCAGGAAGCGTTGCTGATCAAGCTTATGCTCCAAGGCATCCCAGCGTGCGAGCCACTGCTCCACCTGCTCGACTCCTGCAAAATGAGTGTCATAAATATGCTGAATGACCGTCTTGCCGGACTTTAACACATGGGTATAAGAAACATGGTGGAAAAACAGCAGCAATTCATCCGGGCAAGTCTCCAATCGCTCATACATCGACGCATGGGCGCCAACATATTGGCCGGCGTACCCCGTTCCCGTGGCCTGCGTCCTGTCAACGCCGATCCCGTCGCGGTCCGCGAAATGATACGTTCCCCATTTGGAGTATTCATATCCGTCCACGTCAGGGCCGTAGTGAACATGAGGCACGACCATCCAGCCCACGCCAAGCGGGGAGGTATAATTCTCGTAGGTCGGCCACGATTCCATCAGCATGTCCATCACGTTCCTCGTCACATCCGGATCGGGTCCAAAGGTCATCCGGGTCCATTCTTCGCCAATTTCCTCCGCCCTCAGCTCCGGATTCCACAGCAAGCGGCCATAGCCGTAAAGGTTGGACTGGGCAAGGTAGTGACCGGTCCAGTTGAAGTCATCCCCAATATTGGACACGGCTGTTATGCCGCTGTGCTGATAAGGATACACTTGTCCGGCTACAATATCTTTGACCTTGCTGCCCTCCCCTTGGCAGAGCGTATCGAATTCCAGCACCTCTTTCCATTGCGGGATCAAATAGCATACATGCCTTTGCTGTCCCGTATATTCCTGCGTAATCTGGAATTCCAACAGCTGATTCGTCTGCTCCATCGCTCCAAACAATGGCGATACCGGCTCTCTGACCTGAAAATCCATCGGACCGTTCTTGATCTGCAGGATCACATTGTCCTTGAATTTGCCGTCCAGCGGCTTGAAATGATCATATGCGGCGCGGGCGCGGTCCGTCTGGCGATCCCGCCAATCCTGATGGCAATCGTACACGAAGCATCTCCATAAGACGAGTCCGCCGTAAGGCTCCAGCGCTTCTGCCAGCATATTGGCTCCATCCGCATGATGGCGTCCATAGGTAAACGGGCCGGGACGGTTCTCCGAGTCGGCCTTGACCAGAAATCCGCCAAAGTCAGGAATGGTTCGGTAAATATCGGCCGCTTTCTGTTTCCACCAATTCTGAACGGCCGGTTCTAACGGGTCAGCCGTGGACATATCCCCCAGCTCGATCGGTGCAGCAAAGTTCACGCTGAGGTAGAGGCTGATGCCGTAATCGCGGAACACATCCGCTAGACGTGCCACATCCGGTAGCAATTGCGGCGTGATCAGCTTCGTCTCGGTCTGATGCACATTCACATTATTGATCGTGATTCCGTTAATCCCGACCGAGGCCAGCATTCTGGCGTACGCCCGGACGCGAGTCAGATCGGAGACGATGGTATGGTCCTTATAAAATATCGATCGGCCCGCATATCCGCGCTCAATGGTTCCGTCCATATTGTCCCACTGATTCACCATGCGAAGCCGGTACTTCGGATGTTCGATCAGATCAAGTGCTTCGTTCGCTTGGCCCGTCTGCAGGAGACGCATAAAATGAAAGACCCCGTACAGAAGTCCCCTGTCCGATCCTCCTGCAATGAATATGTAATCCTGGTCTCCTCTTACGACGCGGCGTATGATGTAGCCTTCATCTCCCACACGTCCGGCTTCCTCGGCTTCCGGCGAGCCGTCAAGCAAAGTCCTTTCAATGCTCCCCAGCGTCCCTGCGACCAAGCAGCGACCGGCATCCATCTCTTCACGAAGTAAGGGCTGCTCACCTGTCAGCAGAGCAATGCCTGTGGTCAATTCTTCAATCGCCGTACGAAATACTTGCGAAGAAACCGCCTGCACGGTCACGATCTTGCCCAAATAGCTTTCCAGCGGCTTTATTGCCGCAGCTTGCTTCAGCGAGCTCCCATTAACCTGCAACCACGCTTGATCATAACTGCTGTTCATAATGCCTCCTCATGATCATTTCACGAGCTCCGTCGGGTTCATGCCCGTGAATTTCTTAAATACCGTGCTGAAATATGGAACGTTTTTATATCCGACCTTTTCCGCCACTTGGTAAACCAATGCATTTTTCTCCATCAGCAGCTCCCGGGCCTTCTCGACCCGTACTCTGGTCAAGTAATTGTTAAACGTTTCTCCCGTAATATTCTTAAAAATCATCGACAAGTAGTTTCTCGAGATATACACCTTATCCGCCAGTCCCCCAAGCGTGAGATCCTCGGCATAGTGCTCGTGAATGTACTCGATCATAAAGTCGACAGCCTGGCGATGCTTTCCGTTCCCGCCCCACTCGCGGCTGCCGAACACGAGCCCGATCTTGGTGATCAGCCATTCCGCAAGCTCGTATGGACGCTGCAGCTTTGCCATTTCGTGCGTAATGCTATCATTCGGGAAGAAATCGTCAACGACGGTCCCCGTCTCATAGAAAGCGAAGGCGATAATTCCCCACAGCTCGCCTGCCAGCATACTGACATATGGTTTGGTGATGCCCCCTTGCTGTTCCAATCGCTTCATATAATCTCTGATGATTGTTTGTGCCTGATGTTCTTGCGAGGTTCGAATCGAACTGGCCAGCTCCAGGTAAAGCTTAACAGGACGCACGGGAGACTTGGCCTCCGCATTGCCCGGCTCCTGTGCACAGTAAAAATACAGCTCATACTCCGGAACCGCCGGCTGCGAATTCACATCGATCGCACGAAAGGCTTCTTCCGTCGAGATGCCAATTTCCCTTATACTGCTCTTGCGATCACCGATGCCGATCCGGAGCTTCAGCTTTAAATAGTTCTGCACGCAGTCGATTAATCGGACACCCAGCTGCTCCAGCTGCTGTCGCACCCGCTCCGCTGACTCCGTTCGATCATGATGAATAACGACCACCGAACGGTTGGTGTGGAGATCCGTATGGTCGAAGCGGGGGAATGCCGCCTGCGTAATTTCGCACACCATATTGCTGATTGCAAATCGAAGGAGGCTCCAGTCCGGCAAGCTTAGATTAGCTGCCCGTTGATCGTAGATGAGCTCGATGCCAACGACCGTATGATCGAAATCGGACCAATACCGGTAAGGCTCCGGGATTTCCGTTGGGAGACCTGAGTGCAGCAGTTCGCCAGCTGCGGCCGATTTGACCCACTCCTTCTCCACAAAAGGTTCGTAAAGCTGCAGCTTTTGGAGCAGCTCATCCTGCTTCATGCGCTGCTCTTCCTGCTCCTCCAAATCGGATATGGCTTCATTTAAAACAGACTTCAACGTCGGAAGGCTGATCGGCTTGGATAAGTAATCGCTCACGTTCAGACGCAAGGCTTGACGCGCATATTCGAAGTCGGAGTAACCGCTCAGAATGATCACTTTTCCCGAATAGCCAGTGTTCTTCCGAAGCTGCTCGATCATATCCAGACCATTCATGACAGGCATATATAAATCGGTAATCACGATGTCGGGGCTGGCCGATTCAATCATCTCAAGCCCTTCTTCCCCGTTCAAGGCTTCTCCCGCCCACTCTGCATTCAGTTCATCCCAAGGGATGGCTTTCCGGATTCCCTGCAGCATGGCACGGTCGTCATCAACGATTCCTATCTTCCACATCTGAAGATCCTCCTTCTTATTTGCAAAAAGGCAATGCTTCACCCTAACGGTAATACGCCATGCCTGATAGGCTATAAAACCGCTCAGGCATGACGTAAACCGAGAATAAACTGGAAACTATATAAGCTGAATTATTGAGTTATTCATATTCCTGCGCGGCCTTCTTCAACGATTCATAAGCCTTCTCCGGTGTTGTCCTGCCGAAGCTCAGCTCATCCCGGACGAGCGGGAAGTCTTTATCGATGAAGTTCACCCAGCCTTCCGGCCCTGTCGTAAATATCTGTCCGTCCGGTGTCGTTGCGTCGATCAGCTTCATGCCAACCTTTTCACCCTCCGGAAGATTCGGAATCAGCGACTCGGCGATCTTGGCATTGGCAGGCACGCCACGAGCGGTTCCAAGAATAGCCCCTGCCTCCGGATCATTGATGAACCAGTCGATGAACTTTGCCGCTTCTTCCTTGTGCTTGGAATTAGGCGAAAGACTGAAGTACATGGACGGCTTCAGCCAGCCCCCTGCTTCCTCGGCCCGCGGCATCGTAACCAGATCATACGCCCCTTCCTTCATGCTGTCCCATGTGGTGTAGTTATTGGAGAAGGAGTAGCGGAATAAGATTTTGCCATTTACCAGCAGGTCTGCCGTCGGATCCATTTCCTTGTCGGATGCGTTCAAATCAGCTGGAGGTATAAGTCCGTCCTTTCGCAGCTGTTCAAACTTCTTGGTCCATTCCAGGAAAGTCGCTTCATCAATATTGAATTTGCCGTCTTCCGTAATCAAGGTACCTTTACCCTTGGCATAGTGATAAGCGCTGAACATAAAGTAGTTGCCGGCATAATCCAGCGTGAAATATTGGCCTTC
Organism: Paenibacillus sp. Dod16; assembly: GCF_049893405.1. NCBI lineage: Bacteria > Bacillati > Bacillota > Bacilli > Caryophanales > Paenibacillaceae > Paenibacillus > Paenibacillus sp. Dod16. The sequence continues at coordinate 237,759 of NZ_JBNDYG010000007.1, forward strand.
CGCCAATTTAGGCTTTACCTCTTCCGCCAATGCGAAGAAATCATCCCATGTCCAGCCGTCATTCGGCATCGTTGCGCCCAGCTTCTCAAGAGCCGCCTTGTCGTATATCATTCCAAAAGCAACCGATCCCAACGGCACGCCGTATTGCTTGCCGTCTCTCTGCCCGATCGGCAGCAGGCTCGGCGTCAATTCATCCAGTTTAACCTTGGTGTCGAGCTCTTCCAGCTGGTTGCGGGAAGTCCAGTCCGAAACCCAGCCCGGGTCCATTTGGAAAACATCCGGCTCGTTATGCGCTGCTGCCTGAGTGGAGAGTTTATCCAGGTAACCGTCCATCCCGGAATATTCGGGCTCGAAGGTAACATGCGGATTTTTCTCCGTATATACCTCCAATGCCTTCAGTGTAGCTTCGTGACGCGGCTGTGAACCCCACCACATAATCCGCAGCTTGACATTTTCTTCCGCCGAACCGCTTTCGGCCTGTGTATTGTTCTTGGTTGAGGTTGTGCTTTCCGTGCTTGAGTTGGTGCTTCCGTTACCGCCGCATGCCGCCGCCAGCAAGGAGAACACCATCAATAGCGCGACAATATGCAATCGCTTCCATTTGTTCATACCGACTTCCCCCTAAAAACAATATATTGTGGTCAATATGTATCCTATCAATTCCGAGATGACTGGAGTATAAGAGAGATGCACAATTTATTATAAAATCGTCTGATTATGTTTTAACGCTGTGCTTCCTCAAGCCTTGGAAAGGCGATCGATACAACCACTCCTCCATTCTCTCCATCTTTAACGAGGATCTCATAATTATCGTTAAAGAACGCCGAGAACCGCTCTCTTACATTCCGGATCCCGTATCCTCCTCTGCGGCGATGGTTCTCTTTGCTCTGAGGAGCAAGCCCGCTTCCGTCGTCGATAATCGTCATTCGGATCCGGCCGCCCTCTTCCTCAGCCTTAATATGAATTCGGCCGTTTTGCCTTGAATTAAATCCGTGTATGATTGAATTTTCGACGAAAGGCTGGAGCGTCATTTTGGGAATGAAAAAGTTGCGTACTTCCTGGGAGGCATGCACCTCGTATTCCAGACCGTCTTCCCACCGGATCTGCTGGATTTCCAAATAGCATGCGACGTGAGTCAGCTCTTCTTCAATCGTAATAAAGCTTTCTCCATGCGATAATCCGATGCGGAACATGCGGCCCATCAGCTCCAAAATGCGACTCATCTTCTCCTGTCCCTCCGCAATCGCCATCCAGTTCAGTTGATCCAAGGTATTATATAGAAAATGCGGGTTAATATTGGCTTGTAGTGCTTCGATTTCGGCCTTGCGCTGTTGCTCGTAACGCTGCGCAAGGGATGCGTACAATGCCTGGATTCTCTCATTCAGTCTGCGAAACCCTGCAAACAGAATGCCGAATTCATTCGTGTAATCGCCGGCCAGCTCCGCTTGCTTCCCTCCAACATCGTAATTCTTCATCGCTCTCACTAACTGGGCGATCGGCTTCAACAATTGCCGGCTTAACCATAGCGTCAACAAGAAAGCCAGCAATAAGGCTCCGATGCCGATGGTAATAATGGCTCCGGCCAGCTTGACGCTGCCTGACGTAATTCGCTCCCACGGGGTAATCTCCACCAGCATCCAGTTGGAGTCCGCGACTTTGGAATAGACGACCAGTGACTCGACCCCATGCGGCTCCGTATGCAGCCGAAGCACCCCGGATTGGTCCGCGAACCGCAAATCCTGCTCCTGTAACCCGGCATCCTTCATCGATGTCCCGACGCTCAGCAGCTCCCTGCCGTTCAGATCCAGCAGCATCCGGTTGGAATCTTTGGAATATCCCTCGAGAATCCCGCGGATCCAATCGGCTTTCAAATGGACGACAAGAATGCCCAAGTACCGGGAGTTGTTGTACACCTTGCGGGAAAAGCTGAGCACAGGCACATTCCCATTATAGGTCGTTAAATCATGCTGCTCTGACCAGGAGAAGTCATTATTCTGCAGCAAAGGATACCATGGCTGTGCCGCAGCCTCCTTTAATTCATGGAATTGAATATAGCTCTGCCGATCCCCCCACTCCGGCTGTTCCATGTATAAATCGATGGCTTGAATTTGCGGAATCGAATAGGTGAGATGAGCCAGCGCTTCCTGTATGCCCTTGGACCTCCGGTAGTGGTTGAACTCATCTTCTTTTCCCGACAGAAACGTAAGTAAATCGTTGTCCCTGGACGTTGTCAGCGATATCTGCTCGATCGAAGTCAGGCGACCCGTAATTTCGTTGTTCAGCTCCTCGAGCAGTCTTTTTTGGTAATACGACGTGTTATCGGCCAATTCCCGCGAAGTCATGACATAACTGGTCCATACCGTGATCGCCAGCACAATCGTGATCAGCCCTGCAAAGCAAATAATAAACAGGGAATCGATCCGGTATCTCTTGAAGGGATTGATCATAATTCTCATCCTCCATGCTTTACATTCCTATCAGAAAAAACATTGAAGCCGTGCGGCGTACCGCTGCCTCAATGTTTCCTCATTTTATAATATATCGGTAGGGCTAGCTACTACCCTTTTAGCCCTGTCGTAGCCACACCCTCCACAAAGTATTTCTGGGCAAAGATAAACAGCAATGTAGCCGGCAGAATGGATACGAGCGACATTGCGAGCAATTGTCCCCATTCCGCGCCGCCTTGCGAATCGTTAATCATCCGTAGAGCCAAGCCTACCGTATATTTGTCGACGGAATTAATGTACAGGAGATGACCAAGGAAATCATCCCAGTTCCATAGGAAGCAGAAGATGATGACCGTCACGATAGAAGGCTTCATCAAGGGCATCACAATTCTCCAGTAAATCCCGAACCAGCTGCATCCGTCGATCTTGGCCGATTCATCCAGCTCCCGCGGGATCCCGCGTATGAATTGAACGAGCAGGAAGACGAAGAAGGTTCCTCCCGCCCCCCCCGCTAATGCATGGGGCACGATAAACGGCAGGTAGGTGTTGACCCAACCAAATTGGTGGAACATCGCATACTGCGGAATGATGAGCACTTGGCCCGGCAGCATCAGGGTGAGCATGAGCAGAGAAAACCAGAAGCCTCGAAGCGGAAAGTCCAGTCTTGCAAATCCGAAGGCAACAAGCGTACAGGAAATCACCGTTACAATGATCACCGCCGTAATTAAATAAAAGGTATTCAAATAGAAATCGGTAAAGGTGAATCCCGGAACAGAGTTCCATCCGTTGGTGTAATTGGACCACTGAGGCACAGACGGGAAGATGGACGGAGAACTGAGCTCCTGGTTCGTTTTCAGAGAAGCGCCAATCCACCAAATGACCGGATAAACCATAATCAAGCTGAACATAATGAGGACCGAATGGCGGATCACGGGGTTCCATTTGTGTCTGGTCATTTTCCTTTCCCTCCTTGACTCTCGGATTCGTAGAATACCCAGTATTTCGAAGTCAGGTTAATGATCACGGCGGCAGCCACAATCAATATCAGCATGATCCAGGCCAAGGAAGAGGAATAACCCAGCTGATAGCGGCTGAATGCCCGTTCATACAGGTATAACGCATAGACATAGGTAGAGTTCATCGGCCCGCCGCCGGTGATGACGTAAGCAGGCGTAAACATCTGGAAGGAGTTAATGACCCCCATAATGAGATTAAAGAATAAAGTAGGCGACAGCATGGGAAGTGTTATTTTGAAAAATTGCTTCACCTTGCCCGCGCCATCCACCGCGGAGGCTTCATACAGATCATTCGGGATCTGCTTCAAGCCGGCAAGGAAAATAACCATCGATGAGCCGAATTGCCATACCGACAACCCAATCAGAGACCATAATGCGGTATCCGGGTTCGTTACCCAGCCTGTTCCGGGAATTCCGAAGAATCCAAGAACTTTGTTGAAGAAGCCGTCCACGCCGAAAATATTTTTCCATAACAGGGAAACCGCGATGCTCGCCCCAATCAAGGAAGGGAAATAAATGGCCGTTCGATAGACGGATATTCCGCGCACTGCCTTTTTCAACAGGAGCGCAACCATCAGCGCGGCAATTAGCTTCAGCGGCACCGAGGCGAGTACATAATAAAATGTGAGCTTGAGCGATTGAGCAAATTTGTCGTCTGCCGTAATAATGCGCTCGTAATTGTCCAAGCCGACCCACTCGATCGGCTTCATGAGGGTGTAATTTGTGAAGGAATAGTACAGGGACAACAGCATCGGATAGGCTGTCAACGCCAGAAATCCAATCAGCCAAGGGGAAATAAACAGATAACCTGCAAGGGGAGAGTCCCAGCGCTTGCGAAATGGCTTTTTGCGAACAGGTATTTCGGATGCTAAAGATGTTGCTCGTTCCATGAATTCACTCTCCTTTTTTCGTACCTTAAGTATAGAAGGAGAGCCACCGGGAACTACATGAGACAATTGCTCAAAATCATTCAATATATTCAGAATGTGTCATAAGAAACGAAAATCCGGAATCAAGGTTTGCCGGATAATCCATCAAAAGATAAGTATAGTTTTATAAAATTATACTTAATAATAGAAGTTGGATGATCAGAGCGTAGAAATGCCATGTCTTTTCGTTTTTCACCCTTTTGTAAGCAGGTATCGTTCTTCAGCTTCTGGTAGGGCAAGAGGTTCCAGCTTCCTTTTTTGACAGCCGGTTCCATCAATATTTCTTTAAAAGGGCCTGCGACTCCCAGGAACTACCCGAATTTCTCTTCCGTCAGACACGCGGTTCCCTCATAATCAGCCCGATGGTCAGCATCTCCCTCTATTACCAGCCGGGCCTCTCCCCTTCAAATCTCCAAAATGATTGCAGCTTCATGTTATTCTGTGGGAGCTTGTGAATATCCTTTTCTCTATCTATTGATTAGGACCCAAATTAAGGTATGATAATGTTACTACTTATAGAGAGGTGTTCATACATAAATGAAAAAGACTTTAGCACTTTTGTTGATGTTCGCTATCTTAATTCTCCCGTCACAGGCCTATGCCGCCCCACCTTCCGAAAAAATGTCGATCTCCGAAGTTAATAAGATATACTTTGAGGATTACAACCAGAGGTTAAAGGAGGTTAAGTCTGCTATACGAACATATAAAGCTCCTGTGTGCTCCGATGTAACCACCCTCACGAATCAATCCAAGCAGCTGACAACCAAGTACAACAACCTCAAGAAGTCCAAAGCCAGCAAAACGGAACTGAGTCAGATGAAGGCAACACTTGATAAGGCCAAGAAAAGTCTTAATGAAGCAAAGAAAGTCTGCAATAAGGAAACAGCGGAAACGAAAAAAGAACTCAATGGAGAAGTTAAAGAAATTTCTTTAGCCAAAACTTCCGGAGTCAAGCTGAATGTCGACTCTTACAATAAAGGAACAATCACCAGCTCAACGTTTGATAAGGAAATACGCAGTATCGTGAAGCTTGTAGACGATTATTTCACATACATTCTAGAGGATCTTAAGTAGATCAAGCTGCAGGGTATATCCCTACCGTTTTTTTATTGAACATGGTTGGGCAAAATAAAAGGCCGTAGACTTTACCATCTACGGCCTTTACCACATTCAACCTAACACTCTACTCCAAACTACTAAACTCATTCATACGTGCAAGTTTTACAAGATTAGATTTAGGCCATCCGATTTCTCTCGATTTCGCCTTGCAATATTTGCAAGAGCAATGAATCTTCCCTTTAGAAAACTCACCTGTAAACTTGGCATGCCAACCAAGCTGTTTAGCAAGCCTGCTCTTACGCTGGACCACTCTCCGTCGATGATGACGGTAATACGAACGAGTACGATTGTTCCCTTTGCTTTTCATTCCATCACGCCCCTTGGGAAAAGGCCCAGCCTGCAAAGGAGCCAAGAGGGTTATGTCATCCTCTACAGGCCGAGCGTGATGAAACTGCTAAGTTGCACGAACACCATGGATCACCTCAACGCGTAGTGATTTCAACCTGTATTACTTTCTTACCAACTCGCCATAATTTCCACATGCACCGTACAGAACATTCACCCATCAGGTCGTTACAATAAACCCTTCCGTTTTATCCCCCATCAACTGAGGCCTTACATCCACAAAGCCCTCACCCGGCTTTCGCAGGGCTTCCAAAACAACCTGCGCGTTATACCCGTCATGGAAATCATAGATCAAACCGGACTCTCCGTCCAAAATCTGAATGATTTGTTTCAGGATCGGCAGCGGGCTGACGACATCATCCACAGGTACGGGCTGTGGATCGGCATCCTTGCCGCTTCGGTACAGATTGCACCAGTTCTCCAATGCCAAGGTGCCTTCCTCACCGTGGACCACCAGAGAGACACGCTCCTCCCCTTCCCGTTGGTCGGTTCCCGACAGACGAATCTCGATATCATTATGTAATCGGAGCACGGCCTGGACTCGGCTTTCGGACTGATTCGAATCCGGCGGAAACTCGATCTCGCTCGTCACATGCGTAATCGGCCCGAATACCTGCTGGATCATCTGGATCCAGTGAATGCCAACCTCCAACAGGTATCCGCCCTGCTGCCTTGACGTGATCCATGGATTCTGCTGCCAAGCCCTCGGCCACTGCGGAAACTCCAGGTACAACTCCATGCTTTTGATCCCGCCGATCGCTTGCTCCTCTAGCAACCCCCGCAGCTTTAGAACAGCCGGGTCGAGCGGAAGCGAGAAATGAACCGCATGGAGCACATCGGCCTTCTCGGCCAGCTCCACCAGACTCCGGGCTTCGGTCAAGCTGTTGGCCAGCGGCTTCTCGCAGAAGACGTGGACGCCTTTCTCAAATGCGATTCGGGCCACATCATAGTGCAGGGACGGCGGAACCGCAATATATACCAGGTCAAGCGACACCTCGTCCAGCAGCAGGCGATAGTCAGTGTACAGCCTTGGACGAATCCCGGCATCTGCGACTTCCCGGTGCAGACTGGATTCATCACTGTCGCAAATGGCGACCAATTCGATCTGCTCCGTATATTGGGGCAATAAGCGGTGAATCATATGCCGGCCCATATGCCCTAAGCCGATGACGGCTATTTTTTGTTTCATCATCCTGTTCTCCTATTCCATTCGCGATTGCATTTTGCCATTGAATGCCACGTCACCTATTATAGATCAAGGTGCTGCTGGCCGTACACTCAGATATATAGAACGTTACTGTTCCGTTATTTCTTTAGCTCAAAGCACACAACACTTTTTTTGTATGCTGGTAGTTGTTTAAATCATTCTTTTAGAACCTTTTTCAATTTCTTCTTCGCTCGTTGAACTCGTTTTTTACAAGCCTCCACAGAAATCCCCATTTCTTTAGCCGCCTCCAACATCGAGTACTTATCCAGAGCAATCTTTTTAAGTAATTTATAGTCCTCACTATTGGTTAAGTCAGAGTACATAAAATCAATATCTAGTACATCAGGATCCCCAGGGATCATGTTTTCATCTAACTCTAAGGAATTAATGAGGTACGCCCGACTGCGACCTTTGTTTTTAATAACATACTTTAGCGTATTTAATAGCCAACCTTTCGGATTGGGGCTATATAAAAGATTGTCGGCTTTAGTACACGCAATTCTAAATGTGTCCTGAACGGCTTCTTCAGCTAGTGAACGGTCGCTCAACATGTTTTGTGCATATGAAAACAATAAAAAATACATTTCTAAATATAATGTTTTAATAACACGTCGTTGGTCATCATTTAGAACCATCCTCTCACCACCTTCCCCGCATACCAATTCTCCAATTAAGGGATATATTTTAAAATTTCATAATATTTGGTATTTATAGTTTACTTGATAAGCGGATAAAAAGGGGTCATTTAACAATTTCTTCAAAATTTGAAAAAAGGCTGATGACCAAGAATGGCAGGATGGGGAATTAAGCGGTGGCGAAAGGAAAAAATGAAAGCAACCTAAGTCCGAACGAAACTGGACTCAGGTTGCTGAAGATGGTTTTAAATGACGGTTTACTTTACGGTAGTCAGTTCAAAAAAGTTGCCTTCTCTTTATTTATGACTTGAGTCTAAATTATTTGCGTAGCGGCGCAGCGACTCCTTGAGGCGGGTTACTTCGTTATCAATATGACTATCGCTATCATAAGACCAAGTAACAGTCTCAGTAGCAATAGATGTTTGCGGGTCATCTGCATTAGCTTCATCGGTCAGCGCGGAGCCGGTCCATAGAATCCCCACCAGCGCCAAACAAAAGAGTAAAATGCCCGCCTTCTTCCCTTTCGGGTCCATAATTAAAGATATCCGATTGTTCAAGTCTTTTTTCCCTCCATAAAAATTACTTGATACTCCTGTTTGGAGCTTCGCTCCATTCCTGACGACAGCAATAATGGTTTCCCCGTATTGCATTCGCCGTTGATGATCTGCATTCTGTAAAACCAATGCATCACAGGAAATTTCACATTGTTTCGCAGCCGCTTTTGCCATAATATAGACAACCGGATTAAACCAATGAAACGCGGTTGCCATCAGAATCATGGCCTTATACCAGAGGTCGTGCCGTTTGTAATGAATCAACTCATGCTTTAGAATCAGTGACAATGCATCATCTGACAGTTTCATAGGCGGAAGTAAAATGACAGGCCTGAAAAAGCCAACGAGCATTGGATTTGTAATACTCTCACACACGCTTAACCCTACAGGTTTGTTTATCCCCAGTTCCGATCTCACACGGTCCAAAATTCCCAAAACCTTCACATCGAGAACAGGCTCACTCCATCGGCGTATCGTCTTTATGAAACGACCATGCCGCAGAGCATGATACAATACAATGCTTACAACGCCACATCCCCAAATTGCTGCAAGCAACCACCACAAAGGGATTGTTGCCCAATTGTTCTCCATATCCCTTACAGCCATGAACGACATTGATTGGGCAAAGGCTACAGGAATATCCGGTATGGGCACATGGAAAATTAACGGGTCGATCTGTGGACGAAAGGGAATTATCCAGCCTGCCGCAATCAGCAGCCAAACCCTATACATCCACTTTGCGGCATATCGTTTTGATAAAATGGGCCGTACTGCCGTATACACAAGCGTTATCAACGACATCGAAACAGAGCATTGAATCAGGGTTACTAAAAATCCCTGCATATCACTCCCTCTTTTCTTTCAGCCACTTTTCCAGTTGGTCTAGGTCGCTGTCCTTTACCTTATTACCGGCATACAGCGTAGCAACCAGGCTGAAGAAGGAGTTCGCATGAAAACGCTCCATAAAGTCACCTGTTTCAAATTTCAGGTAGTCCTCCTTGCTAATGAGCGGAAAATAAATACGCTCTCTTCCCTTTTTCTCAGTTCGAATGAAACCTCGTTCCATCAGCCGTAACATTAGGGAAATGACCGTCTGCGCTTTCCATCCCCTTTCGTTTCCAAGCTGTTGCATAATAATATGGGTCGTTACAGGGGGATCATTGGCCCAAACCACTTTCATAATATCAAACTCCGCATCAGGCAGCTTTTTCATCGTTCTATGGATCAACTCCTTTAAGACAATTGTCTACCTAATATTCTACATTTGTCTTATATACATGTCAAACCTAAACAATCAAGATAAAATCTGGATTGATATAAACATGCTATTGAATAATTGAAAAACTTGTCCCCAGATCGATGCATTAGAACATATATGTAATGAAAGCCACAATGTAACACTTCATGAATTGGAGGTGATTCCGTTGGACAATTAACATAAACGTAGATCTTCACGTGGAACAGCATAATACTTCACTTGATAATACAGCATTTTGAAATCCAAATCCCCAATTTTAGAATGGAGGCTATCGGCTATGAAAAAGAACGCTCTCTTATTTTTATCGGTACTGACTCTTTTCCTTCTTCTCACACCGAGCCTTGCTTTTGCGAATGATCAACAGGACTACAACTCCCTGTCACAACAGGAACTTGCGTATCAAGATATTGACGTAGCGCCCGAGGAATGGAAGGATGAAATCTTGGACGCAAGGAATTCTATCATTTACAGCACTTCTTGGACCGTTGATGGCCAGGTTGCGTATGAGCTGCCAGATGGAACCATTGAAGAACTTCCTGAATTTTCGGACCTGTTTCCGGACTGGGACGTTCCTAGATTGAAAGAGGACGTGCGCAAACAACAGTTAGCTAAGCTGACAGCTTATGATTTTCAGATCCTAGCCGCGAATTATGTAGGGTTCGTCTACCTATTTGAACCATCCGATTCTTCAGCGACACTGCCGTTTTACACCTTTTTCACCAGCGCCAGCAGAGTTACAATGACAGCTGACTCTTTGCCAGGGACAAGCTATAATGGCGGTTTCACGAATATTKACACTGGTGCAGACCTCGGTTATGTAAATAACGTTAAGCAAGGCGGAAAAATATATCTTACGAACCCTAAACGTAACACTGCTTATGGAGCTCGTGCGAGTACCTACAGCACAACCGGATATGCGCAAATGAGTGTAGTTGATGGTTAATCCCCCAGTAAGATCTCATTGCTGGTAGAGATGATGCTTCACCCAAAGTAGTTATTTCTACTAAAGCGATGATTATTGGGGATGTCATTCTTAAACTTATCGCTGCTAAAAGATTATTAAAGCGCCACGCCTCATGAAAACAGGCATGGCGCTTTCTCTGGTCATCAATAAATGCTGACGCTCTACCAATCCCTTAATTTTATACCTTACTACCGATATTTTTTGGGTCTGGGGTACTCAGTACTTCTTGCAGGCATTCCATTCACTCCACCCCCTTCAACGACTCAATCATATGAATCCGGTTCACTTTCTTCCGAAGCATGAGGTTGGAGAGGAGGGTCAGAATGAACGCCAGCACAACCGATGCCAGCATAATCACAAGGTTTAATTGATCCGGAATTTGCTGATGCGTACTCGAAAGCGCCTGGATGATGATGGAATAGACATAACCGCTGATCGGCAGGGCGACAATGACCGCAAAAGCGGTTAACAGCATGTTCTCAGAGAAGATCAACCGGTTGATTTTACGTTTGGGATAGCCTAATACCTTCAGGGTGGCAAGCTCACGATTCCTTTCATAAATATTGATGGAAGAAATCGTGTAGATGGCACCGAAAGACAGAATGACGGCACAGATGATAAACATGATGAAAATAAAGCTGTTTTGCTTCAGCATATACTGCGCAGATTTCTTGAGATCATCCTTGTCCGCTATGGCCTCCACCTGCGGGTCTTGTTCGAAGAAGCTGCGAACGCCTGCCAGATCGGCAGCGCTATGGACGCTCACTAACAGCGAGGTCGGATCGTAGTCGATACCCACACTCTTCATATAATTCGGTGTGCTGTAGAACGACGGATTCGAGTATTGTGTGGAGATATCCAGAACCTTCATATCGACGATGGTTTGGTTAAGCACCGGTGCTGTAAATTTAAGCTGGATTGTATCCCCTTCAGCAATTTGATACTGATCCGCGTAAGATTTCGGTACCAGCACACCATGATCTTCTAACGATAGCCGGTTGCCTTGTTCATCATAAAAGCGAATCAGCTCATTATCCTGCTCCGTAACCACGAGCTCAGCATTTTCTTTGTTTTCCCCTCGGATGAGTTCCACAGGGTAGGTAGACAACCCATAATGGTCTGCTATGCCGGACGGCAGTGCTGCCATATCGGAGAACGATCCCATCGCATAATCGACTCGTAAATCATACGTATTCACCTCTTCAATCTGGCCGGCTACCTTGAGCAGGGCCGTCTGCGTGCCAAAAGCCGTGATCAGCAAAACCGTACTGACCACAACGCCAACGGAGCTCGCGAATGCTTTTTGTTTATTTAAGAATATATTTCGTAGAATGATCTTGTAGCTGTAGGGAAGCCGACTCCACATGCCCGGAACTTTCTCGATGAGCAGCTTCTTCATCTTCTTCGGCGGTTTCGGACGCATCGCCTGGGCTGCACGTTCTTGTAATATCGCTTTGCCGCTGAAATAACAGGACAGCATGCCAAAAGCACTGGAGCAGATCATCGGAGGTAGGAGTGTAAAGAACGAGAGGGTGAACGTCAGGTCAGGCAGGGAGTAGCTTCTTCCAATTGACGTTGTAATGAGTGGAATGAACAGGGCGGCGGCGATGGCATAGCCCAAGATGGAGCCGATGACGCCTGCCAGCACGGGGTAGCCCATGTAATGCAGCATGATGCTTCTTTTTTTCACCCCTAAGGCCTTCATAATGCCCACTTGATTTCGCTGGGAATCGATAATCCTCGACATGATCAGAAACAGGATCACCGCTTCAATCAAAAAGAGAACGATCGGGATCACCCTGCTCATCAGCTTATTGTTATGAATCGTTTGCTGGGTTTGGGAATAGTTGAAGGTTCGTTCTTTGCTGACCTGGCTTATATAAGGGAGTGACTGGGAATGTGCCTCAATGGCTTGGCCTAACTGGTCAATATCGTAACCATCCTTGGCATCAATCAGGATCTCATTGTAGAACAAGCTGCCTGCAATTTCAGGAATGGTCCCTTCGGAGATATAAGCGATTCCATAAGCTTGATGGTCCTGGGTTTCGTTCTTCTTGGCATGCTCCACATTCTCATTCAAGTCGCTGATCGTGAACGTCATATCCTTGTCATTCACACGAATGCTGATGGAATCACCGACACGGTAATGATGCGCCTCGGCATAGTGGGAGTCCAACAGGATCTCATTCCGCCCAGCTGGCATCCTGCCCTCCATCATCCTGGATGTGTTGATTTCATTCGGTACGGGGATCGAGTGCACCGTTAAAACAGCTTTATCATCCTCAAAAGCCTGCTCGGCCTGGACGATATAACGCCCTTCGATATGTTGAATGCCTTCAACGCCTCGTAAACCGGCCACATCCTCTGCGGAAATTTGACTGTAATAAACGTTCAAGTCGCTTAGATTATGTTCTTGAAAATACCCCTTCGTATAGCCGCTAAGATTGTCACTTAAGGTAACCAGCCCCGTGTAGAAAAAGGCTCCCACCGCAATAACCAATACAATGGCTATGAATTGTCCTACCGACTGTCTCATGTCCCTTAATAATTTCAACGCTAAAATCTTCATCACCACTCGATCCCTTCAACGCTTTGTTTGTGATCGTTAATCGTGATGCTCTCGATCTTCCCGCTCTTGACGCGGATCACTTTATCCGCCATCGGCGCGATGCCGAATTATGGGTGACCAGAACGACGCATGTCTTCGTTTCCCTGTTCAAATCTTGAAGCAGCTTTAAGACCGATTTCCCTGTTACATAATCCAGAGCACCGGTGGGTTCGTCGCAGAGGAGAAGCGCGGGATTCTTGGCAACCGCTCTTGCGATCGCAACTCTTTGCTGTTCGCCGCCAGAGAGCTGGGAAGGGAAGTTCTTCATCCGATCCGTTAGTCCAACCTTATGTAAAATATCTCGTGCATCCAGATGGTCCTTACATACCTCTGTCGCAAATTCCACGTTCTCCAGCGCATTCAAATTCGGAATCAGGTTATAGAATTGAAAGACGAAGCCAACCTGCTCGCCGCGGTATTCGGTTAATCTCTTCTCGCTCCATCCCGTAATCTCTTGATCCCCAACCAACACTTGTCCCGAGGTAGCGGTATCCATCCCGCCGAGAATGTTCAAAATCGTGCTTTTCCCCGCCCCGCTTGCCCCTAGAATCACGACGAATTCCCCCTCTAAAATGGAGAAGTCAACACCCGCAAGGGCTTGAATCGTCACTTCGCCGATTGGATAGGCCTTGGTTACGTTTTTGAATTCGATTAACGTTGTCACTTCGTACATCTCCCCGTATTGGAATTTCCGGAAATGGGTTTCCTGCCATCCCCGGTCACTTGTGAAGAAACTACCGTTTCTCACTAACCGCAAGTTACATTCTATATCCATCATATCTAGCCTCATGGATATTTCTTCCTGCAGCCGATGTATTTACGTATCGGTCTTCAGAAGGGTCTTTGTCGCCGCTTCTCCCGCTTCGCATTATGAACACAAAAAGAGTCATATAGGTGAACAACACCTACATGACTCTTATACTTCCTATCTGAAATTGCAACACAATCCTTTTATTCTCTGTAGTAAGCGTAAAGCTTTCGATGACGGCATCCTCGAATGAAGCTTTTGCTATTCATTTGGTGCAGCGGTCAACGTACTGCGTTGTTTGATTTTTTGTATGGACAGATTCAAGCTGTAATTCCCATAATCGAGAAGTTTATTAAGAAAAAGATTCAGCTGATCTTGGGATGTAACTTTTATCGTTAAATGGTAACAGCCTTCTCCCGAGATTCGATGTGCTTCCACTATCTCATGTTGATCCATAATAAAACGAATAAACGAATCGTGATTGGCTGTTTTCATATGAATGATAACAAATGCTGTATAAGCAAGCCCTAATTTCATTTCATCGATGATTAGGGAATAGGCTGTAATTACACCGCTCTCCTCAAGTTTTTTGATACGATTGCCTACTGCTTGTCCAGTCATATGAATTTGTTTCCCTAAGTCTTTCCATTGAATCCTTGAATTTTCGGTTAGTAACCGAAGGATCTGATAATCCGTTTGATCAAGTTGCATACCATAATCCTTTCACCGTGAAATGATTTAATGTAAAAGCGTCTCATCGAAGCATCGATTAAATTCAAGATGTCCTTTATCATTTTACTATACAGCAACCCTTATCCCAAAGTTGACAAAGGGAACCTGTATTGGTTACTTTGCCGCTGAGTAAACTATATCCCAAATCAAAAAGGAGTCTATTGCCATGAAAATACAACTCATTCGAAATGCGACACTTGTTGTCCAATATGCAGGGAAGAAGTTTTTAATCGACCCTTTTTTGGGAGAAAAAGATGCGTATCCGCCTTTCCCTAATTCGTTACGCCAAGATCAAAACAATCCTTTGGTTGGCTTGCCAACCTCGGTTGACCATATTATCAGCAACTTAGATGCTGTGATAGTCACTCATCTACATTTAGACCATTGGGACGATACGGCTAAAGAGGCGCTGCCAAAAGATATTAAAATGTTTGTACAAAACGAAGAAGACGCGGCAGAAGTCAGAAACGCCGGTTTTCAAAATGTAGAAGTGCTGCAAGAAAATTCAGCCTTTGGAGATATTCGATTAGTTAAAACTAAAGGCGAACACGGCAGAGGAGAAATATTACAACTTGCCGGACACGTGTGCGGTGTTGTCTTGAAGCACCCAAGCGAGAAAACATTGTATATTGCTGGAGATACGGTTTGGTATGAAGCTGTTGGGGAAGCCATCGAAACACACAAACCGGAAATCATTGTTGTAAATGGAGGAGATAATCAATTCCTTCAAGGCGGATCTCTAGTAATGGGGAAAGAGGATATCTACCAGGTTTATAAAGCCGCCCCTGAGGCGAAAATTATATCTGTCCATATGGAAGCAGTTAATCATTGGACATTATCAAGGGAAGAATTAAATATCTTTACTGACGAAAAAGGAATCTCCTCTAATGTTTTGATTCCAAAAGACGGGGAATCCTACACGTTTTAGTGTATCGATGGATTAAAGCCAAAGTTCCTACAAGACCCTAAGAGCTTCTAGGGTCTTTTTTCTTGCCAAAACATGCTTTTGAATAACCACAAAAGCGGGTTCAGGAATTATGGTCTTTATCGCCGCTTCTCCCACAGCATACTTAACACAAAAAGAGCCATATAGGTTTACAACGCCTACATGACTCTTATGCTTCCCATCCGAAAGTGCAACACAAGCCTCTTTTACTCATGGTATATCTATATATTCTCCGGTTTCCGTACCGCGCCGAAGCTTGTACGATGAACGAGTCTATAAAAGCGTCTCTGAAGCCAGCGTAAACCCTTCAATCGCAACATCTTCGTCGACTTCAATCATGATGCAACGTTTACCTTGGAAATTCACCTGTTTGACATACCTTAAATCCTGCGGGCTAATGGAAATCGTAGCTACCTTGGTTTCGATCTTAATGGATTTGGAAGTATACTTCGGCATGACGCTGGTTGCTTTCATCTCATAGTTCTTGTTGTCCACGATGGTTTCGAATGCCCGCTCCACCTTCTCGGTCGTCACGTCCTCTACGCCGCTTGCGGTCAGTACACGCTCGAGATCTTTATAATCCAGCTTCGGAGGTTCTTCCTCCTTCGTCTCTTCGTTCATTTCGATCACCCGGTTGATTTCCTCGTACACCTGGGCAATGGTGGCTGAATCGAGCTGTTCGCCGGCCACTTCCTTGACGATATCTTCGAAAATCGCTCGCTCTTCTAGTGCCGTCACGGATCTTTCCCCGTTCAAGACCTGTTCGACAAAATGCGGATCCGGAAAATTCGATTTTCCCGTACAATACAAAATACGATTCACATCGGAATAATTGTCCGTCACGCTAGGGTACAGGAATCCTTGCTCCGGCGTGCTTAACTTGATAATCGGATCTACGATGACATTGTACTTGAACTCCCGCTCCACATAATCGAACAAGAGCGTCTTCCGTTGTTTCTCCGTAGAATTCACGCTGCATAAAATGAATGGATGGGCGAACACCTCGTTCTTCTCGCTCTCTTCCGCTTCATCGTTTCTCGCCTTCGTCGGCAAATAATACTGTCCCCGAACGAACGTGACTACCATATCCCGCTCATATTGGGCATCCTTCAGCATTCGATCCACCAGCATCAGCATCAAGTCCTGCCATTCTTCCGGATCACCCGACACGAGCGCTTGGTGAAGCATGACCTGCGCCGGTTCCTCCGCTGCTTCCTGAAACCTCAATTCGAACAATTTTTGATCCAGTTCGCCGGTCAGCAGTTTTTTGAAATTACCCATGTATAACTCTTGCTTCTCCCGATCCACCAGCTCGAACGGCAGGCGCTCCCAGTGGTAGATTTCATTCGTTTCCTTTGTAATATAGACATTGAGAATATCGTAAATATTCATTAAATCGTGATCCAGCTTAAATTGCTTGCGTATATTGGCGACTTCTTTTTTGTTCATATCCGATTCGGCAGCTCCTTCAATATAATCTGGCTTATCTAGTATAAATTATTGGATCGTAAATTGGTAAGCGATCTTGCGGATTGCATTGCTGCGCCTTGGGTCAATTCTCCTGCGGCCCTGATCCTCTATTGTGGCATATTTGAATACCCGAGTCGAGGAGATTTCCTTGAATAAGATCTGACTTCATTGTGTGTATTTTCCTTTTTCCGGACACGCAGAATTATGGAAAATATCAAAGAAGGAAGATAAGCCGGTTGATTATCGCTCTAAGGGTGGTTCCCTGCCTATCTTGCACCAAGTTCATCAGGGGAGTCATGCTCTCGGAAATAAAAAAATGGCGATACGGGATTCGTTCCGTACCACCATTTCATGTTACTCTGTTTAATGCCATTCGCCGCCGAGCACCATTAAATGGACCCCCGATGGCTGCCAGACACTTCTCATGCGGCCGCCAATGCTGCCGAGCGAGGCGCATGCCTAGCCCGTTACAGCTTACCCGCAGCTTTCACTTTCACAAGCAGCGCATTGCCCGGCAAATAGGCAATCGGAATGTCCTCGACGGACACAATCTGTACGGTCTCCGGATTCGCGCCAGCTGCCGTTGCCTCGTTCATGGCGCTTTCCTTCGCATCGCGGATGACGTCGTCATAGCTCCAGTCGTCCAGCGAATAGATCCGCTCCGACTCGCCGCTAACCTCTCCCAGCGCTGCGCCGATCGCGTTCGCCGCATCATAGTTGTCCGGCCGGATGATTCGGCTTGCCCCTGCCAGCGTATCCGGTACCAACAGACTGCCGCCGCCGACCAGAATGACATCGACCGGGTCGGCACTCGTTTTCATCCGGTCTATGGCATCCTCCAGAATCTGCTGCATGACGGCATCCACCTTGCCGCATACCGCTTCGTCCACGGCATTCGCGTTGGTGCCCGGCCATTCTGCACGGCCCAGCTTCACGGCTACGTCCGTCGTCGTCAGCGTATCTCCGCCAAAGATGCGGGCCCGTGTCGTCAGCTTGTAGCCCACGCTGTCCGGGCCAACCTTCACGCCGCCTGCGTCGTCCAGCCGGACGATTGTACCGCCGCCAAGGCCAATGGACAAAATGTCCGGCATCCGGAAATTCGTGCGAATGCCGCCGATATCCACCGCTGCCGACGACTGGCGCGGGAAGCCTTGCACGAGCACGCCGATATCCGTCGTCGTGCCGCCGATATCGACGACCAGCGCGTCGCTAAGCCCGGATAAATGCGCCGCGCCCCGAATTGAATTCGTCGGTCCGCACGCAATCGTCAGAATCGGGTAACGAAGTGCATATTCGCTCTTCATCAACGTGCCGTCATTCTGGCAAATGTACAGCTGGGCATGGATGCCGAACCCGTTCAGCGCTTCCTCAAAGCCGCGCACCACGCCTGCAATGACTTGCAGCAGCGCCGCATTCAGCACGGAGGCATTCTCCCGCTCCAGCAATCCGATGCTGCCAATCTCGCTGGAGTAGGTAACCGGCATGTCCGAACCCAACACCTCGCGCACGATGTCTCCAACGCGCTTCTCCTGCTCACGATTCACTGGGGCAAATACGCCGCATATCGCCACGGCATCAACTTCTCCGCTCATCCGGCGGCACAGTTCGGCAATCTCCTCTTCGTCCAGATTGGCAATCTTGCGGCCATCATACTCATAGCCGCCAGAGGCGATATAGCTATGCGGCCCAACTGCCGCGCGCAGCGATTCGTCCCAGCCAGCAAGCGGCGGAACGGCTGTTGTTGCCGGAGCGCCGATGCGAATCAGGCCGACCCGGCCAAGATGCTTGCGCTCCACGATGGCATTGGTGCAATGCGTGGTGCCGAGCATCGCATAGCGAATGTCTGCTCCATTCACGCCGCTCTCCTGCAGCAGCCGACGAACGGCCTCCACAATGCCTTCGTTCACGTCGGCCGTCGTGTGGACCTTCACCTTGTGCACGCAGCGCAAGTCGGAATCCAGCAGGGCAGCGTCCGTATTCGTTCCACCCACGTCAATCCCAATACGGTAGACCTGGTTTGTGTCAGTCGTAGTTACCTGGGTCATTTCGCCGCACCTCCTTTCGAAGCCAACGTCTCGATCGGCACATAATCAAAGTCATAACCGAAGTATCTCGGCCCGGCTGTCTCGATGCCTTTCGGCGTGCGCCATTTGTCATCGCACGGTAAACCTGCTGCCGTTACCCGGGCACCATACTTCAAGTTCTCCGTCGTCACCGGCATCCCCGTATCCTGATCCAACAGCGTAATCAGGTCAGGCGTAATGGCGAGCGGTTGATCGTCAACGGTAGCGAGCAGGAACTCATTCTGGAAAAACAGCCGCATCGTTTTTCCCTTGTTCTCGCCGGTACCTTCGAATACCGCTTCGCCGCGCGTAAAACCGCCGTCCATGCGGCGACGGATATCCACGGCCTTGCCATGGAACAGGGCATGGCCATTCAGCTTCGCGAGCAATTCGCGCACAGGATTCAGCTTCTGCTGCTTCGCTTCGAACAGCGTCCGCCCGATCTCATAGGCTAGCGTCAGCGTGCCGCCGATCGCGCTCTGCTTCGCCTGCGCGCCGGATACCGGATAATCGCAGATGGAGGCAGATCCCCCCATCTCCACCGTCAGCGCACGCGCCATCCGTTCTTCCCACACGCCGTCAATCGTATGCATCAGCGCGCTGTTGCCGCGCTCGTCCGCCATCGCCACCGGGCTGCACGGGATGCCTTCCAGATGGAACGTCACCATCTGCGATTCGGGAAACGCACGCCCCATCGCATCGGCATCGACGAGCGGAATTCCGCGCTGCGCCGCCGCAATGACCGGAACGAGCGAGTTGCCGCCGCCGACCTCGATCGGCATGACAGCATCCACCTTGCGCCCGAGCTCTCTCTCCATCAGATCAAGCGGTTTGGTCAGCTGTTCAGCCGAAGGGATTTTCTCCAGCATCACCGTCGGTGCTCCGATCATCGATACCGGCACGATAAGCCCTTCATCGTCCAGCTCTTCGAGCTGGGCGATTCGAACCGGGCCATACTTGCGGATCGCCTCCATGGCCATCAATTTTCCGACATGAGGATCTCCACCGCCGCCCGTGCCAAGCACCGCAGCTCCTGTCGCGATATATTCAATGGCTTGTTCATCCAATGTGGTTAATCTGGTTGCCTTGTTCATGCTTTCATCCCTTCTTTACGACCCATTTGCCTATGATTGCTTGTACGATAAATGCCATCAAGAAGCTGTCCAGCGCCGGAACCTGCGTCACATGGAACCATCCGAGCCCATCCGGGGCCATCGTTGTCATGAACCCGAAGAACGTGGCGATGACCCATACGACGATGGAGCGGGGAATCCAGCTCCGATTGCTGTCCAGCCCGTCAAACGAGAATTTATTTTTGTTCACCAACAAATACTCAGCCGTATATATGCCGCCCAGCGGTGCAACAAGCATCGTAATGTACGTCAGGAACGTCATGAAACGGTCATAAATGCCAAAGCAAGCAAGTGCCGTCGCAATCAACCCTGCAATAATCGTGATCACGGATTTAGGCACCCGTTTGAAGACGACGGAGAAACCCAGCCCCGCGGAATATAAATTGTTCGTATTGGTCGTCCATTGTGCCAGTGTCAGCACGATAATCGCCGGAATACCCAGTCCGAGCGTCAGAAGAATGCCCGTCAGATCGTCGGAATCCATCGCACGCGACAGGAAGATCGCAATGATGGTCATGAAGCTGTTGCCGACAAAGAAACCGATAAACGCGGCGGTAACCGCATGCTTTGGCGTTTTGGCCCAGCGCGCGATGTCAGGGGACAGCGCCGTTCCAAGGATAAAGATACCGATGACCAACGATATCGCCGTCCCCATCGGCAGGGCCTCACCCTCGAACGGTGACCAGACGGTGCTTCCGCCTTCCCCGTTAAGCGCCATGACCAGCGCGATAATAATAAACACAACGAGCAGCGGTACCGACCAGACGCTTAATTTTTCAATCGCCCTGTAGCCCCAGATCGCCGTGGACATCATGAGAAGTCCGCCAATGATCGACAGTACCCAGAGCGACCAATGCCAACCCCATAGCTCGCTTAACGCCGTCTGGAAGTTGGAAGCGAAGAAGCCGACCTGAACGCCGAACCAGCCCAGCGATGAAATGCCGAGAATGACCGAGACGATCAGCGCCCCTTGATTCCCAAACAGAAACCGGCTGATCATGGCCGTCGACAGACCCGTTTTGGCTCCCACATATGCGCAGACAGCCCCGATAATCCCCAATATGGCTGAACCAACGATGACCGCCGTAAACGAGTCGCCGATGCTCATGCCCGCGCCGAGCTGCGCACCCAGAAACATGGCGGACAGGTCAATGCCGATCGCAATCCAGACAAATGCCATCGAGAGCCACGATTTCCGCAAATGCTGGGGTACGGGCTCCCGTTCGTAATCTTCTATTTTCGTATCATTGCTCATGTTCCACCCTCTGCTTTCTGTACCATCTTGTTGATTGCCTAAGCTTCGACGGATCTCCAGAACATCTCAAAGGCATGTTTCAGTTTCCGTTCGAACAGCTCCGGCGATTTATAGTAGTAATATTGCATGCCCAGCCCGTCCATCAAGGTGAGGTACGAATCCACCAGCGTCTCCATCGGGACGATGGCCAATTCGCCGCGATCCAGACCTTCCTGCATGATCTCGCCGATAATGCTGCTGAGCAGCGTATCGAAACGCCCAAACGCCTCCTGCATCCGATCCATTAGGAAATCCGGCGGGAAAATTAAGTACCGGAAGGCAAATGCGGCAAGCTCCCGCTTGTCCCGGTGGAAATCGTATTGGCGAAGCAGCAGTGCATGCAGTTTTTTCTCCGTACTCATTCCTTTGCTGGTTTCTGCCATCGCTTGGATATATTCGTTGTAAGCGCTCATCGATTCTTCGAAGACCGTCATGAACAGATCTTCCTTGCTCTCGAAAAAGGCATAGATTGCCGGTGTCTTGACGCCGACCTCCTTCGCGATTTCCGATAATGCCGTTCCGTCGTAGCCCTTCTGTCCGAATAACCTCAGCGCAGCTTCTTTCAGCTTCGTTCTGGTCATGTTCATCCCCTTTTCATTATTTAATTAACGTTAATTAAGTATATTATACAACTTTCTGCATAAAAATCAATCCATTTGATTACTCTGCCAAATGATCTTCCAATCTTTATACGTTTAGCATTCAAGCGGGACCATGTACTAAGGTGGATAAAATCCTCATACCACAAAAAGAGATATCCTTACTCGAAGGATACCTCTTCTGAAAACATGAACCATTCATTCAAACAATCTTTGATGTTTATGAAAAAATCGGTAAAAGAATTGGACATTGTCCAGTTCAAACCATTCTGCAGTTTGCAAAATCTTGGCATCGAGATTGTAGATCTTCGCATGAAGCGTGCCCAGAACAAAGGGGGAGTGCGTAGCAATAATGAATTGACTGTCAAAATAACGCGCCAGATCGTTCATTTGCTCGGCCAGTTTGATTTGATTCGCCGGAGAAAGCGACGTTTCCGGTTCATCCAATAAATACAGTTTCCCGGGAAGCAAATGTTCCTCAAAAAACTGCATCGAGCTTTCCCCGTTCGAATACTTCTCCTGAGCGAATTGAATGATATCCATCTTCTTCTTGAATTCATACGACTGCTCCAGCTCTTCTACCTCGGCCTTGCTCTTTCCCTGAACGAGCTGCTCATGCAGCAGCCCCTCGCGAAGCACGTTTTCCTGCTGTATCTTCTTGATTTCATACAATAGATCCTCTGACTTGATGTACCGGCTCCCGTCGGGAAGCTTATATATGGGACGCTCCTGTTCATCATGCCCGAGTTGATAGCTGCTCTCCTCGATAAACCGCTGCGCGTACACGTTGTGACCATAACTTGTCATTCGCTCAGCGCCCGCAATCCCCAATTTGTTGGCGATCAGATTCAGCAAGGTGGATTTGCCGGAGCCATTACTGCCGTATAATACCGTGATTCGATCAAACAGCAGAACTTCCCCTGCCATGTGTCTGAATACATGATCGGGATATATATTCGGGTTGCTGGAAATGTATGGAGAGAGTTTGAAGTTACTTAAATATAGCATCGCCCTTGCCCACCTCATTCCAGCACGGTCCAAATATCTAGGGCCGCCAGACGAATTGCCTCAAACTCATGATTCCGGTACGTTCTTAAACGGTCGGTACAAGCCTGGTTCCACAATAACGATGTTCCCGCAACCTTCAGCAAAGAAAGCCCGATATATTGGGCCGCAAACGACTGCCGATCTCTCAAATGATCCACCAGTTCCAGAATCGTCTCCGGTCTCCAATACGCCTGGTTGGCATTGGCTGCCCGAGCGATCTGTCTGTAGGCGTAATCCAACAGATGCTGGTACGTGTCCGCCATTTGAATCACAGGGTCCAACTGCAGGGCAGCCTGATCCGCCTGGTTCCATTCGACAAGCGCCAAATATAACTTGATCACGGCTGGTTTCATGGTTTCTTTGGACTTAAGAGCATCGATCATGCCCGTATATAAAGGAACTAGCATCCGCCTTGCATTGAGAGGTAACGAGGTCAGCTTGTCAATCAATGCCACCAGACGCTGCCGCTCTGGAAGGTCCCTCTCCGGTGCAGCATTCCATTCGGCTTTCGTCTCCGTGTACACCAATTGTGTGCAAACCTTTATGACCTGCTCATTCACCTTCCCGTCACGGCAAGCCACAATGAGGGTATCCATCGCCGCCTTCCATCTGGTGTTATCCTCCAAATCAAGAATCGCTCGGCAGGCGGAAGACGCCACCTTCTCCTCACTTCCATTCACCCAACGGCTCATGGCTTGGAAAGCCTCTTTGGCCACAACGGGATCGGCGTGCCCTGCAATCTCGATAATCAATTGCAAATACCTTGGCCGAGCCTCCGCCGGAAGTCCGCCAGCATACTGGTTAAGCAGGCTTCTTGCGATATCACGCTGCGGTGAAGCAGCCATGGCACGCATCAGAGTCCAGCTGCGTTCATCATCAAGCCATTGTCTGGCAGCGTGTCCTATGGCGATCATCACGTCTTTGTGTACATTCGGTTTCTCGTATTCACGGATGAGCAGCGCCATGCCCTCACTGCTTTTATAAGCCCCAAGCAATCGGATGGCCTCTTTTCTGACCGTGATTTTCAATTTCTCGCGGTTCAGCAAGTCCGACAACATGGATGTCAACATCACCGGGCTCACCCTGCGCATGCATCTGGGGATCGAGTACATCGCCACCCGAGCACGGTCCCCATCCAGGTTGTTCAATAATACAGGCAGTGCCTTCTCCGGCTCTTCCCATAACGAATAGGCGTAGAGCGCAGCCTCGACGACATGCACTGCCTGAACCTGCAGCAGAATCTCCAGTTGATCGGAGAGATAATCCGGCATGACGGCCAAGCTCCGCATCGCAGCCGCACGTTCATGGAAACTTCGTTTGGCATCCAAGGCCACCCGTTCCAAGAGGGAAGCTAGTGCCTTTTGCTGACGCGGCAGCCACCGGTGAAACCCGTTATGGGCAGGCACAACATAAATCGTTTTTCCCGATAAATGCTTGCCATCGATGATTTTCCCCGAGATGAACGGGTCTAACCACTCTTGGCGCTTCAGATGCAGATGCATAAATACGTCATGGAAAGAGATGAAGGATGGGTCCCTGTCCAGCAGTTCTCTAACCCTCGCATCCCGGGTTTTATACGGTGCCAGCCAATAATGGACAGCCTGCGGCGATACCGTTTTGGCCTCCAGCAACTCCTCCAGCAGAAGCTGAAGCTTCGGCAACCGATCCACGGCCTTTCCGAACAAATCAGCCATACGCAGGACCACATTTGTGTTTTCTCGCTTGTTCGCTTCTACACCAAAGGCATAAACTTCATCGAACAATGCTTCCAGTGCAGTATTTGGTATGCTATCCCAATCCATCGAGAAGAGCGCAAACTGACCGTCCCGCATCGTCAATCTTCCAAACGTTCTCAAAGCGAATTTGAACAGCTCGCCCTTCGGCTCCAATGCATGTTCACGCAGGATGGCAAAAGCCAGCTTCTCCGTGGCGGACCTTGTCCCGTACGAAGTGTCCCTGGCTTCCACCACGCTATCCACCAGCACAGTCAGATCGTTCACATGCTCTTCCTTAAACATGGGAGCAGGACAGTTTGAGAGCTCGGCCATAACAGCCCAGCGCACCGGATCCTGGTCGTTCTTGATTCGAGTCAGGAAGCGCAGCGTCTCATCCATTCCGCTTCGGGATAGAGCTGTACTCCGAACGAGGTGGGCATAGGCCGCAGCACGTTCATCGCTATTAGACACCTGGACGGCTTGCTCCAGCTTCTCCCTGGCGTTACCAATGAAACGGCGCGCCTTCGTTTTGAGCATGTCATCCCGATGATCACGAATGTCGCGCAGCTCCAGCATGCGGGCAGCTTCCTTGTCGCGCAGTCGGTGCGGCAGTACATCCAGCAGCGGCATAGGGAAAATGCGTGTCTTCCGCTCGTCTTCCTTATAAGCGGCATCAAACATTGCTTCGCGATAAGACGGCGCAAGGGTATCCAGCACCTTGGCTAGATGCTCAGGCTGATCTGCGAGCAATGCAGCCAGCGTGGTCCACTGCGCTGCGGTAAACCATTTTCTCTTCTTCAACACGCCTGCCGGAACGCCGTGATTCAGAAGATATTCCCGTGTGTCCACACGTGTCAGCAGCTCGAATACGTCCTCAGGGCTGGCCTGAATCAGAATGCCCAATTGCTGTTTGAGTACGGGATGAATCATATCCGTCGGCCCAAGCTTAAGCGCACATTCCAACACGATTGCCGGTCTTGAAACACTCAGTACCTCAATCGCGGAAGAGAGCGTCCACCATACACTGATCTTTTCCCGATGCGTTGCGTTCTGCAAAGCATTCTTGAAATACGCTCCAACCAAATCGGGGTAGTGCTTCGTTAAGAGCGGCCAATTGCGTAACGCATATCCCAGCTCAGAAAGCCTACTGCTTACTGTCTCTTCACTGCACACGGCCAATAATAAAGAAGCTTCTTGTGCGCCCCACTGGCCAAGCACGAGCGGCAGCAGCCGTTCCGCCCAATCCTGACGATATGTATTCACGATGCTCCGCAGCAATTGGTGACGGCAATGATACGACATCAGAGCAATTTCGGATTCAATCGAAAAGTCCGGATCTGTCACCACTTCCGGCAGTAGCCTAGCCGCCCGCCCTCTGACCCCTGCCTTAGGATGCTTCAAGGCAAACAAAACCGCACGGGCATCCTTCACTACACCTGCTCCGGTCAATGCCAAATGCGCCTCATAGGCGGTACCGCTGCCGAGCAAGGATACGAGCAGCGCAGAATAATCCGCATCTCCTTCATGCTGGCGCCCCAGAAGCGCCATCCTCTTCATCCTGTCCGAGTAACCCAGCGAATCCAGCTCCATGAGCAATTGCTCTTTGTTCATCAGATCATGGTTATATGTCAATATTTCCTCTCCCCTCATGTTCTTATAACCGATCAAAATTTCTCCGTAATCGATTTGCACAGTCTCTCCTGGAAGTATATAACTTCTTCATAAGCGAAGGCTACTCCTTTGAACGGCGGGAAACCTGCATACAAAAAAAGATGACTCTCAGGGTCCATAAGCGGCCCTTTGAGTCATCCCTATTAGCTCAAGATGTTTATCCGAATTTAGTTATTCCAGTATTGCTTGGCAATCTGTTGACCTTGATCGATTTTCGCCCATTGCTCGGCTTCGCTTAGCTCGTTACCGCCATCGCAGGACGCAAAGCCGCATTGATGCGAGAGCAGCAGACGATCCTTATCAATGATTTTGGATGCTTCGTCAAGCAGACGGATGACGCGTGCTTCATCATCCAGCGTATTGGTTTTGGATGACAGCAGGCCCAGAACAATCTCTGTTTCCGGTCTGTCCTTGAAAACCTCCAGTGCTTCAATCGAACCCGCACGATCATCATCCCACTCCAGGAAGAAACGGTCATATTTCAACTGCTTCAGGAACAGGTTGGCGATTTTTGCATAGGATCCACCGCCCATGTTGCGGGAATCGTAGTTCCCCCGGCAGTTGTGTGTCCACATTTTCAAGCCGAGGCTGTGACCGAAGTCAATCACCGTATTGTTAATCTCAATAAATTCGGTGGCGAGACCCTGTACTTCCGCTTGATTAATATGCTCCCCTGTAAACGGAGAATTCGGGTTGTCGTCTGCAAACAGCTCCCACAAGCAATCATCGAATTGCAGGATTTTGCCGCCTGCCGCAGCGAATTCAGCCACGAATTCTTTATAGGCGCTCACAAGGCCCGCTTTGAGCTCCTGTTTGTTCTGATAAACCGCATCCGTGCCGCCAATGTTATCCGACCAGGAAAGTTCACCGTAGATATGGGAAGGCGATGGTACGCAAAGTTTCGTTTGCTGGTCGCCAGCCGTTTCTTGCAGCTGTTTGAACAGCTTAATGAAGTGATGATTCTTTCCGCTCAGTTTGCCAGTAATCCGCAGGCCAATATCTTTGCGTGTTTCATATTTCGAGGTTCCGTCCACATCCCGGAAAAAGTAGCCATGATCCGCGATATAACGCTGGGCTCCGCCAAAGCCCCATACAAAATCCAGATGCCACATCGATTTGGAAAATTCGCCGTCCGTAATAACCGACAGGTTATGCTCGATTTCCTTTTTCACGACCTGTTTGATCGCCTCGGTCTCGCACTCGGCATACCCTTCAAAGTTTTCATAGAACGGATACTGGATATCATCACGATGTTCTATTTGCGTTTTATATTTCAGCAGCTCTTCGGGCCGCAACAAACTTCCTACGATCTGAAACTTATCAGTCATGTACATAACCCCCTCGTTGTATAGCGATATCATATCACGACGAGAGGAGTTATAAGGCATACCAAATTCTCATAACTAGTTATAGCTAAAAGCTATAGCAAGAATGACGGCTGAGATTGTCCAAAAGAAAAAACACAGCCAAGTCGGCCATGTTTTCCACTCATCACTGACTGTCATTTTAATTTGCGTGTTCATATACCTCGTCCAGCCTTTAAGGAAAACCATTTTCCAGCCACCAAATTCTCATCTGACATCTAAATTTCCCCCCGATAAGATATAACGTACTTGTTGGAGATGAATTTCAAATTGGCTTTGAAGCCTGTAAAGTTAATGGCAGGAGATCAGGCATCAATTTTATCGGTTAAATATTACCTTAGTTACAAAATAGAAGCAGGCTTACGTTTTCTAAAGTCTAATATAGATATATTTATGTACAATTGTACTGTATCAGTATAAACATGTTCTCTAATAAATCGCATACTTTTATCGTACTCAAAATCCGTAAAACAAGCAATTAAATAGAATGCATTCTTATATTTGGTAGATAGCATGTAATCAGTTAATTGCTTTTCGTATCCTTTTTTCAAATAAGAACTGCTCGCTCTCTTTATTTCTATTAGAACCTTCTCGTCTTCGTTAATATTTTTATATAATTTAAAATCAACTTTTCCATTTCCCAGCAGAGCTTCTCTAGTGATTTCTACTTCTTGATTATAAAAGTAAGCGTCCATTATATTTTCTAATATTAGCTGTATACGTTCTTCTTTTACTGGAACATTGCCTTCCCAAAATAGTTTATACAAGTTTCCGTAATGTACTCTTTCTGTGATATAGTTCAACATTGAAGAAACTTCACCCGTAAGTGTAATATGCTTCGTTTTGTATTGCTCTTGAATATCGATAGGGAGTAACTCAAAATAGTAGTCTAAGTTAATCCCTAATACCTTGTCTATGTTTGTATTTCCAAGTTTACGATTATTATATAAAGTTTCAATCATTAAAAAGTCTGTATCTGTAAACAATAAATCCGAATAATAAAGGACATCGTAAAAAAATTCTTCGTGTTCTTCTAGAGTTAATTCACTATCTTCTTTGAAATCTAATTGACTAGCCTCTTTAATTAGTAGATGGCATCTTTCATTAAAATAAACTTGATTAAAATCAGAAAATTCCTTTTGCAACTCTCCTATGTAATCAATGAATTTATACAAAACAAACTCATGAATCGCAGTCATTTCATGATAAAATTTGTCTCCTGTCCAGAAGTATAATTCCTCAATTGTTTTCACACATTTGTGATACTGTTCTCTGTATAGATATTTGGGGAGAATCTCTTCAATGATATCTCCAACATCTGTTTCTTCATTAAATACTTCTACCTTTAAAAAATGGTGAAGTACATAATTATATACGTCTTGGTGACAAGTCCCAAACAGAATCACATATATAACCTCCTTTCAATTCCCGCCCTTTTTACTGCTAATCCTGCTCTTACTAACCCAGTACGTACCAATTTAAGTAACTTCATTATATTTTTTTAATGAGACTCTGAACATTCCCGCTAATGTTGCAGAATTCAGATATGGATGTCCAAAATGGTATGTTGTGTTTTTAAACTGTTCTCTAACAATCTGCCAAAACTTCTCAACATCGGTTATGTTTCTCTCTGCAAACTCTATATCCAATGACTTTCCATATATAAATTCATATTCTTTCAATCCTTGCTTTATCCAAAATGTATCGTAAAATGTTGTGCCATACGCACGAAGCCAATCCCACATTATATCCTTATCAGCAATGTTGGGATTCTCTATATGGCATCTACGGCATAGTAAAACAAGATTAGAAGCAATATCTTCACCACCCAAAGAATCAGGAATAATATGACACCTTTCTAAAAATTCTTCATACCAACATCTCCAGCATCTCTCCAGTGCTTCAGAAGCATCTACACTTAATCCACACTCATCAACAATTGAAAACCAATAATCTTTTAATATTTTGATTTCCCATGTTTATGTCCTCCCTTTTCAATTAAAGTTATTTATTTCATTACTTATCACGCATTAACAAATAAAAATTTTGCACGAATGAATGCTTTAACTTTATCTTCTCGGACATGTTTCGGAAATCCGTTTTTTCCACCACATCTGTCTACCAAAGCCAGAATATTCAAGATTGATATTCCAAACTTTCCTCTTTGTTCGGTATTCATAACCATTCTTAGATAACCTATCTATTCCATCATACAATAACTAGCATTTATCCTCTATCATGGAACGAATATCAATCTTATTACAAATAAGGTAACGTATACTGTTGACGAATTCCTGGACAATAAATCATTCTCTGCCCTTATATCTGCTAAAACATTCTTCTCTCCTGTTTCCATAAGAAAAGACACAGCTACGTCAGCCATGTCTTCTAATAATACTATTTACTGTTCATTTAATTTCCTCGTTCATCTGCCTCATCAGAATTCTTGCTTCCAAATTCATCAAGCAGCGTACGTACTTCACTTGTTGATTTTGCGTTCATTAAGTTATTTCTGAGTTCACTTGCCCCTCGAAATCCACGGACATAGATTTTGAAGAAGCGAACAAGTGCGCTGAAGGAGCGCCGCATCTGTGCCGAATATTGATCATGGAGATCCAGATGCAGCCGCAGCAGATCTAGCAATTCCTCACTGCTATGATCCTTCGGCTCCTTCTCAAAAGCAAATGGATTATGGAAAATCCCACGCCCAATCATAATGCCATCCACACCGTATTGTTCAGCGAGCTTGAGGCCGGTCTGACGGTCAGGAATATCCCCGTTAATGGTCAGCAGTGTATCGGGTGCCACCTCATCACGAAGCTTCTTAATCTCCGGAATCAGTTCCCAATGCGCGTCGACCTTGCTCATTTCCTCTCTTGTCCGCAGATGAATGGACAGATTCACAATGTCTTGCTTCAAAATATGGGTCAACCAGTCGCGCCATTCGTCTACAGCCGTGAAACCGAGCCTTGTTTTTACACTGACGGGCAATCCCCCGGCTTTGGCCGCCTGGATAATGTCCGCTGCAATGTCGGGACGGCAGATCAAGCCGCTTCCCTTCCCATTCTCGGCTACATTCGCTACAGGACAACCCATATTAATATCAATGCCTTTAAACCCTTCTTTCGCCATCCCGATACTCATCTGACGAAAATATTCCGGCTTATCTCCCCAGATATGGGCTACCATCGGCTGTTCATCCTCTGTAAAAGTCAAACGTCCGCGCACACTGTGGTTCCCATCCGGGTGACAATAGCTCTCGGAATTCGCAAACTCCGTAAAAAACACATCTGGCCTAGCTGCTTCACTTACGACATGGCGAAACACAACATCCGTCACATCTTCCATGGGCGCCAGTATAAAGAAAGGCCGCGGCAAATCACGCCAAAAATTATCTGTCATATCCAATACTCCTCTATAATACATACCAGGACAAATCTTTATCCCGAATTAGGAAATACAACCTGTTCATGTCCTTGCTTTTTCTTCACTTATAGCATATTTAAGCAGCGTATATCAAACGGCAGTATATGTTAATCGCAGACACTTATTTTATCGCCTTATGCATTGCCGCGACACCGCCACTATAGCTTTTTACATCTACCTTGGAAAATCCCGCTTCCGCAAACATTTGTTTCAGTACATTTTTATTGGGGAAATGACGGGCTGATTCTTGTAACCATGAGTATTCATCATAACTTTTGGCAATAAACTTTCCAAGCAAGGGCATGATATAGCGAACATAAAAGAGGGAAGCTTGTCTATAACCGATTAACGTGGGTTGGGATGTTTCTAAACAAACGACTTGTCCGCCTGGTTTAGTTACTCGATACATCTCCCGCAACACAGTTGAATAATCGGGTACATTTCTTAAACCAAAACCAATGGTTACATAATCAAATGAATCATCTTCAAAAGGAAGCTCCATGGCATTTCCCTGGATAAGGGTAAGCTGCTTTAAAGCTTGTTGCTCTTGCTTATCTTGTGCTATTTTGAGCATGTTTTGGCTAAAATCTAATCCAATGACTTCTCCATGCGTTCCAACAGCATTTGCTAAAGCAATCGCCCAATCCCCGGTTCCCGTGCACACATCAAGAGCTTTACTACCTTCTTTCACATTCATCCGTTTCATAACATCATGGCGCCATGCGATATGTCTCCTAAAAGTGATGACCGAGTTCATCGAGTCGTATTGATCCGATATCTTTTCAAATACCTGATGAACTCTTTCCGACTTTGTTTGTTCAGACATGTTATTCCCTCTCTTCCACAAGTGCAATAATATTCTTTCAACGAAAATTATTTATGCTCATCACGCACGGCGCCGCAGTTCATAAAAATATTGCACAATCGGATGCTTTAACTTCATCCTATCTGCCATGTTTACAATCCGCTTTTTGCCAACTCGCCTGTCTACCAAGGCTAGAATATTCAATAAGATATCTTCGCTCTCCATGCTTTCTTCTATAGAAGTCGATAAGAACTTATTCGCAGTGGCGACAAAATTGGATTTACTTAATGCAGCCTGTGCTGACAAAAGCTCCTTTGCGAGTACGGATACTTTTCTGTTTCTTGCAATGACGTTGAGACGATCCTCGGGAACGGTCCCTTTGGTTTCCTTTCTGACGGCTTCTAATTCATCATCGCTGATCGGAATTTGGATATGGGGATCATTCTTAATTTCCAGCTCCGTCTGATACCACCTTATGGAGCTGGTTTTATCACTCATATGGAGTACGTTCTTTTTATCTACCGAAATATAACAAAGCCCTGCTTTATCAGGTAAATAACGATAACCGGTTGCGCGATATTCAACTCTTCCGGCTAATGCAGGACTGAGAAAGCTCTCCAGCTGTTGCTTCAATTTACTCCAGGACATGGTTCCTCCTATGTTTTCAAACCCTGAGGGGCGCAAGTATCCTTCTGCACATCTTAATCAGTATGAATAAACCCCTGCCAAAAAACAACCCTAACCTGCCCCACATATTGAATGGAATATCTGCTTCTCCGCTTTATAGAAAAGAAAAAATCTAATCGATTGCAACCACAAAAAGTACCTGCTCAAAGGATGAGCAGGTACTTTTTAAGACTGTTATATCTGTTCCAGATTCGGGATGTGGTATATTTAGCTGCTAGGCTAAATCCTAGTATGCTGAATTGAATATTTTATAACAGTGGGTTCTCGTGTTTCGCTTTCAGAATCAACCAGCGCCGCTCCACTTCTTTTTCAAATTCGCCAAGCATTTCTTTGTTTTCTTCCTTGAGCAGATGTCTTGATTTGCCCATGTATTTCAGCCAGTCGCTGAGCGGCACCTGTTTTTTCTTCGCTTCAGGATCGTACGTAATGTTCGTTTCTCCCTGCTCTACTTCATACAGTGGGAAGAAGTTTGAATTCACGGCCGCGCGGACGATGTTCTCCCCATCCTTGTCGCTCGATTTCCAGTTCAGGGGGCATGTGATCAGCAGCTTGCCGTAGACGGTACCTACATTCTGAGCGTACCACTGCGCTTTTGCCGCCTTTTTCACAAGATCCTGCGGGAATGCTTCCGTCCCCGTGAATACGTACGGAATATGTGCCGCAGCCATCATTTGCACCGTATCCTTGTGATGGAACGCTTTGCCCTGCTGCTGTTTGCCGACTCCGGACGTACTGGTCATATGCCCTAATGGCGTAGAGTACGAAAGCTGCGCACCGGTGTTCATATAGCCTTCATTATCATATTCCAGAATGATCAGATTATGGCCCCGCAGCGCCGTCCCGATGGCCGAACCCATCCCGATGTCCATGCCGCCGTCGCCGGTCACCATGACAAAAGTGAAATCCTCGGGAACTTCGATTTCCCCGCGGCGTTTCTTCTCAAGGAACGCTTCTACCGTGCCGGATAAAGTAGCCGGTCCGTTCTGGAACAAATTATGAATGAAGCTCTGCTTATGCGAGTTATACGGATAACCCGTTGTTGTGATATAAGCGCAGCCAGTATGGAATAAAGTAACGACATTGCCTTCAATCCCCTTGAAAAAGAGCTCCAGCGCTGGGAAAATACCGCACCCCGGGCAAGCTCCGTGACCGGAAGCAAACCGTTTCGGTTTCGCGGCAAGCGCCCGCATCGGCGGCACTTTAACGGATAGTTTACTTGTCTCTTCATCCACCTTTACGGTGATCAGGCCAGATTTAAAGCTGTCTCCATTCATCGGGGCAATGACCGGCTGCAGTCTTTGCTCCTCAGCTCCCGGTGTTTGGCCGTAATAATCAAACGGCACTTTGGCATAACCGAGCTCCATGGCCTCGATCGTCAGGGCAAAAAAAGCTTCCGCGTCATCCGCGTAATAGTCTTTCCCGCCAAGTCCAAATATGCGGGACAGCACAATAGGCTGCGGACCACGGATTTCCTGCAGGGCCGCTTTGACCTCATGGGTCAGATTGGCCCCGTGTGCACCATAAGAATCGGCACGTTCGCCAACCAGCAGCGCTTTGACACCTATAAGCGCCTCGCGGATTTCTCTTGCCGGGAACGGCCGGAGAATATTGGGGCTGATTATGCCCGCTTTAATTCCTCTCGCCCGCAGCCGATCCACGACGTCTTTGGAGGATTCACCCGCCGAGTTGAGCAGGAATAAAGCCACCTCCGCGTCTTCCATTCGGTACAGATCAAGCGGCGAATAGGATCTTCCGGATACAGCTGCGTATTCCTCTGCCACTTCCTTGAATACCTCGCCCGCACGGTACATGGCGTTGGACTGTTGGAAGTGGTTGTTCATCAAATCGTCGCCGTTCATGTAAGCCCCAACAACGATCGGGTTGTTCTCGTCCAGCACATGTGGATATTCAGGTGCCTTTTCCCCTACAAACGCCTGAACGGTTTCCCGGTTCGTAAATACTTGTACCCGGCGTTTCTGGTGCGATGTAAAAAATCCGTCATAAGCTACAATGACCGGCAGGCGTACGTCTTCATGTTCGGCGATTCGCAGCGCCATGATATTCATGTCATACACGGCCTGCGGTGAACGGGCGGTCAAAATCACCCAGCCAGTGTTCAGGCCGTAGTAAAGATCCGAATGGTCACCGCGAATATCCAGCGGTCCGCTGACTGCACGCGTCACCAGATTCATGACCATCGGGAAACGTGTGCCCGCCTGCACAGGAAGCTGTTCGATCATATACAGGAAACCATTCGCGCTGGTAGCATTGAATACCCGTGCTCCGGCTGCGGCCGCACCGTAGCAAATCCCCGCCGATCCATGTTCGCCGTCAGCTGGAATCAGCTTGATGTCGTGTTCGCCGCGTGTACGCATCATGTCAAGATATTGGGCAATTTCCGTAGAAGGTGTAATCGGAAAATAACCCATCATGTGATAGTTAATCTGGGCAGCCGCCATGGCAGCCATTTCGTTGCCCGACTCGAAGACTGCCGTTTGAGCGGCCGCCGGCTTGTTCTCCGTTGTTGTTTCTTGAATTTGCATATTCATGATCGGACTCCCTCCGCGGTTATATAGGGAAATGATTGCGGCACACGGTGCTGCTCCGCATAATGCGGCTCTTCTAACATGGCAGCTAAAGCGGTGGTCGGACAAGCTTCGATACACTTCAAGCAGCCTTTGCAATACTGATAATCGATGCCTTTCATAAACATCTGCATATTCCCGCGCTTATCCGGTTTCTTCTCCCACACGATGCAGAAATCCGGACATACCGTATCGCAGGCGGCACAGTGAATGCAGTCCTCGATCTTGTACTCTGGCAAATATCCCTGCCTGGAGCTGCTAAGATCCTTCAGGACACTGTTCGCCGTAACGTTCAGAATCCCGCCCAGCTCCTGTGTTTCATATCCAAGCATCGGCTGCGGTCTTGCGAAGGAAATTTTGTCTATAAGCTCTGAGCCATTTCCCAAGGAAAGGAACTGAACCTCGTTATATCCTCTGTCAAAGGTCCGCACATTCGGTTCCACGAGGTGGGGCAGCTTTTTCTCAAATGTCGTGCGGATCACCTGCCGCATATCGTCCGGGTCTAGGAAGCTGCAAATCCGGAACAAAGCCCCCAGCATGGCCGTATTCACTTTGGTTTTTTCCTCAACGGAAATGTTCAGCGCATCAACGACGGCCAGCGTTCCCTGGGTCATGTTCAGATCAACGGCCACTTCGGAAAGGTCTCGCGCCGTATTCACAAGCACCGTTCCATCAGGCTGTAATCCGCTTATGACATCGATCGTCTTATACAATGCTTCATGAAATACGCCGACGACATGCGGCTGCTCAATGGGACTGTGATCGCGGATTTCCACCTCGGAATCGCAGAACCTTACGAAACTCTTCACCGGCGACCCTTTTTTCTCCGAACCATAGCTTGAAAAATTCGAACCGTTAAGTCCGGAGCCGGTAACCCCGGCTTCGGCCAGCATTTTTCCAGCCAGATTGGCGCCAAGCCCGCCAATGGATTCGAGACGGATCTCGAAAAATCCCAGTTCATTCTTTTGAGGTAAAATCGACATGTTCTCTCCTCATTTCTTCTTAGGTCATTAATTCCAGTTTAAAAGAAGAACTGGGCCGGGTTTGTGATTATACTCACAACTTAAAAAAATTGTGATTCCAATCACTATGTCGGTTGTGGGAGCGAAGTATACTGTCTTCAACAGTCCAATTGCGAGGCAATTTTATACTGACCTTTAGGCAAAAAATCACGAAATTGGAGGAGAAAATAATGAATAACAACGCCCAAGAGACCTTAGAGCATCAGCCGTCCATGTTCTGCTTTCAATGTCAGGAAGCATCCAAGGGAACAGGCTGCACCATTGTCGGAGTATGCGGCAAACCGCATGATGTGGCAAACCTGCAGGATTTGCTGATTTATCTGCTGAAAGGTATCTCTTTTCTCAGTCTGGATGTCCGGCTGCCGGAGGAGCTTGAACAGCGCGTATCACTGTTTATGATGGACTCCTTGTTTGCAACGATTACGAACGCCAACTTTGACCGCGAGGTTTTTGTGGGAAGAATCCGGGAAGCGATCGAGCTCCGCGGCGAGGTGCGCACCTATTATAACGAACAATATCCGGAAGGAACCGCCAATCTCCCTGATGCTGCCGTCTGGCAGGCGGATAACGAAGCTGCTTTTGATGAAAAAGCACGTACGGTGGGTGTCCTCTCGACCCGCAATGAAGACATCCGCTCGCTGCGCGAATTGATTACTTACAGCTTGAAGGGGATGGCTGCTTACACGTACCACGCGCTTCATCTGGAGAAGGATGATCACGAATTAAACCGTTTTATGCGCCGTGCACTTGCCGCCACGCTTGACGACAGCCTGGAAGTGCAGGATCTGGTCGCTTTGACGATGGAAACCGGCAAATACGGCGTAAACGCCATGGCGATGCTGGATGAAGCGAACACCTCGGTTTACGGAAATCCCGAAATTACGAAGGTCAATATCGGGGTAAGAAACCGGCCCGGCATTCTCATCAGCGGCCATGATCTGAAGGATTTGGAGGAGCTGCTGAAGCAGACGGAAGGAACCGGCGTGGACGTGTACACGCACAGTGAAATGCTGCCTGCCCACTATTATCCGGCATTCAAGAAATATGAGCATTTTGTAGGCAATTACGGGAATGCCTGGTGGAAGCAGAATAGCGAATTCGCAGCCTTTAACGGACCGATATTAATGACAACCAACTGTATCGTTCCGCCGAAAATCAGCTATAAGGACCGTATCTATACAACAGGCAACACGGGGTTTCCGGGTGTCCGCCATATTCCAGAAGGAACAGACGGTGCTCCCAAAGACTTCTCCGTACTGATCGAGCAAGCGAAAGGATGCCCGGCTCCAACGGAACTTGAAACGGGTGAGATCATCGGCGGTTTCGCTCATGCCGCTGTGATGAACGTGGCCGATCAAGTCGTCGATGCCGTGAAATCCGGGGCGATCCGCCGTTTCTTCGTCATGGCCGGCTGCGATGGACGGATGAAATCCCGCAACTATTACACCGATTTTGCGGCTGAACTTCCAACAGACACGGTCATTCTAACGGCAGGCTGTGCCAAATACAAATACAATAAACTGGATCTCGGCGAAATCGGCGGTATTCCGCGGGTCCTGGACGCTGGTCAATGCAATGATTCTTACTCCCTCGTCGTGATTGCATTGAAGCTGAAGGAAGTATTCGGCCTTGAGGATATTAATGATTTGCCGATTTCCTATAACATTGCCTGGTATGAGCAAAAAGCGGTGATCGTGCTGCTTGCCCTGCTTTATCTTGGCGTTAAAAATATTCATCTGGGCCCTACGCTCCCTGCATTCCTGTCGCCTAACGTTGCCAAAGTCCTCGTGGAAAACTTCGGTATCGGCGGCATTACCAATGTGGAAGATGACATGAAGATGTTCCTTGGTGCCTAACTTAGTAGTCGAAGAAAACCTGATAAAGAAAAAAAGGGCATGGGTTATGCAAGCAATGATCTGCTTGGTAACTCATGCCCTTTCAAATTAAATAAGTCGCTTCCACTCAACAAGGAAATCCTTCCACGTCGCTATTTTTCAATTTACCTATCAATGAAACACCTTAATTCTTACCACCATAGCCCTTATAAGTAGCGTAAACGGCATCTGCATATTGATCTGCCAGAATAGGACGGCCATAAGAATCCGTAGCTCCCGGATACCAGTTATCTCCACCGTTGTAGTGTAATAATCCGTTGTAGATATTTCCAAACTTCGTAATCTTCTCATTTAAAATTAACGCACCCAGATATACCTGATCTTGTTCACTACTATGATTATACGCACGGCCAAATTTTGAGCTGAATTGAGATAAATACGCATTGCGTGTGTTTGGTTCTACCTGCATCAATCCGTCGCCGGCCGATGGACTCCCTGGTAATCCTTCGCCAAAGCTGCTTTCCTTTTTGATAACGGCACTTAGCAATAAAGCAAAATCTCCGCCTATCCCATAGGCATTATCCGCATTCAAGACATATGTCCATATATGGCTTGGAACCTCGGCAGGCTTAGTTACTGTAGGAGGTGGTGAACCCGTATAAATCTTGACCGATGACATTTTGTCATTGATCGTGTTGCCAACCCAGGAAGAATCTGAAGTAAAGGTCCACTTGGTTCCTCCAAAATTATCATTCTCATATACTTCAACCGTCCAACCGCTTGGAACCTTAAGAGACGACATCCAGTCATTCGGAATTCCGTTTGCGTTCAACTGAGACAGTGTATAATTTCCTATCCCGAGTGTCACTGCTTTTCCTCCATAGTTTATATCTGCATAGAATGTTACTCCGTTCGTTGTCGGTGGTGTCGTTGGTGGCGTAGTTCCGCCGCTACCGCCTTTCT
The DNA here is from genome assembly GCF_049893405.1 of Paenibacillus sp. Dod16. Lineage (NCBI taxonomy): Bacteria > Bacillati > Bacillota > Bacilli > Caryophanales > Paenibacillaceae > Paenibacillus > Paenibacillus sp. Dod16. Next base: position 276,946 of record NZ_JBNDYG010000007.1, read on the forward strand.
GCCATAAAGCAGGAACATTGGACGGTTCCCAACCTACGAGAGAAGTATGTGCCTGAAGGCAAGTATAAGTGCTTCCACTATAGGTTACTGTGTCATTTACTGCATATGCGGTATTTGGAGCCCATGCTCCTCTAGCGGCTGCGTTTACTGACGGTAAGGCAGCGCAAAATGTGGATAGAAATACTGCTAAAACTACCAAAAGTGATAAGGGCTTAAAAGAAAACCTTTTATTAGTCATTTTCAAACCTCCTTGTTTCTTTATGTATCTGTAGCGCTCCCATGAGACATGCCACAGGTTTTCACTGTACTATTATCTTACTTTATTTACATTTTCTAAATTAATTCCACTGTTTTTAATAATACGGTAGGAGGATATGAAGATCGGGACCAAAAAGGCATTTTAAGTCGTATGAACATAACGGCTAGCTTTATTTCTCAAAAACAGAGTGGTATGTTTCATAGGGTAACTCTAGTTGGCTAGATATCTGAAGAAGGAACTCATCCGCTTTCTTAATCAGGTTCATTAGATGTGTGGGTTGCATTTTGCTTATGAGGGAGTTCTCCTGTGATAAAAAGGACAAGGTTTGTATAAATATCAACGGTTCCACATTCATCTCCGAGTCATTGGGGAACATCCGCAGTATTTCTTCTAGCAACATATTTGAAATAGGCTGCCTTCTCTCCTTCTTTATATATAAAGCGGTTAGCATGGATTCTAATGCCCTGTTGCATAGTAATAAACTGACGTGATGCATGTTTTTGTCATAGAAATGCAAAGATAAATTCATATATTCTTGAGAGCAGCTGGCATGAAGAACAATCATATCCTGGTAAAAGCCGCCTGCTTCCTCATGTTGGGAGGATGTATTCATATTAAGGTCAGCTTCTCTTGTTACCGTCGATTTCATAATTATCTTCACTCCCATTTTTCACTAAGAATATACTCTAGTAATCGGAATTAGCATTTTCCAGTATCTGTATTATATCATTCTAACCAATTTGTAGGCAATAGCCTACGGAAATTCCCTTATAGAACCGCATAAGATGAATTTAACTATCTATTAAGGGGTTATAACGTGGCTAATCATAATGATAAATCCATAGAGTTACTAGCCTTCGGCAGAGCTCTTCGAAATATTCGCAAAGAAAAAAAGCTCACCCAAGATGAGTTGAGCCTCTATTCCCGTGTTGATCGGTCTTATATTAGTGAACTTGAGAACGGAGAAAAAGCGCCCACTCTGCTAACGATTATTGCATTAGCAAGGGCGCTTCATGTTAAGGCTTCGGTTTTGATTGAGGGGTATGAGAGGGAGTTGGGGAAGAGATAGTTTAGGGCGACTAGAGTAAATAGTAGATCCTAAACATCATTTTTTCGCCTTCCCAGCACTCCCCGCCTTATCCACATGCTCTGCCCGAATCTTCGCATCAGTGATGTTCGCCCCTATCAATGATTGATAGATCTTCTGAATATCAGCTTCCGATAGAACGGTATCCACCTTCTCCGCTTGAATCCGATTCATTTTGCGCTGAATATATTCGGACAGCTCAACATCGTACACAATCAGTTCGTCCGATTGGATTTTTCTCAGTTCCGGATCCACGCTGAATCTACAGCGCATCGTAAAGGAAACCAGTGAGATGAACCGGCTCTTTTGGTAGTCAGGGAGCAAACTTTTAATCGCTTGAATATGTCCGTGATTTTGCATAAAGGGATTATACATTTTAAACCGGTTACTGACTGTCCATGACCTATTCTCTCTTGTTCCCTTAATCTCTCCCGTGTAGTTCTTCGTCTCAACGACGAACAATCCTTGTGGCGTGATTACCACATGGTCGATCTGCGAATAGCCCGTACGGGACTTCGAATTCGTCACCATTAAATCATTTACATATCTACATCCTTTGGGGAGTTGGTCTAGTTGAATATTAATTTTATGCTCACCCAGCTCACCAATTCGAGTAGGCTGAACCTTGGGCTTGGCGTTGTTTCCTGATGTTTTGGCTTTATTCGTATGTTGAGCCGGCTTTTTCTTTGGCTTATCAGAGGATTTGAACAAGGACTTTAATTTTTCAAACATAAGAGAGCTCCGTTCTACGAGTAATGGTGATTCATCCGATCCGTTTCTTCTTTTTCCAGGCTTCTAACTCGTTCTGGAACATGGTCCCGTCAGACCCTTTGTAACTAGAGTATTCTGTAGCAGAAAAGTAACGGCCTGTGAACCTTCCTGTTTCATTATGAAGTAGGAAGGTTTACAGGCCGAGTGCAATTTTATTAATGTCGGAGGCGGTTAAGTGAATATTTTAGGAATGCTTATAAATATATTATTGTCTTGCTTTTGCCATTTGGATAAATGCCCCCAAGTCCATCAACCAGTTTTGCTGAGAAGGTTTGTAAGTGTCATGTAGTAGTTTTGGCAAAACGAGTTGCAGTTTATTAGCCTGCATCTCATCTGTCTGATTTTCACTGATCCCCGGTTCCAACGTAAACAGGTGCTTATTGTCAATTCGGTTGGCTTCAGCTAATACTTGTCGCCATCGGTCCTTGCATGTTGACTTAACTCCCAACATTGTCAATCTTGACTCAGGAAAGTTCAGATCACGGTAATTGTCGATATGTGGAAACAGAAAATCAGGTTTTGACTTGTTCTCTGTCATCTGCGTTCGAGAATATGTAAGGTTATGAGCCTTAAAGATTTCCTCCAAATGGTTTTCAAGTGCATATCCAACGCGTGATTTTCTCCGATTGTGGACGCTCAGTGAAAACTGAATAAATCCTTCAACATCAGTACTGCCATCCCCCCGAAAGCCTTCCTCAAGCCGTTGGGATACAAAGTGGCGTTCCAGCCGCTTGAACAACTTCTCCTCCTGTTCAATCCACTTCATTAAGGTCTGATCCGGTTCTTCATATGGTGAAACGTCTTTAAGTGTCCTTCTAGCCAATTCAGAAAAGACCGAAGTACGTGGGAATCCACCATTGAAATAAGGTTCAAGTATACTGTCCAAATAACCACCATCGGGGTCTGCAACCTCTATGCCCATCTCTTCAAGAATATATCGAACAGCAAAATCCACCTCAGGATCATGACCATCTTCAATAGCTTGGAAATTAAAATCAAAATCAACCTGCTCTACTCCAAATAACCAAAGCATTTGACTTTCCAAGGTACTTCCCGAGGGTACTAACACCATGAAAATCTCACCATTGGGTCGTTTGGCAACAATCAGCATATCTGCTATTTTTGCCTGATCCATCACATCATTGCTCTTGAAATAAAGTCTATACTCGGAGCGTTTAGGATTGGCTTCACGAGCGTCATACCATGTAATATGTCCTTCACAAGAAAAGCCCTCATTCTCTCCTGCTAGCCATAGAAAACGAGCTTCATGCGAAATGCGACTATCACCAAACAGTGTGCGCAGTGGCTTACTACCATTGAATTCATGTTGATTAGATACTTCTGTGTTGACCTCTACTGAACTGAGACGCTTGATTGCGATCCCCTCAAAATATTGTGAAAGAAACCCTCTCTGCATTACTTAACATCCTCACAAGTTATGGTTTATTAACATTGTCCACCAATCTCTATAGATGTCATATCTGTTGTCTGCAACCATTGGGCACAAAGTTCTATTACTTCTTCGGTATTGATGCGGTATTTTCCTTTTAATGAACATTCCCATACAATGCCTGTTCTCCAGCCCATCTCCTGAAGACAAGCTATATGTTCCTTATCCAATTCAATATTACGTGTAATTTTAGTCCGCCAAAACTCTGTATTAGATGAGGGCCACTTGAACAAGTGACACGAATGACCGTGCCAAAAGCATCCATGAACAAAAATAACTGCATTATATCTAGGAAAAACCATATCGGGCTTTCCGGGCAAGTTTTTGTCATGGAGACGATATCTAAATCCCAGACAGTGAAGCCCTTTTCTTATAATCAATTCGGGTTTTGTATCTTTACTCCTTATTCCGGCCATCATCCGACTTCTTGTATCTGGTGATACAATATCAGGCATAAAATTCAACCTTATCAAACAATAGTTCTGCCTGATATGTATCTTTAGTTGTTCTCATTACTTTAAAAATGTAAGGTAGCATGTGCGAAGCTACAGCTTCAACAACAGGTACAGCAACCGAATTACCGAATTGTTTGTAGGATTGAGTATCAGAAACTGGAATGATAAAGTTTTTTTCTCCAGCTTTGTCAAAACCCATCAGCCTAGCGCACTCACGAGGAGTGAGTCTTCTCGGATTCTTGCCCTCCTGTTTGATGAGAATTTCTGATCCATCCTTGTAGTATCTTGCAGACAAAGTGCGTGCAACATCATCGGGACCAAACAGACCAAATCCAAACCCATTACCTTTTGCCCTATGCTTCTCAGCATAGTTCTGCAGATACTCCCATAGCCTGTTGCTTAGTGTGTACTTTTCAGCAACTTTTGCCTCAGGTGCTTCTGTATAAGGAAGTTCCGACTCTTCTGATCCATCTTCAGGGTGTAAGATTGATCCTAACTTTGGACCGGATTCCGGAAGCTTTAAATCTTCAAATGCGAATCCAACATCTTCACGGAACCCTACAATAAATATACGCTCTCTATGCTGGGGAACAAAAGGCTTTGCATCTATCACTCGAAAATCAACATGATATCCAAGCTCTTCTCTCAAAGTTTTAATGATCACTTTAAAAGTATTCCCCTTATCGTGACTCACCAGATTTTTAACATTCTCAAGTAAAAATGCCTTTGGTCGATGGCGCTCTATCATTTGTGCTACATCGAAGAAAAGCGTTCCCTGTGTAGTATCGTGAAACCCGTGAGGACGTCCAAGGGAATTTTTCTTAGAAACACCTGCTATCGAGAAAGGCTGACACGGGAAGCCTGCAACCAGTACATCGTATTGAGGCATATTATCCAGATCAACATCACGGATGTCTCCATTCACAGGATGATCACAATCATAATTAGCCTGATAGGTTTTTCTACACGCCAAGTCCCACTCACTTGTAAACACACACTTGCCACCAATCGACTCAAACGCTTTTCGCAAGCCTCCGATTCCTGCAAAAAGATCAATGAATTTAAAGTTGAAATCATTAGCAGGCTGTTGTCCAGATCGTACATTATAAATTGAAGTTAGCTCTCTGAGCAAATTCTTTTCTGGCACAGACTCACCGTTTTCCCAGCGATAAATAGTACGTTCACTTTTACCAAATAATTTGGCCACTTCTTTGACGGAATACCCAGTCATCTCTCGTATGTGGGCAAATTCTGTGTTCTTGAATGTTTTCATTGCTTAATTAGCCTCCCTGTCAAAAATATTCCCAGGGGGAACGTTTTTGACATAAGAATACCATGACGAACACACTTTCGCAATTTATATTTTATATTTACAGGTCGTTAGACCCTCATTCAAATAAATAATAATGACTTTTCGCCTATTAATCATCATAATTCTGGAATAAATATCCGATATAATACTTATTATACATTGAAAGGATGAAATACTATGTCTACACTTAGAAAGACATTAAGCAGAAATGATGTTAGTGAAACAGATGCACATCAGGCTGGTATGTATATATTGAAAAGTGACATCTCCTTCTTCCCAAGATTGGGAACTGATATCCTAAATCCTCGCATTACTTTGGTTTTTGAAGATATGTCGGGGAGATCATGGACATTCGATTTCATCTATTACAATAATTCATACTTTGGCGGGACAAGGGATGAATACAGACTGACACCTATGAATGATTATTTCAACTTATATAATATCAAAGCAGGTGACTCAATTATTCTTGAGCGAACTGAGAATGGGAAACTTAAAATCAATCATGAAAAAAATAACGTCATACATTTAACTTTGACAACCTATGCTAAATGGGTTGTTCTTTAATATGTTTTGCGAACTATATGATAGAGTAGCGAACCTGAAATATTAATGATGAGTTCCCATGTTAAGTACGCTCATCTATCGTATCAAGCACAATTACACGAAGTCTGCATAATAGATTAATTAACAGGAATTCTGATTTGGCAGTAATGTAAGCAACGAGGAAATTTTACGAGATATGATTCACAAGATGATTAACCGTGTAGATGTTCACGAAGAGGGTTCTATCGAAATCAGTTATAACTTCCAAGACCCACTAAAACAAGGGGCGTAGCCTATTTAGGCTCGCCCCTCCATTCCATCCATAATACGCACTCCACATATGACGAGGTGACAGGGAGTACAGACAGTAGTATTAATGGAATGAAGTTTGCCCTCTGACTTTGTAGTTCTTAATTCTGTTAACATTACCAAGACATTGAAGAAGCTTTTTGCAGTTAGATCGGTAAACTACAGTTAGCTTTATGATTGAAATTACTAACTATTATTGCCACCCTACTTGTGAATGGCTTTTTTAATTTTCAGGCCTTGAATATTGTAGAAGATCTGTAAAATAGTTTTACTTAAAAAAATAAAGACTTATAATTATTATAGTAGTCCAACAATAATTGTTAGTAAAATAATATAAATTATTGGAGATTCCCCATGAACATAAAAATAGATTATAAAAAAATATCTAGTTCTACGTTTAATAATTCGGAGTTATTCACTTATAGTGATCAAGAAATGATTTCACAATTTGAATACCAACTAATATATGGTAACCCCTCATGTTTCCTAGTAACGGGTTATCGAGGATCTGGGAAAACGTCTTTGATACATCAAGTTGAGAAAAAACTAAAAGATCAAACTAATATTTTATTTATTTATATGAATTTTTCGAAATACGAAAAGTATACTCTAATACTTAGAAAATTAATTCGACAAATTTATTTAGCATTCTCTAATCACCAACAATATAAAGCACTTAAAAATTCCGATCCAGAGATAATTGGACAATTAGAGTTATTATACAAAAGAACCTTTAATGATGTTAACCATGCCTATAATGATAAAGCTATTAACGAATTCGAAACTAAGTTACAAATTGATTCAAACTTCAAAAAGCTTTTAATAAGCATTGCTTGTATTATTTTTGCTGGATTTAACTCAACCTTTAATTTATTACCTACCCATCTAAATTCTTTACTTTTATTATTTTCTGCTCTCTGGGCAGCAATTGAGGCTATAAAACTAACTTTTAAATTTACCAAAAGGACAACTAAAACCAACGAAATGAATATAAAATCACTATACGACGATGAGATAGCTGAATATCATATAATAAATATTTTAAAAGTAATAAAGAAACACAAGATTAACATTGTTTTTGTATTTGATGAGCTGGATAAAATTGAAAATGAAGATGAAATTGAGCAATCCATATCTGAATTAAAACCACTTCTATTATCAAATTTAGCGAATTTCATTATTGTTTCTGGCCAAAAACTTTATTATAAATTTACTGATTCAAATACAGTTGATGACTCTGTATTATCAAGTCTCTTTACAAAACAAATCCATGTTCGACTACTATCAAATAATGATTTCAGGACCATCTTTAGTAATATCGTTATTAATAAAGATGTTCTCTCACAAAAACTAGCAACTGCTTACCTTGACTCTTTAATCTTGAATTCCAATAGAGTTTTAAGGAAATTTATTAATTTAATTTCACAAGATATTGTCTGGGAGAATTCTGAAGGAAAAATATTAATAAATGAAGAAGATGAAGAGATTTTAATAACTGATTCTAAATTATTAAATATTATTACTTCTATTATTGAAAAACATATTGAATCCCTTGAACTTAGTGAAGGAATTAAAGACTTTTTTATTTCACAAATTTACAAGTGGGTCCAAAAAATGAAATTATATAACAAAATATACTTTTCGAAGGAAGACATTTATAACCTTGAAAAGGATTATATAGAGAAAAGTTATCCTTATTGGTGTATTACACAACTGGATCAAATATTCGCTTTTTTAGCAGAAGAACTAAAGAAAGATAATTTATTGGATGAAATGGAAAAAAATATAGATGGTGAAAAAGTAATTCAATATAAATGGAGTGAAAATGCAAATATTAAAACTGATGTAAATGTTAAAGACTTAAACCAAATAAAATCCAAATTTGTTTTAGATATGATTGAGTTTGAAAAAGCTCTAAGAAATGCATACAATGACTTAACTTCAAATCATCTCTCACAAAATAAGAAACCAAATAGTTTGAGATCATTAATTCAAGCGCTAATTCAAATCGGTATGTTAACTAATTGGCCTAGTAATCAGATTAACGAATTCATTAATCTCAATAATAGATTAAGACATGGTGAAGAGATTAGTGAGGAAGATACAAAAAAAGTAGATAAATTTACTTTTAAATTACCGATATATTTGTATCAACTATATGAGGACTATACTTTTTATGTTACAAAAAAATATTTGGAACAGTACAACTTTTATGTCTCTAAACCTATTGAATCAAAGATTAGAGTAAATAATTATGATTTTATTGCCAGGAATAGTATCGAAGGAAACGCAGATATATTGTTTGAGGTTATACATAAAAACTCAATTAGTAAAAAAGATATTACGTTAGTTCATAAGAGTGTACAACTTTTAAAAGAATATAATATTGAAACAAATAAAAGGAATAAAATGGTCATTTTCTTTTATTCTAAAAATGGTCGGAAATCTTTTGAAAATTACAGTGAATTTTATAATGAGTTTCTTTCAAACGAATCATCCGACCTCAATGAAGAAGTTTCTCTATTTTACGCATCTGAATACCGTTCAGATTTTAGCACAGGAAGATTAGAAACATATTTAAAACAGGTAATTGAGAAATAGTAATTTTATACACTCAATATACTTGTAAAATACCGTTGTAAACCTCCAATTCGATTTTTCCGTTTCCGTGCGTATCAACGGAGCAATTTTAAGCAACAGAATGAGCGTATCACTCAACAACAACGACCTAGCGAACAAGAAACTTAAATTGCAGTTAGCCCTAGAAGCAAAGAAGGGCCCCAACTAACAGCTACAAGCCTTTAGAAAAGAAGTAGAACGCTTCGTTAACCTAGACATTGAAGATGAACTGGTGTTGAAGCAAATCCTCCCTAAGGATATCCACAAAATTGAAGTCTTCGAGGGCGGAAAGATAAAGATTCACTATAATCTTTCCAACCCTCTCCCCTCAAATTAGGTACAGTTTATTTCACTGTATCTTTTCTTTCAAGTCTCACAATCACCTCAACATGCACCGTATGCGGAAACATATCCACCGGTGTTACCTCCACCGTCCGATACCCGCCATCCTCCAACACCCGCAAATCCCTTGCCAACGTAGATGGATTACAACTCACATACACCACCCGTTCCGGTTTCATCTCAAGAATCGTCTCCAAGAGGCGCGGGTCGCACCCTTTACGCGGCGGATCGACCACGATGACGTCAGCCTCAACTCCCTGCTCTTTCCAGCGCGGAATCACGTCTTCAGAAGCACCGACTTCAAACTCCACATGCGTCATACCGTTTAGCTCCGCATTCGCACGTGCATCCTCGATCGCTTCCTTCACGATCTCGACCCCATACACCTTCTTGGCATGTTGCGCTAAGAACAGAGATATCGTCCCGATGCCGCAATACGCATCGATCACGGTCTCCTCCCCGGTCAATCCCGCATACTCAACCGTCTTACCATACAGTACTTCCGTCTGAGCCGGGTTTACCTGATAGAAGGAACGTGCGGAAATCGCGAACTTCACGTCGCCGATATAGTCATGGATAACCTCGCGGCCCCATAACACTCGAGTCACATCACCAAAAATAACGTTCGTTTTACGTGTGTTTACGTTCTGGCAAACACTCACCACTGCTGGGAGCTCCTCACGGATGGCAGAGATCCACTCATCCACACGCGGAATGTGCTCACCATTCGTAACGAGTACAATCATCATCTCCCGGGTAGCAAAACCGATCTTCACCACGACATGGCGAAGCAGGCCCTGACCTGTCTCTTCATTGTACGCGGTGATGCCTAGCTTCCGTCCGATGGCTTTGACACGGCTGACGACCTCGTCGTTCTGTTCGTGTTGGATGAGGCACGTCTCCATGTCCACGATCCGGTGGCTGCCCCGGGCGTAGAAGCCACCGACCAGGCCACCTTCCGTTACACCGATCGGCACCTGGGACTTGTTGCGGTAGCGCCAAGGCTCGCTCATACCGAGTGTCGGCCGAACGAGGATCCCCTCTTGATCTGATTCAAGGCCGGACACGGCAGGATTCGCCCCGTTGGTTTTAGAATTCTCAATGTTCCCTCCACCATCTGTGCCACTCCGCACATCGTCCACAGACGTCTCTCCAGCACCTTCCGCCTCTCGCACCACCTGCAGCTTCCCGATCCGCTCCAGGTTGTCCACCACCAACTGGCGCTTCCACTCCAGCTGTCCGGTATAACTCATATGCTGCAGCTGGCAGCCGCCGCATTGGTCGTAGATCGGGCACGGGGCCGCGATGCGGTTCGGGCTCTGCTCGACCAGCTCCAGCAGCTTGGCGTAGCCATACTGCTTCTTGGTCTTGAGCACCTTCACCCGGGCCTTCTCGCCAGGCAGGGCGCCCTGAACGAACAAGGTGTAGCCGTCGGCACGGCCGACCCCTTCCCCGTCATGGTTCATTCCTATAATATCGATCACGACCTCGTCGTTCTTCGCCACCGGCAGATCCAGGAGGGCCGCCGAAGCCGCCGGCTTGCCGCTGCGGCGCGTGTCGCTTCCCTTGCGGTTCTTTTTCATGATGTGCTGTTCACTTCTTTCCGTTCAACTTGTCCCTTACCACTCTATATTCCCAATCGGAACACCATCCATAATCGAAGCGGATGATCTTCCGTTAAACTTCATTCGCTTAAACAACAAAAAGCTCCCCCAAGGGAGCTTAGCGCACAAGCTCACGTCCATCATTATACGGGAGCCTCGTATGTTATTCAATCCATTCCGCCTGCAAATCCAATCATTTACTTACAAGAGCCTGGAGCCTAAGCGGCGATCCTCGGCCTGTTCCATCATTTAAAATGGCCCATCTCAGCCAAAAATCCTTAAATGCTGCGGCAGGACGCGGAACGTGCCCGGCAGGACGCCGCCGAACTCGCCGTCCAGGTTCAGCTGAACCGGTCCCGGAGAGACGACCTCCATATAGTCGGTGCGGAAATGCACGACTCGCTTGTCGTTGATATGCTCGCCGCGAAGAGCTAGCGTAGCCACGCGTACGAACTCCGCCAGATTGCACTTGCGCAGCGCAATGACGTCGAACAGGCCGTCGTCGATGCTCGCGCCCGGCGCGATTTTGTCGAAGCCGCCAACCGAGTTGCTGTTCGCGATGAGGAACACCATGAACTCGTCATGGATCGCCGGATGACCGCTGGCGTTGATGATGAGCTCCTGCGGCGCGAGGCTGACCATTTTCTCGATCCCCTTCAAATAATACGCCAGCTGCCCGATCATCGTCTTCAGCTTGCTTGGCACCTCATACGTGAGCTCGGTCAGCGTACCGCCGCCCGCGATATTAATGAAGTAACGATCATTCGCTTTGCCCACATCAATCGGACGCGTCTCGCCCCGAATGACCAGATCGCAATACTCCTCCCAGTTCTTCGAGATGCCGAGCGCCCGCGCAAAATCGTTCGTGGTCCCCAGCGGGAAAATACCCAGCGGAGGGAGATTATCCCTGCCGGCCATCCCGTTGATGACCTCATTAAGCGTACCGTCTCCGCCGGCCGCGATCACAAGATCGTATCCGCGTTCGACGGCATCCGCCGCTTCACGGGTCGCATCCCCCTCTCCGGTCGTTGCATGACAGGAGGTTTCGATGCCAGCACTGTCCAGACGGTGCAATATATCCGCAAGCCGACGCTTCATTTCCTCCCGGCCGGAGGTTGGGTTATAGATTAACCTTGCATTTCTCATTAACGATACGCCACCTACTTATGATTTCAAGGATAGAAGAAGAAGTTTGGCCTGCGACTCCATCCACTGCGGCAGCAGCGGGTGCGGAAGCAAGGTTCTGCCGGAATATCGGCAATCCAGCCCCTCGAGCCGATCAGGTATCACCTTCTCCGTAAAATACCCCTCACTCAAAAAAAGCGGAGCTACGATCACATCGCAGCCGCGCTCCATCCATGCTGTCACCTTGTCCCGAACATCGCCGGGACTGAGTAAAGCATAATCCGCGCTTGTTCCGCTTATCTCGCTAACTCGCTGTGCCAAAGAGTTAATACCCTTTTCCCAGCGGCTGCGAAACAGATCATGCCGGCTTCCGTGTCCGACGAGAAGAATAACCTCCTGCGCCGGGTTCACGGACAGCTCTTTTACCTTATCCCATACCATGGCCGCAATCTCGGGGTCATCGTCCATCGGCGTGCCAAAATGAACCCGGGACCGGACCCGAAACGGCGCCAGGTCCGTCTCCATGTCCGGAACGGCCTTCGCTCCTATAGCATAAGCTATTTCGTCGACATGTGTGCTGCCGGACGAGACAAATAGAGGAATGACCACAATGTCGGTGACACCCTGGTCTTCCAAGGCCGTGATGCCGTCCTGAATCAGACGGCCCTCTACCAGTTCCAGGTACGAAGAGACGACCGGTATATCCATACGGGACGCCAATCTATGGACGGCTTCGTCCACAAGCGACACCCATTTCTGTTCACGCGAACCATGACTAATAACCAGCACACCCGGTTTCGTCATATTCTTAACGTCCTAGACGCTCCAGCGTCATTTTATAACCGTCATTGCCGTAGTTCAGGCAACGCTTCACGCGCGAAATCGTTGCGGTGCTGGCTCCCGTTTCTGCTTCAATCTGGTTGTATGTGCATCCCTTGCCCAGCATGCGCGCCACTTCCAGCCGCTGCGACAAAGACTGAATTTCGTTAACGGTGCAGAGATCATCGAAGAATACATAGCACTCTTCCACACTGCCCAGGGTTAATATCGCTTCGAATAATTGATCGATGCTTTTATCATTTAGCTTCTTTAATTGCACTGGATGATCATCCCCTATTGTTACTGTGTATAACACTCGCACTCCCATTGTACCCGAGCCGAACTAGTATTTTCAAGCATTAACGATTTCACGCACTACAGGACAACCATCACCCGGAGGCAGCATCCCTTATATACGCTCACATTTCACCGCTCCAATGCTCGCCAAAATCTTCCTGGGCTACCGCCCGATTCCGCTCCTATCCCGAAAATCGGGACATCCGCCTAAACCCATCGCCCGCCCGTATCATACAGTATAGTATCTTAACTCAAAAAGGAAAGTGATATCATGACGCGTCATTCTCACTATTATCACCGCCGACCCACGAATAACCAGCGCTCCCTCAATGAATATGAATCACTGCCGCAGACGCCATCGCCATACCCTGGCATTACTCCATACACCGATTATCCGGAAGTGGGTGAAACCGCGTTATATCCATATACCGACGGCGTAACGGACATGGAGGCTTCAGCTTCGGCTCTGGCTCCATCCACGAACTCCGGCGGAGGCGGTCTGGCAGGTCTCCTAGGCGGTGGAGGCAGCAGCGGCGGTGGAGGCGGATTAGGTAAGCTCCTTGGCGGGCTCGGGGTCAATAATATGAGCGACATCAAAGGCCTCATCGATCGGATGGGGGGCATCGACGGCATCGTCAACAACATTGGCAAGGTACAAAAGGTCATGCAGGGCTTCCAGCAGCTTGCGCCTATGGTTTCTCTGCTTGCAGGCGCGCTCGGCAAGAAGAAAGGCGGAGGCGGCAGCGGATCCTCTCCAAGCGCATTTACGGACCAGAATGAAGACGGCTACGAATATAAACCGCGAAGACGCCGTTCCTCGGGAAGCCGGCGCCGCTCCGGCTCGCGCAGACCATCCGGCTCTGGCAAAAAACGTCGTCGTTGACCTATGTAAATGGATAAACTTTAAACCTACCGTGCGTTTCACAAAACACGGCAGCCTCTGATCATCAAAGGATATGTGCCTCGATGGGTTTAGCAGATAAGTCCCTAAAACTCACCATAGGCGGAATCATCCGAACCATCATACATCATGCAGTTGGCTCCAGTCGGTTCCCCTAGACTGGAGCCATATCCTTTTATCAACCTATGATATCCTCATCAGCGCGTCCAGTCCCCTTCGGGACCGGCTTCTTTATTCTCGGCGCTTTCGAGTGATTTTAACCGAAACCAATAGGATCCGCACAGACCGGAACGCAGCAGCATCATGATGCTGCCCATCAGATACAGCACGGTCGGGATCCGTTTCATATGGGGATAGAACATGAGTATGCTGCCAGTGATGAACAACAGGCCGGTCGCAATTTCGCTGATGACCATGCCCACCTCATAGCGGTTCGTCACGGCGAGCTTTCGTTTTCGTTTCCAAGCCAAGCGAAGCATCCGGCGCAGCAGCCGGGAACGCAAAGGCTCATCTGGTTGATGCGATGAACGCTTCTTGGGATGTGGTCTGAGCCTGAGTTTCATATGCAGTCCCTCCTCTGCAAGCCTTTACCCCTTACGAAGGAACAAGAAACGATAGCGATTTAGCATTCGCCTTATGATGCAGGACAACCTTACCATATATTAGATGACTGTATAGCACAGACTTAGTGTTTGTCCGGATCCGCACGCAGCTGCTCGCCGGCCTCGCAGCTCCAAAGCCGCCATCGCGTACATCCGCCGTCGGCTGGCCGCCTTCCTGGTATCTCATCCGGATCCGTCCGGAGCTGCTCGCGCCGGCCTACAGCTGCAGGGCTCTCCGCACCATCATAGGAAAGTGAAAAAGTGGGCCTCCGAGAACAATGTAGAACTCGTGTTTACCCCGACCTATGCTTCCTGGCTGAATCGAATCGAGTGCCATTTTGGACCGCTTCGGAAGTTTGTCCTGGAAGGGAGTGACTTTGCCAAACACCAAGATCTCGGATTAGCGATTCAGGCGATGTGTCGGTCTTCCACGGCCGGCTTCAGTTTGGACAGAGACCAGTTTACGAAAGGGTACCCCGCACTCTGGGGAGGGATCTGAGCCAGTTCCGTGATCTTTGTCCGTTGTTCGGCCGTGAATGTCTATGGCCGCCCTCCACAGTACCGGGGCTTTAAAGAGTCCATGCCTTCCTCGTTGAAACGGTGGATGGTATGACGAATATGTTCACCCGAGATATGGTACAGCCGGCTGATTTCCGGCACTTTCATTTTTTGTGCCGAAGCCAGGATAAGCAGGGCACGGCGAACCTGCACCGGATCTGCGCCTTTACGGGCAATCCGTACAAGTCGATTTCTTTCTTCTTTCGATAAATCGCGAACAAATACGGTCACGTCCCTCACCTCAAATCGATGGATTATACGTTATTACCCATTTTCCCAAGTACGATCTCAGAAGGGGCACTAGTAAGGCAAATGCAAAATACATGAAGAATCACGGCCTTAACCCCATTGAGGTATGGCATGCAGGGAGTAACATTCATGAACTGGCATCTTTGGTCAGAGAGGATCAAGCGATCATTGCAATTGGTGGAACAGTGGGAATGTCAGAGAAAAGAAGAGCTCGTTTATTCCGCTGGGTATTTAAACTCTTTCCTGAACAGAACTTTCATTTCCTCGGAGGGAGCAGTAAACTACTCCAGGTCTTTACTTGGTTCTCAGCTGACTCTACTGGCTGGATTGTGGGCTGAAAATACGGTTCGGTTATTGATCGGGAGGGACAGAGGAGGGCCCCTAATATGGATTCCATTGACGCTTTAGCATATAATTGCAAATACTTTTCTGGTCTGGAGGCAGCGTGACGTCGCAGATTCTATAAGGATCTCTGAATCCGAAATGACATAACGACTATTAAAAACAGACCACCTCAAATTTGGAGGCGGTCTGTTCTCTTAACATTTTACCATTATCAAGTTCTCTCGTTTCCAATCCCCTCGTTATCTATTCATTATTTCTTGGTTTACTTCGGCCGGCTTATGAATTGGTATCATAACAGTCTAATTGCACTAACATCTCCCTTCATTATTGTCACTCGTCTTCATACCATCCTCGAATTGAAATTGGTAGCACCTTGTCCTTGCTTGAAATGGGTACGAATCATGGTCATGAGGGGTAGACTAAAGTCCCCAGGATTAGACTGGAAAGCCAACTGCAATTTCGCTGGTCGGCTAGCACCGCCGGCTAACCAATCGCCCTGAATCAGCGCCTCCGGAAGAACAACCAGGAGCACGAGCTGCAGCTTCGCAGTGCAGCTGTCCGCCGACGTGACAGTCTATAACTTTATTTTCCGATGCTAATCCAGTTTAAATTTACCTGCAAGGGAATTATCTTTAATATTTTGTATAAATTTTCTATTTTTTAAGCGCTTATATTATTAGAACCACAATTACATACAAGGGAGGATTTATTATTATGTTAAAGAAAATCATGAGGCTAGCTTTAACACCATTACTTGTTTTGGGGCTTACTTTTAGCGGATTTGGTATGGCATTTGCATCGCCTGAAGTAGAATTATCTGATCTTCAAATTCGAGAAAAATTGGATGAAATTAATACTCGTTATGAGGTCGGAGAAGAGTTTAGTGAGGAAGATGCGAGTTTTGTGAAGGAGTATGTTAGTTCGCCATCTGAAAATAGTGCTCAGCCTATGGCAAGTATTCATAGAACCTTTAGTGGTTCATTGAGTAACACAGAAGGGTTTGGTTTTTTTAAAGGTGACATAGGTTATTTTGGAGGATCTTTTGAGGGTTATATTAATGTCCAGACTAAAGACCTCGGTAAACGTAGCAGTCTTGGAGTGTCAGCAAGGATTACTGCTTACGGTATTTTAGGTTCTGGTGGAATTGGTAAAATTTTTGATCAGACTTATTCTAAAAACGAAAATAACACTAACTATGTTGCGCTTAACTTTGGTGATAGTCTCTCAGGTGTGGGAGTATCAGTTACAGCCTTCACTTATACGGGATTTGTTGATGGTAACTCATTCAATCTTTACGAAAATTAATAAAAGAAGTTTATCATGAGAATCATTTATCCTAGCTTAATGCTAAGAAAAAGAAATAATCACCAACGAAATTAGTTGTTCGTTGGTTTCATTGGAACAGAAAAATATAAAAAAGGAGCCCTTCAGGGCTCCTCAGATTGTCGAGAAACCCTGCACTTTTTTCAAAGTACAGGGTTTCTTCCTTTTTAAGTGGTCACTTCAAGAGGGGAAATGGGGGGATTACCCCCTGTTTTCCAGGCGATCCAAGTGGATCGCCATCTTCTTCATATTCTGCACGGTTGCTGTCATCAGAGCTTGTTCCCTGACGTTTTGCAACCCGCGCAACCGGCAACAGCGAAACCCATGGAGCTCTTTGGCATCCGCGAAGCTTCGCTCAATCGTTTCTTTTCGTTTTCGGTATAAATACTTGCCGGATCGGCTGAG
>NZ_JBNDYG010000008.1:0-102182 GCF_049893405.1 Paenibacillus sp. Dod16
CCGGATATATGGGGCTTCATTGCACGGAGAACCTGTCCGTGGAGGAGCTTGCCGCCTGGGCCGGCGTGCATCGCAGTCACTTCACCCGCGCGTTTACCCGCCGATACGGCATCTCTCCGTCCCGCTACATGCAGCAGTTGATCATGGAGAAAGCGACCCGCCTGTTATCCGCCGAGGGAACCAGCATCACGCAGACCGCTTTATCCCTGGGTTATTCGGATTTGTTTACGTTCTCCCGCGCCTTTACCCGGTATTTCGGAATGACGCCGAGCACATTCGTGAAAGCGAACCGCCCATCATCGAGAACAAGCGAATAACAATGATCCTCCATGCGATAAACGATAAAGGAATCACCCTTATCGATCCTACAGCAACGAAAAGAGGCCATCCGATTAGGGATAGCCTCTTTTCGTTTTACATTATCTTTATTTCGTTTCTATAAACGGTAGGACGACCTACTCCTTCATCAGATCCCATAGCGTAGTGAATGCCTCGCCTTCCAATTGAAAGAATACAGGTGCATTGGCATATCGCACATATTGGCCGCCCTTAAACAATCTTAACTGGACTTCCGTCCCGTCCTGCAGCTGGATATACAGAAATTTCTGCTCGCTAGGCCCGGTCTCGTAGATCCCTTGCTCAAACAGAGGCTCTGCCGCTATCGGCTTCGCTTCATATAAAGCTTCAACGAAGGCTTGCACCTCTGCATCGGCGGAAAGCTCGCGCAGCTTGTTCTCGCCCATGTTCCAGCTGTCGAAATCCTGCCATTTAACCGAAGTCATGTTCCCAATCAGATTCAGCTTGCCGATAATATCCTCGCCCTTGACCACCGTAATCCCGTTGAGGTGCTCATACAATTCGGCGTAGACTTCCCCGTCATGCTCCATGTAGGACATAATTCTAAAATCGGAGTCATATCCCTTAACCGTAAAGATGTCCATTTCGCCGATCGTCGAAGCAAGCTCCGTGTAATCATCGGAGGAGCTCCATTCCGTAATACCCGATTTCGACCGTCCGAGCTTGTCGCCCCGCAGCTGCTTGGCCATGTCCGGCGTGATTTGCGTACCGGTTTGGGTGTAGATATTGCCCTGGTATACAACCAAACCGATCATGTCGGCTTTGACGTTGCTGTCCTCCGGAAGCTCGATCTTCGGTATGGTTACCGGATCGTGACCAACCTTCGCGGTCGGCGGGGTATTCTCCCCCGTCCCTTGTTGAACAACCGGGATATCGCTGTTCGCTGGCTCGTTCTCAAGATTCAACACCAGCGAAGCTACTACCACCAGCCCCAACATAACGGCCGCGGTGACGCCGGCGACCCCCATTCGGCTCATTCTGGTCGTTTGACGCTGATTATGTTTCATTCCTTTCATAATCCTCTCCTCCAATCCTTTGTCAGGTTCTATTCGATCTATCAATGATTTGTAGTCATTCCGATTCATCAATCGTCCTCTCCTTCCAAGTCCATGCGCAGCAGCTTCCTGCCGCGCTGAAGACGCATCTTGACCGCAGACTCGTTAATCTGCAAAATCCCGGCGATTTCCTTAACGGAATAATCCTCGTAATAAAACAGATGGATGACCGACTTATACTTGAAGGGCAAACTCATGACGTTATCCATCAATGTCCGTTCCGACGGTTCGACAAAATAATCGTTCATATGCTCCATTTTGGTTACCCGCTTACGCCACAGACTCCCTTGCATGTTCTTGCAATGGTTCGTAATCACCCGAATGAGCCAGGCTTTCTTATGCTCCTGGTCCCTGAAGTCAGGCGCTTTATATATCAGTTTAATGAACGTCTCCTGAATGGCCTCTTCGACATCCTGTTTGTTCCCAAGGTACACCATCGCTATTTTAAAAAGCATATCGCCATATAATTCATAGGTTTCCGTAATATCTCCGCCCGGCCGGAGCGAATCGATCTGCATCTCCTAGACCTCCTTTTACCATTAACACAGTTATGGACGTAGATCGGTCACATTTTGTTTTTAAGTTTTTCGGCATGCAGAAGAAGTTGCCCCAAAAGCTCCCAGATCTGGCGTGCCCCCTCTTTCTGTTAGGAGACGCTCCGTGTACGAATCGTTCCTCCCATCGCTGTTGTCCCCAAATTTCTTGGAATGAATTAAGCAAGGGAGAAATTCGGGGACAAAGGCGACCACGCGCTTGTCCGGAATCGTTTCGTCCTCTCCGCTACCATGAGAAATCACTACATTTAGACATATGAAGAGAACCACATCTTCACATAATGAATGTGCGACCCATTTACGAAAGAAGTGGTGTAACAAAAAAGCAAAAAAATGGCGGTGCTAAGGATGATGATCCCTAGCACCGCCATTTCTATATTTTCAGTATTTTGATCAGCAGATTTGCTGTTGCCCCCCTCGTATATCACAATTGCAAATCCATTAACCATTCTAGCCGCTATAAAACCTGTTTATTTTGCATACGTCAAATCCTGCATCAACCGATGGAGCACTGCGGCGCTTTCGCCTCGGGTGGCATTCGATTTAGGATTGAAGCGCTGCTTCGGATCTCCGTTCAGAATATCAAGACCCGCCAATTCATATACCGCTGCCTGAGACCAAACACCGATCGAGGACGCATCGGCAAAATGGGCTTTTGCCGCGTCGACTGGGTTGTATCCGGCATACTCCAGCGCGTTGTAGGCCATCACCGCCATCTCTTCGCGCGTGATCGTCCGATTCGGCTTAAAGGTGCCGTCCGTGTAGCCGTTAATGATGTCAGCATCGACGGCTGCCTGGATTGCTCCGGCGTACCAGTCGGATGAAGCCACATCCTTGAAGCTGCCTGACGCAGCGTCTGCAGAAAGTCCCAGTGCCCGGACGACAAGCGCTGCGAACTCGGCTCGGGTGACCGAAGCGTTCGGAACAAAGGTCTGCTCCGTGCGCCCGGTCACGATCATTTTGGCCGCAAGCGATTCAACGTCGCCCTTCGACCAATGCGACGCGATGTCCTGGAACGTTACCGGGTTCTGCAACACCAGGTACGTGCTGTTCGTGCGGCTGTAGATATCGATTCGTTGACCATTCACCTTAAATGGAATCGGCGTGTATATGCCGTTTCCGTCCACCCGAACGACCGCGATATCAGTCAACGCATGCGACTTGTCGACATTCAGAGACCGCTTTACATACGATTGGAATGCTTCCAACGTGGCAGTCTTGCCATTACCGGACTTCACCGTCACGGTATAGCTCACAGCTTGTATTGCATTATATCCTTTGGACGCCGCTGATTTAAGGGCATCCGCATCGATAGCAAGCTGAATGACCAATTGAAGGTTGTTCATGTCCGAGCCGGCTTGGGCTGCCAGCGCTTGAAGATCAATCTCCTTCTTCGGAAGCTCATAGCTTCCGTAAGGCGTTGCTACCACCAGCAACTGCACGCTTGTCTGATCAAGCCACGCACGCAGCGCTTCATTCTCGATGGTAATGGATGAAGAAGAGATTGGCTGCGTACTCGTTACCTCTACGGTAACTTTTCCACCAACAGGCTGTTTCAGGGCTTCCTTCATGGCCGCTCCAGTCACGCTGCCTGCAGCCGCGCCGTTCTCCACCTTAACCGGAACCTTGACCTTGCCCGGTTCTGCCGGCGGCGTGGTGCCAGGGTTCGATGGATTTACGGGAGGCGTCGTCGGCCCTGGAGTCCCAGGCGAGCCCGGGTTCCCAGGGTTCCCCGGTCCAGGCTCTACCGGCCCTCCTGGATTAGGTCCTCCCGGAAGCGGCGCTCCCTTCAAGTCCGTAATCCGTCCTTCGACGGCGGAGGTCTTGGCCGTGATGGTGCCTACTTTTTTCACGTAATTCGAGAATACTTCATAATCAGGCTTATAAAGCAGGTTCACGCGCCCTTCCAGATAGGCCTTCTCGAGCGAAGCATAGAAATCTCCGCCCTTAGCGGTAAATGCGTTCGTCGCTACCTCATACGATTTATTCATGTCGATCGGCTCATATCCGTTCTTGCCTTTCACCTCGATGCGAAGCACCCGCTGCCCGGCCGGTTTGGTCGAATCATAATAGAACTTCATACCCGCGATATGCGGGAAGCGGCCATCCGCAGCAGGCATCTTGGAAACCCCGTTCTCCATGGCTTCTTTAATCTCGGCGCCCGTCAGTGTAATCGTAACGAGATCATTGTTAAACGGAAGGACCGTCATGACGTCACCCATCGTGATTTTGCCTGCTTCAATAGATTCGCGGATGCCGCCGCCGTTCTGCAGGGCGATGACCGCATTCGTGCCGGCGGCTTGCGCCGCATCCAGCATGCCATCGGCAATCAGATTGCCGAGATTCGTTTCCTTCGTGCGTACATCGGCGCGAACGCCGTTCAGCTTCACTTCTGTTGTACCAACCTCCGTTTGTTTTAACTGCTCCACGCCCGGCTTATATTTGGTGTTCAGAATTTGCAAGGCTTCGGGATCCGGCTGAATTACATACTGCTCATTGCTATCTTTTGCGTCAACCGAAATGAGCTGGCTATCCCACTCCTGCAGAACACCCTCGTCGTCAAATACGACCTCCAGCTGACCTAAGAATTGACCTTTTTCACCTGTCTGCACAATCAGCTTCGKTTCGCTGTCCGAATGGTCTACAACCGCCTCATCCAGCTTGGTATGACTGTGACCGCCCACGATGATGTCGATGCCTTCGACTTCCTTTGCAAGGTTGACGTCCACATCATAACCGAGGTGCGACAGTACAACGATTTTGTTGATGCCTTCCTTCTGCAGCATCGCTACGGTGTCTTTTGCCTTTTGCACCGCATTCTCAAAAGTTACGTCACCAGGCGAAGCGATGTTGGCCGTGTCTTCAGTTGTAAGTCCAATGAGGCCAACCTGCTCCCCGTCTACCTCCATGATGATGGCCGGGTAGATGGTTGCATCCCTGGCATCCTGGGTCACTTCATTCTTGAATTTCTGGGTCAATAAAGCATCGGCCGAAAAATTCACGTTCGAGGAAACAAACGGGAATTCCGCATGCTCGATGAAATCGTTCAGCACCTCGGATCCTTTATCGAACTCATGGTTACCGAAGGTCATGGCATCATATTGAACCAAATTCATGAACTCCAGATCGGCGAGTCCCAAATATTGATTGAAATACAGCGTGCCGGAGAAGACGTCCCCTGCATCCACGAGCAGAGGATTGACCGCATTCGCTTTGGCTTCCTTGATTGCCGTAACCCGGCGTGCAATATTATCCGGCGAGCTTACGGTATCCAGATTGGCATGCGTGTCATTGGTATGCAAAATGGTCAGCGGGAAGCCGTCCACGGCTTCTTCCTTCAGATCGATCTGCGCGACGATCGGATCATGATCCGATACGCGGCCCTTGGAGGCCGGGAAATCGGCGTTCAGATGCACGATGTCGACTTGCGTAGAACGGGTCAGGTTCTTGCTGACGAGAATATGGTCCAGCACCTGCGAGTTTCCGTCATACGTGTATGTGTACTGCTCCTTGAGCGGAAGCGTCTCGATCAGGTTGTCTAATTCGTTGCCCTTTAATATGTTCGCCGTCTCGGTAAATTGGAAATCATTCAAATCTCCCAGCACGACGATGTTCGCCTCAGGATTAGCGGACACCACGTCTTTCACAAATCCGTTCACGACCGCTGCGATCTGATGGCGCTGCGTTTCGCTGGAGAGAACCGGCGGCTGGGTATTGCCGAAAGGTCCTTGGTCTCCGGATTTCGAGTTAAAATGATTCGCGATGACGATCACTTTTTCCCCTTGGAATTCGAACTGCGCTGCCAGAGGTTTACGCGATGCGTTGAATGCAGGGTTCAGCGGTTCGATTCGTCCCGGATTCAGAGTCAGCTGATCCTTTGCCGCATCATACGCCACCGATTCAATCGGTGATCCCTTCTTGCCGTTTACACTGTCCGATAACTGGACACGATCGGTGTTATAGAGGAATCCGACCCGAATGTTCGCTCCCGGCGCTCCCCCGTCATTATTATTCACCGGATCAATATCGGTAAAGCTGTAGGTTGGTCCGCCGGCTGCCTTGATGGCGTTAATCAAGGTCTGGTAGCTTTGATCTGCCGCGGTAGTTCCGTTGTTCTGCTCCCCGTTGTTATCCTGTACTTCGACAAGACCAATAATATCCGGAGACTTGATGTTGTTTACGATCGACTCCGCCAGCTTGTTGATTTTGGCGGAACTTACGCCCGGATAGAAATTTTCGATATTATATGTCGCTACTCTGAGCTGTTCGTCTTTTACGTCGATCGTGGATACCTCTTGTTTAAAAGAGCTGCTGTTGATTGCAGGCAATTCTCCTTTAGCCGGAATCACCTTGAAATTGCCACTGTTATACCCGATCACGCCGATCACATCATCGGCAAATCTATCGCCGGTGCCCACTTCTTGTCCCGGATTGCCGTAAGCAATCAGGAGACGCTGCGGGTTGAAATTCCCCTGCTCTTTTAGAACCAGTCCGCCGGCTGACGTAATGACATCCGCGATATCATTCTCGACACGGGTCGCAATGTTGTAGGTACCGCCGCTTGTCCAATACGGACTAATGATCGTTGGCTGCGGAAGTCTGACCAGCATGCCCTCGAGGGACTCGTAGAAGTCGATGGCATCCTCCTCTGGATCGAACGTTGCCATGCTGTCATTATCGATAATGGCGGCAGGAATCGGGCGCCCGCCTTCACCTAAGGTAACAGGGTCCGGCAGTTGTTGACCCTGACCCAGATTCTTGATGGATTGCAGCTCGATTTGAGTAGAGGTCAGGTTGCTGGAGCTTCCCTCGTTAAACTCGGCCACTTTTCCGGTTACACTCACCAGATCTCCGATTTGAGGCCGGTTTGGATCCGTGGAATACACAAAAATCGCATCCGAGGTATCCGGATTGGAATCCGGCTTCGGATCCTGGATATAGAATCCCTTGATATTGCCGTTAGAGAACGTGTAACCGTATTGGGTTACAACACCTTCAATATCGGTTACCATCTGTCCGGTATACGGCGAAGTATGGTCCTCGCCTTGGATATCCGCGATACGCGGTTGCTGTGTCGCCTTGTAAGCAAATTCGTATACCTTGCTCTCATTCGCCCCCGAGACAACAATCGCTTTGATGGTCGTGTCACGGTCTATTTGAATAGGCAAGCTGTACTGTGTACTTGCTGTCGTCGGGACTGACCCGTCGAGCGTAAAATAGATGCTTGCCCCTTGCGTAGGGCTGGACAGCGACACCGTCCCTCCAATGATTATAGGTCCGGCACCCGGACTTGCGATCACAGAGAACATGTCCTCGATTAAAGCATTCTCGCCTAAAGGAATTAGCTCATAGATGTTGCCGAACTGCTTCACCACACCCGTGACGCGACTGAAGGTCTTCACCGTCTTCAGCTTGGACAATCCGGAATAGATGATAAATTCATGACCGCCTTGCTCGGCCGTATATTCCCCAGGTCTGTTTTCGGACTTGATGGTGACATCGTCCAGGTAGACAAGTCGCGCTTCATAAGTCTCTCCCGAAGCTGCAGATAGATCAGCTCCGGTGATTTGAAGAGCCTGCGGCACTCCTGCATTTGCGCCCGTTACATCATGCGGCAGCAAGGCATGCGGTTTGATCTCCTGAAGATTGTTGTAAATCTCCATCACGCCGGCCACACTCACCCGGTCGCCAACACTGGCGTTAAGAGGGTAGTCATAGAGTACGATACCGGCCGAATCATCTTGAATGTAGGTTTCTCTGCCTTCGATATGCGTAATGATGCCTTCCGTCCATACATGCTCGCCTTTTGCCTTGCTGCGGGCATCAGCGACGGACGTTTGCCTTAAAATATCGTATTGGAACGAAGAGACCGGCCCATCCGGCTGGCCATCTTGGGCTGCATAGGCATCCACCCGCGTAGGCTCGTTAAGGATGATCGGACCCGTTTCCGCCGGACAAATACACATCCGCATAAACGGAAGCGCCCACCGTAGGCGGATTCAGCGTAATCTCCGTTCCGGCTGGCCAGGCATTAGGCTCCGGATTGGCCGTTACCGCTCCCAGGCCCGAGCCGGGCGTGACCGGCGTAACGGAACTCGCACTGTTCCGGGGATCCGGAGTCATAACGATAAAATCGGCCGCATTGTTATCCGTGTCACGTCCGCGATCATTTTGACCAACGGTCAATTCCTTGCGGATCGCAGCCGTGCTGTTGGAGAGAGCTGCGGTTGGGCTCGTCTCATATTCTGAGGCCGATCCATAGCCAATGAGGTCAATACGATCGCCCGCGGCGTTTACCAGATCTACTTTTCCGTTAGAGCCGCTTAAGTTCAGTGTTCCTGCATCATCAGCTGTCGGCAAAGAAGCACCTACCGAGCCGTTACTCTGCTGTTGGATTAAATAATAAGCATAAGGTTCTATTTTACCAGATAAAGGGATTTCATTGTTAAAATTTCCTGTTGCGCTTGCATAACGTACCTTCCAGCCTGTCAAGTCGATCGGACTGCCGGTCGGATTGAACAATTCGATAAAATCATGCGTATACGTGGCCCCGCTATTCCCGCCGCCACCGTACACCTGGCTGATCACAACCTGGTCATGCCGGGGGGAAGCCTCCGCCACCTTCACAGGGCTGAAAGGAACGATGATACTCAGAAGCATCACGATTGCCAGAAGCATGCTTAACGGCCTTTGGCGCCTATGTAATCGAATGCGCATTCAGGTTTTCACTCCTCTATTCTATTAAATTTCCTTACCTTATTTACTATATATACCAGATATGTTTTGGGAGTTCTAACCTAAAGTATGCTGGATGTAAAAAAACCTCCGATAGACCTAAACCCAAAGCTGGATAGGCATATCAGAGGTTCTATTTGTCTTACATCGACTTGCGCAATACGTTACCGTTTACCTGAATCGAACGGCTCCCCTACGGCTTTCGGCGCATTCGAGGATTTGGAGAAAATCACGAGTGCGATCAGTGTGACAACATAAGGGAAAATTTTGAGAATGACCGGCGGGATTACCGCCAAAGACGGAATGACCTGTGATACGTTGGCTACCGTCGTGGCAAATCCGAAGAACAAGGTGGCCAGCAGGATGCCGAGCGGCTTCCATTGTCCGAAGATCAAGGATGCCAGAGCCAGGAACCCGAGTCCCGCCACGTTCCCAGTAAATTCACCGGAATACGTCAACAGAATGACAGCTCCCCCGAGTCCGGAAAAAGCACCCGAGATCATGACGCCGACATACCGCATGGACTGTACCTTAATACCTGCTGCTTCGGCCGCGTGCGGATGCTCGCCGCAGGACCGGAGTCGCAGACCGAACGGCGTTCTGTACAGTATCAGTGCGCTGAGCACTAGCACTAACAGAACAAGCCAGGTTGTTGCATAGGTTTTGGTAAAAAACAAATCCCCAATAACCGGTATCTTAGACAGCACGGGCACATCAAACGGTGCAAAACCATTCGTGATGCTGATCTTGCCGCTCCCCGTAATGTTACGAGCAAGGAATATCGTCAGGGCACCCGCGATCATGTTGATCGCCGTACCGCTTATAATCTGGTTTGCACTGAGATTAATGCTGGCAAAGGCATGCAATAGCGAGAATAGCGCACTTGCAGCGGCCGCAGCTAATAGTCCTACCCATAATACCCACGATTGGCCGGGCCATTGGGCCTGCATTTTGAATATGACAAAGGCTCCGATGAAAGAACCGACAATCATCAAGCCGTCAAGGCCGATATTGACGACCCCGCTTCGTTCACTGAACAGCGCGCCCAAGGCGGTAATCAAAAGCGGGATCGTGTAAGCGATGGCATACGGAAAAATCTGTTCAATCGTTGTCCACATATGTCCTTACTCCCCCTGCTTTTTATTTGCCGCGCGACGCAGCTTCAATTTACGGTATAGTCGTTCGATCAAGATGCTGGTTGCCGCAAAATAAATAATGATGGCGATAATCGAATCGGCGATTTCCGGCGGAATCTCCGTCATGGCATTCATAAACCCTCTGCCCGAGTATAGAATCCCGAAAAACAAGGCCGACACCAAAACACCGATAGGTGCGTTGATTCCGAGCAGAGCGACGGCAATCCCGTCAAATCCCTGGCTCGGCAGAATGCCGATCTGCATGCTGGAGGCATTCCCCGCATACTGTGCAACTCCCGCGAGGCCCGCGAGGCCGCCGGAGATGAACATGGACAGCACGATGCTGCGTTTGACAGCGATACCCGCATATTCGGAAGCGTGACGGTTGAATCCGACCGCCTTCAATTCGTATCCAAGCGTTGTTTTGTTAATAAGGAAAGCGACGACTAGAACAGCAATGACCGCGATAAAAAAGCCCAGATTGACATAAGAACCTTGGAACATATCGCTGAGCCACTGCTGATGCAGCATGGCTTCCGGTGGAAGCTGACGCGATTCCGTCTCCAGACTCGCCCCTTTGAAGTAACCCGGAATGACATAATAAACGGTCCAGTAGGCGGTCCAGTTCATCATGATCGTGGATACGACCTCATGTACGTTATATTTAGCTTTCAGGAACCCTGGGACAACCGCCCATAGCGCACCGCCGATAAACCCGACCAGTACCATGATCAACAGGAGCAGAGCCCGCGGCAGGTCGAGCGAGAGGCCAACAGCCGTCGCGCAAAAGCCACCGAACAGCATCTGGCCCGCGGCACCGATATTAAACAGTCCGGTACGGAAGGCAAAGGCCACGGACAAACCGGTCAAAATAAGCGGAGTCGCCGTCGCTAGCGTATTTCCGATCCGCTCCGGGTTCTTGAGTCCACCCTGGATGAGATACTTATACCCTTCTACCGGATTATGTCCAGTCAGCGCCATAAGCAGTGCCCCCGCAATGAGTCCGAACAGGACGGCAAGCAACGATTTTACGCTGTTATTCATGTGGTGCCTCCTCTTTTTGATACCCGGCCATCATGAGTCCGAGCTCTCTTTCGTTCGTTTCGGAGGTTTTAACGATACCTACCAGTTCACCGTTATTAATAACGGCAATGCGGTCCGACAAATTCAGCACTTCATCAAGCTCCAGGGAAACCAGTAGAACGGCCTTTCCCTTGTCCCGCTGTTCGATCAGACGACGGTGAATATATTCAATCGAGCCTACGTCAAGGCCCCGGGTCGGCTGAACGGCAATAAGCAGATCCGGATCGCGCTCTACCTCACGGCCGATGATCGCTTTTTGCTGGTTACCGCCGGACATCGAACGCACGATCGACCGGCCGCCCGTTCCGGAACGCACATCAAAGCTCTGAATGATATGCTCCGCATGCTTGCGGATCGCTGCTGGCTGCAGCAGCCCGTTCTTGGAATACGGTGGGCGGTTGTACACCTCGAGGATCAAATTCTCTTCAATGGTATAGTCCAGCACGAGTCCCCTCTTTTGACGGTCCTCCGGAATGTGGCCGATTCCGCTTTCATTCCGTTGACGGACAGATAGACCGTTGAGCGTTTTACCATTCAAGCTCACCGTTCCGCTCTCGGCCTCGCGAAGTCCGGTAATGGCTTCAATCAGTTCCGATTGACCGTTACCATCCACGCCTGCAATACCCACAATCTCCCCGGCATGCAGGTCCAGACTAAAGCCTTTGAGCGCATCGACTTTCTTGCTGTTCTTTACCGTAAGCGATTTAATCTCGAGAACGGTCTTGCCCGGGCGACTCTCCTGCTTATCCACCTTAAAGGAGACGCTGCGGCCCACCATCATTTCGGCCATAGCCTCGCGGCTCGTGTCTGCCACTTCAACGGTGCCGATCGTCTTGCCTCGGCGGATGACGGTGCAGCGGTCCGCAACCGCTTTAATTTCTTTCAATTTATGAGTGATCAGAATGATCGATTTGCCTTCATTGACCAGGTTTTTCATAATGCCCTGCAAATCTTCGATTTCCTGAGGGGTCAGCACCGCGGTCGGCTCGTCGAATATGAGCACTTCCGCATCGCGGTACAGCATTTTGAGAATTTCCACTCTCTGCTGCATCCCGACCGAGATATCCTCGATTTTGGCATAAGGGTCTACATTGAGGCCGTATCGCTTGGACAGCTCCTCGACCCGTTTGGCAGCCGATCTCACATCCAAGCCGAAGAAGTACTTGCGCGTCTCGCTGCCCAGAATAATATTCTCGGTCACGGTAAACGGCTCGACCAATTTAAAATGCTGATGCACCATCCCAATTCCGAGTTTGTTCGCGACATTCGGATTCGAGATCCGCACGTCCTTGCCGTTGACTTTGATTACGCCACGGTCAGGCTGATACATGCCAAACAAGATACTCATCAGGGTGGACTTGCCCGCCCCGTTCTCACCGAGCAGCGCATGAATCTCGCCTTTTTTCAGCCGAATCGTAATATCGTCATTTGCTACGATCCCGGGAAATTCCTTGCGGATGCCCACCATCTCGACAACATAGTCCATGGTTTTGGGTCCTCTCCTTCTTTTGTGTTGAATATCTTCCTATGCATAAATTGCTTTAAAAAAACGCGGATCGACTCACTTCCAAACAGCCAGAACGCAGTTACATAGATCGAATTCTACATTCAATATCAGAATGCAATCGCTTGCGCCGGTGATACGGTCTGATACCTAAAATAGCTCCACAAAGTGGAGCCTATGCTTCGATGCTTGTTCCAAATACTTTGCGGGGGCCCCAAAACATATAAATGCGATTACAGAATTGCTTACGCTTCACCGAAATAACTTATAAATTCTAATACCTTAAAAAAAGACGGAGGGAATCCGTCTTTTTTCATGCGGTATCGCTGCTTTTCAAGTAAGTCTATCCACGTCGTAGATGACCTTGGTGTCTTGGATTACTTAATCAAATCGCCTTGCTCAGCGGCTACTTTAATTTCGCCGGCTTTGATTTTGCCAAACACTTCGTCCACTTGCTTAAGAACGTCATCGCTCAGGTTCGGGTTCTTCTCAGGAAGACCGACGCCGTCATTAGTTGCATCCAGCGTAAGTGTCTGTCCGCCTGGGAATTTACCTTCCATTTCAGCTTTGATCATATCGTAAGCCGCATGGTCGATTTTCTTCACGGCCGAAGTCAGGACAACGGATTTGTCGCCTTCATAAACGCCATCTTGATACTGGTCAACGTCTACGCCAACGATCCATACTTCAGATCCGTTCTGTACGCGAGTCTTCGCTTCGTTAATCGCACCAACGCCCACGCCGCCTGCTGCTGCGAAGATAACGTTTACGCCGCGGTCATACATTTGAGCCGCCAATTGGCTGCCTGCTGCAACATCGTCAAAAGATCCTTGGTAGACAACGTTCTCTTTGTTAACTACCAGTTTCGTGCCGAGATTCTCGTTGGCATAAGCTACACCCTGCTGGAAGCCCCAGTTGAACTTCTGTACAGGAGGGATTTCCATGCCGCCGATAAACCCAGCTTGCCCATCCTTCACATGAAGCGCAGTCGCTACGCCAGCCAGGAAGCCGGACTCTTGCTCAGCGAAGAAGATGGATACGGTATTTTCCTTAACTACCGGTGTTGCGCCCTCTTCCCCGGAATGAGGCGTTCCATCGATAATAACGAATTTAGCATCTTTATACTTGTCTTGTGCTTTAAACACGGCTGTTTCAAATTTGAAGCCTGGGGTTACAATGAACTTAAATCCGGCATCATACAGGTTTCCGATCTCTTTCGAATAGTCGGCTTCCGTAGTTCCGGCCGGCTTCAGGTATTTATACTCCATTTTGAAGTCCTCGTTGGCCTTCACGATACCTTCATATGTTCCTTGGTTAAACGACTTGTCATCAATGGTTCCTGCGTCCGTAACCATCCCTACCTTGAAGTTTGCCTTAGGTGCGTCGCCGCTTGGTTCCGACGCTGGTTTGTCGCCGCAACCTGCCAGCATTGTGACAGATAACGCCAAACTGATTAAAGATATGACCCCTTTTTTCATTAAGGATAACCCTCCTAGGTATATATGCCCGAATACTAGATTCGCGCTATTTACAATATATTAATAAAACAGACCCTTTTCAACATAAATTTGGGTGAATCTGTCAAACTGCATCTGTGCCGCGGTGAAACGTTTAAGACATGTTTTATTCCAATTCTAGTAGAGATAGGAAACCGCAGATTGCGTGGCGTTGATAACACGGTTTTTATAGATAACACGGGGGTTACAGCGGGTGTGATAAGTCAAGCGTGCAAGTGATCAGATCCTTCCGTCAGGAAAAAAATAACTGCGCTTTATGAAAAGAAAGCACCTCGGCAAGGTGCTTACAAGCATGTTGATTATTCCGATGAATGCTATGAATGATTATTCATTTACGACGGGTTTTCATCATGCGATTATACGTAATTAATCCGGCAATAATCATGGCGACTACACCTAAACTGCTTGCCGACTCCGGCGTCATGCCAAATACACCCGCCAAATTCGTAACCAAGCTGTTCGTAAGCAGCGCCACCGCAATTAGCATAATTGGACGCCACACGTTATACCTTCTCATCCTCGCAACACCCCCAAGCCAGATTTACAGCATTATAAGAACCCCAAATCACTAAGATCGCCTAATCTATTAGATGCATTATACCATGAATAAGTATGCGTTTACATTAATCTCGACTTCCGTAGTATGAATTTTTCAGATAGCCTGCAACTACTTCACTATATGAGACGTGTTCATTAACATCGAGATGCGTCACATATTCCTCATGCACTCATCAATACCGATTTAAAGTAAAAGCCACGATCACAACGTGGAAATCTCGCGCTGCGACCATGGCATTTTTTACGAAGCATTAGTTATTATGCATCAGTGTGGCACTTCAGAATTTTGTCATGAAATGCCTTCATCCTACTTCTAGGAAATCAGGCCACATGCCATCGAAATCTGAGCTCGTGCCGGAATAACTCGTCAGTCCTTTTTGTTGTATTCGAATGAAATCTTAACGGGGGCCGACATTCCTTCCATAGAGAGATAGGCGTCGCAGGTTCCCTTTAAATTGCCAGTAAGCTTAATCATGAATTCGAAACTTCCCGTTTCTGTACTGGTCGTCTGGCCTTCGTAGCGAACCTTCCCTTTCGAATCGACTATTTTCAAATTCACTTGGGACTGGCTGCCGTTCACGACCAGACCGTCAATCGTCAATTTCTTCGCAGCGGCATCCACCATGGCTCTTGCGCCGTCGATTGCAATGCCACCCCCCGCCGGGCCGTCAATGCCGAGAACTTCGATTTCATCCAGGAAGACCCAGACGTTGACCGGGAATTCGACTTTAACGTAGCGGGCAGACACTTTATCGGCTCCCGCTTTCCCCGGCACGCCATCTGTTATTCCGCTCCAACCCACGAACTCGGCCGAGGCAGCATCCTGTGCCGGTGGCGGAGAAACGGTTGCCAGCGTGCTCCAGGATTCGCC
This sequence comes from Paenibacillus sp. Dod16, assembly GCF_049893405.1. Classification (NCBI taxonomy): domain Bacteria; kingdom Bacillati; phylum Bacillota; class Bacilli; order Caryophanales; family Paenibacillaceae; genus Paenibacillus; species Paenibacillus sp. Dod16. The sequence continues at coordinate 15,371 of NZ_JBNDYG010000008.1, forward strand.
GTCAGATGAAACGGAAAAAGCGACGTTCTGAGGAAAATAGATGCCAGGTCCTTTATCCTGAAGAAAATGGGCTCTAATTGCCCCGATCGATTTGTTGCTGCCCAAATCAAATGTGATGGTGCGGCTTCGTTCGTCAGGGTAATCGCTTCCCGCATGGGCCTGCCACTGCTCGGTGCGGTAATCCGTCCCGCCGAATCGGCCGTCCGTAAGTTCGTTCCCGGAATCGGGATAGCTGCTGTTAGGCGGCTGCGAAATCGTATAGCTTTGGCCAAGAACCAGATTGCTGAGCCCCCGGCCGTCAGACCAGGTTTGAATGAGAACTCGGGCGTAGGTATCAAGCTGCGATGCTGCCGTGGCCGAAATCAACCCTTGCGCTTGGACGGCCGGGTCGTGAATGTGCGCGAGAAAATCCTGCATATACGTTACGGCATCCTTCGGCTTGTTATCGTCCAGAAGAAGCTTAATGGTCTGCAATCGATACAACAACTCATTGCCAAAAGCCGAATTGATTTCGTTCGACGCGACATAACGCTGTACAAGCTCCGTCATCGTCTCCGGCGCCGGGCTGCTGTCGATGGCGTACGTTCCGTTCAAATACTGATACAGCCAGTCATACATTAAACGCAAATTCGGATCCTTGCTTACGCCCAAGTTGTATACAGCATTATTGCCTTGATAGTGAGCTCTGAAGCCATTTTGCATCAGACCGGATCTGACGCCGCTGTCCAAGTATTCGACAAAACGCTGACGAAGTACGGGATCTGTCAGCATTCCGTCATCAAATTCAACTTCGTTCCCCATTCCGTATCGCTTTGCAGTATCCGTAGCATCGTCCAGACGGTCGGAATCCATTCCGCCGAAGAAATAGTTAGGCTGAAGCGCCGCGGCATCGAACCCTACGTCTTTCCACATAAACATTTTGTAAGCATAGGAGTGTGGAATCCAGAAAACCTTCATGTTCATGGCGTGCACTTTATCCGACACCATGCGAGCTATGTCCGGTCCCGATTCGGATATGTCGATTTGTTCCGGCATCCAGTACATGCCGACAAGCTCAAGATTCGAGTAGTTGGCAGCCTGCCATCTTTGCCGGGTCTGGTCCAGCCACCACTGCACCGCTTTTCCTCTGTTTTCAGACGCTTTTTCTTTGCCTACGACGGAGTCGTTGAAATTTAAGGAACCGCTACCGTCAATGTCGCCAAAATCGGTTAAGGATTCCCCTGGATTCGGAATCATTAACACAACCTTGACTTGATGATCGGGCTGTTTCAGCTTGGCCCCAACTTCCTTGGCAGCCTCATTCAACTGCTGCATATCGCCCGTGGCTGCAAATGTTTTATCCAAATACCATTTCCAATCGTCCAGGTTCGTTTGTCCCTGACCGAAATCGCGACCGGCAGGCGAAGCAATCCCGAGATATAGAACGCCGTCATAAAGCCAATCGACCGGCTCGCCGTCTTTATTTACATAACTGATATTAGGGATAATCCGTTCCTTCTTCCAATCGCCCAAACCATTCGCGTATTGTCCGTTATAAAACAGATTCAGATTCCGGATCCCGGCCGTAGCTTCCCCCGGCTCCAAAAAACGAGGCTGCTCGGCAGGAACCTTTACCGCCCCTTCAATCTTGCCGTCCATACCCATAATTTCGATTTCGTCAATATATTCCCACTGTGTAGGATGCATATAAAAGGTCACCTTCACATAACGGGCATAAGCCAGCTTGCCTTCCGTATTCCCGCCTTTGATTCCATCCCGGCTGCCATCCCATTCAAAGGTCTCCTGTCTGGGCGGTCCTTCTCCCCACAGAAGCTGCGTAGCGTTATGGGAAAGCAGCCCCCAATTTTCCTTATCGTCGGAGACATACATCGATACCGACAGCGGCACGAGAATCGAATTCGCCGGATAATCTTGAAAGAAATTAGCCGTGATCTTTCCAATTGACTTTTCCTCACCGAGATCGAACACAACTTCGCGAGCCTTTCCGCGCAGATGTCCTACCCATGCCGGGTCGTTCATATCCAATGCGCCGTATTTTCCGTCCGTAAGCTTGTATCCGTCATCGGGATGCGAAGCTTCCGGAGCTTCAGACCATTCATACGGAAGGTCTGCCGCGAGATTGCGGAATTGCGCCTCCTTCACTGCCGATGATGCTGCCGCTTGATTTTCGTCTATTGCTTGTGGTGCTTGTTCCGCTTTCGGTTCACCGGTATCCGTCAATGGATCCAGTTCGACCTGTGGATTACCTGAATCATTCCCTGTTTCCATCTGTTCTGCATCCACCTCCTGCAGAACAGTCACATCCGGGACAAGCGATTTCGCCTGCACCGCAGAGACTGGAGCCATTAGCAATACGGCTGCCAATAATCCGGATACCCATTTTTTATTCAAATTCATCAAGGCCAACTCCTCTTCTTTATTCTCGAGTACAGAAATATCAAGAACCTTTAAACCCTTATTTCTGTTCCGGTTGAACGCTAAATTTTGATCCCCCCTTTCGCGAAATCTGGTATAAGCAAGCAGCAAAGCGTATAAGATCGGCTTCCTCCGAAAGAGGAAGCCGTCACCGCCGCGTCCAGTACCGCCAGCGGCGCGGAGTTTCCAGTGGGCAACAGCAGTAGTGCAGCGCTGCCAAACACTCCGCACTTCGGGCGATTCTTAGGCATGGATAAGCAAACTTCGGTTTATCAGTATTCAGGTGATTCTGGTCTACTTCGCCTTTGCCGCCAGGAACTCATCAATCTGCTTTTGCAGTTCCTGCTGAATTTTTTTGAGGGCAGGGCCGGCTTCCGCTTCAAATTTCTTCAATGTCTCGTCCGGATCGATAACCCCGTTGAACAGCGCCGTGTAGTATTGCCCATCAACCGTATTGTACTGGCTGACCTCGTTTTGCACTGGGGTACTGTCAAATTCGAAGCCGGCCAAAATATCGGTCGTGAACATGTCGGCATCCTTAAGCACAGCGTTCAACTCCTCATTCTCGCCCTTCACATCACTGCGCTCATCGACGGGATTCCACAGCCAAACATAGCCGAATGCAGAGTAGCCAGCTGTATCCAGGGTTTTCATTTTGTCTTCTCCTACCGCTTCCCAATGCTTCCCTTCGATTCCGTAAGAAAGCAGGTCGTAGTTCTCCTTCTCATTCGCCCAGTTCAGGAACATAATCGCCCGCTCCTTATTCTTGCTTACCTTCGGAACGGCCAGAAAGTTCCACTGTTTGAAATCGGTGATGTTCGCGCCCTTCTCCGGATTAAAGAAGGTGACCGTCTCCAGCTCGCTGTCCGGCACATTGTTCTTTAACGTGTTCTTGAGGGAATCGCCGATGCCGAACGCGCCGTTCGTGACGATTGCCACTTTGCCTGCCGAGATCGGCTGATGAAAATCTTTTGTCGTCAAAATGTCCTTGAAAATCAGGCCGTCAGTAAACCATTTGCGCGTGTTCGCCAGCCAAGTTTCGATCGGCTCCCGATCCTCCAGCAAATTGTAAACTTTGCCGTCATTGTTCTTGTAATAGAGCATTAGGCTGTTGCCCAGGGCGTGGGTCGGTCTGACATGGGTTTCGTAATCGTTCAGCGCATGGTGAGCGACAAATGAATAAGTGCCGGAGCCTGCGGTCATCGGGATGATGCCTTTCTCCTGCTCTTTCACCTTGTAGGCGAAAGCGATCAAATCTTCATAGGTTTTAATCGGCGGTACGCCGAGCTTCTCGCGAATATCTTTGCGCACCATGTAGGAATTGCCGGACATGTAGCTGACGCCGAGCGGAACGGCCATAATTTTGCCGCCGTATTTGTTGTAGTCCCACATTTGCTGCGGCCGTTTCTCGAGCACCGTTTGGCCGTACTGGGTCAACAGGTCGTCCAGTGGCTCATAGAATCCGTTAGCGATCATTTGGTTGATATGCAGCCATGGCGCATCGAAGATGAGATCGATGTTTTCGCCGGAAGCAAGCGTCACCTGTGTCTTTTGAGCCAGATCGGACCAGGGTACGAAGACGACGTCGAGTTTGACGTTGATCGTATCCTTCATTCGCTTCTCTGCTTCAGCGATGACCAAATCCATATCCGGCGGCCGATCGCCGGGGATCATGATTTTCAGCTTCACCTCTTCAAGTTTGGCGTCACCGCTGACGCTGTCTCCGGTTTGACCCGACGGTCCGGGCGCCTTCCCTTCCCCTTCGTTCTTGCCCGAACAACCTGCAATCGCGATGAGCGCGATCAATAACACGAGCACGATGGGCAATAGCTTTTTCATAGTCATTCCCCCTGAATCAATAATAGAGAAAATAGGCAGATGAGCCGGTTCATAATCTGCAGCGATTGAAGCTCAAACCGGCCAAACGCCTTCACGTTTGCCGCTCTACCCTTTTACCGAACCAAGCGTCAAACCTTTAATAAAGAAGCGCTGGATGAAGGGATAGACGAACACGATCGGGCCGATGGTAACGCAGACGATCGCCAGCTGCATGCCATAGGTCGGCACGACGACGTTGTACTGCGTCTGGCTCCCGCTCACATAAGCCATAACATTCAAATTGGACATAAGCTGGCGGATCATCATCTGCAGCGGCAGCATTTTGTGATTGTCGATAAACAGCAATGACAAGTACCAGTCGTTCCAATATTGCAGCGCGTAAAACAGGCTCACCGTGGCGATAACAGGCAGCGAAATCGGCCAGATGATGCGAAAGAAAATATAGAGATCATTGGCGCCGTCCACAGTCGCAGCTTCATTCAATTCATACGGCAGCGTCCGGTAGTAAGAGACAAGAATGAAGGCATAGAACGGATTGAGCAGATAGGGCAAAATGAGCGCCCACACCGAGTCTTTCAGATGCAGCCAGTTGGCGATCAGCATGTAAAAGCCGACAAGTCCAGCGCCGAACAGCATCGTCAGGAAGGTTAGAAACGATAAAATATGGCGGTACTTCACTTTCCGGTGGCTCAGCGTGTATGCATAGGCAGCTGTCAAGAGGACGCCCAGCGCCGTGCCGGCGATCGTCACGATAATCGTAATGCCATAGCTTAGAAACACCTGCTTGCCGGAAAGCAAAAATTTGTACGCATGGAGGCTGAATTTGCTCGGCAGCAACTGGTACCCCGCCGTCTGCAGAAGCGATTCATCGGCGAACGAGTTGATGAACACAATCCAGAACGGAATGAAGCAAAACAGCGCAAAAGCGCCCAGCACTGCGTACATCAAAACAAGAAACAACCGTTCTCTCACTTCGATCACACCTTAACTGGTTGGGACTGAGGCAAAGGGCCGGTTCGGAGCTGGTGAAACGCAAGTGGTCGCCTTTGTTCCCGAATCGTATCCGCTTAACGAGCTTATACGATCATAACGATTCGGGAACAACAGCGATCGAAAAGCCCGAATCCGGCCTCATGCCAACTCGCCCAACCTTCCTTTAGAATAGTCTTGAATCCGCGTCCACCTTGCGCGCGATCGCATTGAAGATCAGAATTGTGACAAGCCCCATGCAGGACTGGTACACGACAACGGCAGCGGACATGCTGAAATTCCCCAGCTGCCTCAGCGCACGAAACGCATACGTATCGATGACATCTGTCGTTGGAAAGAGTATGCCGTTATCTCCGATGATTGCGTAAATCATGCCGAAATCACCGTAGAAAATACGGCCAATCCCAAGCAGCGCCAATATCATCACGGTCGGCCGCATCAACGGCAGCGTTATGTAGAGCATCTGCTGCATCCGGCTCGCGCCTTCTATTCGGGCGCTCTCGTAATATTCCGAGGAGATGCCCGTAATGACGGCCAAAAAAATAATGGAATTATAGCCGGCAATCTTCCAGGCGCTAATGACGGTTAAGATATACGGCCATACGCCAGGCGTCAAATACCAGTCCACTCCCTCGTAGCCAAGGGCGGCAAGCGCGCGGTTAATGAGCCCCTCGGATGTGCTGAATAGCGTCAACGTCATCATGCTGACGACAAGCCAAGAAATGAAATACGGTAAAAAAATGAACGATTGCGTGATTCGCTTGAACAGCCTGTTTCGGATTTCGTTCAGAAAGATAGCCAGCACGACCGCGCTGCCGAGACCCGTTACGAGAAACAGTGCATTCAGGAAAACGGTATTCAGCGTCACTCGCAGCCAGTCTTTCCCATTGAAGAAAAACTCAAAGTTCTTAAATCCGACCCATTCGCTCCCCCATATTCCATCGGATAGCCGGTAATCCTGGAAGGCGAGCAGATGCCCAGCCATGGGCATATACGCAAATACGACCAGAAACGCAATGCCGGGCAGCGCCAGCAAGTATAAATACCGGTTCCGCGACAGCTCGTGCACAAACGACCCGCCGAACCTTCTACGTCGCTCCAAAAAGCGTCCCTCCTTTCTTGTGCGGCTTGCAGGATTCGAACGGAGCCATCGTAGCATTCACGGCTGCTGCTTGCCTAGTTCTCATTGGCCGGATTCGGTTCTCGCGCGGCCGATTCGCAAGCGTTCGGCCGGTTGTTATTGGTCTGGCCGGTTCTCAATCGCCCGTTGACCTTTCTAATTCGCAGAGTTCCCGGCTATCTGCCGCGTCCGCTCCATCCGCTCGCTCGCCTTGCTATCGCGGTATTGGCTTGGCGTCATACCGGTCGCTTTTTTAAATGCAGTGAAAAAGTGGCTTTTCGTCTGAAAACCGGACTGCTCTGCAATTTCGGTGATCTGCATGCTGGTCTGCTCCAGCAGTTCCTTAACCTTCCCGAGCCGCTCGTTCAAGATGAAATTCGATAGAGGCATGCCATAATGTTCGTGAAACAGCTGCCGGACGTATTTGGCCGACAAAGCGATATGGTCAGCGATATCGTCTACCGACAGCATCGGGTCATGGGTATGATAACGGACGTACTCGATGATTTCCCTCACCAGCTTTTCCTTGCGATTGAATCCCTTTTGATCGCTAAGCTGCCGGATAATCCGCCCGATTTCTTCCTTCAACCATCCATGAACATCAGTAAGCGTGGCGAACTGCCTCAAGTGGCGCTCAATCCCTTCAACACTCTGGATAGACATCACTTTGCTGAACGACTTGACGATCGCAAACAGAAGCAGCTTCAGTTGGAATTGACACTCGGTATATTTCATCGTCTTAAGGCGCGTGAACACCTCGTCCAGCATGGCCAGCACCTTCTCCTCTTTGCCGCTTCGAATCGTCTGGATCAAGCTTTCATGCACGGCGGAGTCGATCGGCGCCTGTAAATCGGCATACCGTTCAAAGTCTTGTTCGACGTAGATTTTGTCATCACCGCTGACAAACTTGAATAATGTCAGTTCGTTCATATCGTCGTATACTTTGCGTAAATCGTCATGTACGCGCCGCGCTTCGCTTTCGGCGATCGTCACGTCCAGCTTTACGTAACGGCTGACTTGACGGCTAAGCTCCTTGAGCTCTTTGGTCAACTCGGGATCAGGGAGGGAACTGGCCGTGCCAACCAGCACGACCAAATGGTCGGTTCCAAAATCGACCACCTCGATCGGCCGTTCAGCTGTGCCGAGCAGCTCCTCTGCGATATTACCGATTGCATATTTGAGCAGCTTGCGAGAGACAAAATCGTACTGCTCGGAAATTTCGTAATAGGAATCAATCTTGATCACAGCCAACCGAAGCCACTCATAATCAAGCAGGCACGATTCGCGCGCAACCGCCGCTCTGGCGCCTTCGGTCAGCCTGCCCTGCAGCAGCCATTGCCGCAAATATTCGGTCTTGATCACTGGATAATGATCGCGAAGCATAACAACGCCCTGCTCGATAACGCCGTAATCGTTCTCCCCCTTCACGCCAAGCTTCCGCTGCAGTTGATCCGCCAGCCGGCGGAATGGCCCGACGAAACGGCGCGAATTCCAATAGGCGACCAGAAGCAGCGCCGCGAGCAGTAAGAGCGAACAGGCGATGATGACTGTTTTGAACGCCCCGGCCTTTTCGCGGAATTGCTTCATTTCAGTGACAGATATAATAGTCCACTCCGGCGATTCCATCCGCGCATAATTGACGAATGCTTTCCCTCCCGTATGGCTCAGCTCAAATGAACCACCCTTCCGTCCCGGCTGGATGCTATCCATGGTCTCCTCGAGATGCTCATCCCGTTCCCCCAGAATCAACCTTCCTCGATCATCCACAATGGAAAGCAGTGTATCAGCCCTTCCGTCGCCTGAAATCAAATGCTTCTGCAGCTCTTTCTTGTCAAACAGGACGACAAGATACCCGTCGCGGTTTTTCTGCACAGGAGCCGAAGGAAGCTGAAGCGCCAAATACGTGTTGTTTCCTATCTGATGATCAAAATAACGAAGGAAGGTCCCTGGCGTACGCTCAATCCGCTTCAGCATCGGCTGATCGGCAAATTCCTCGAACGAAAGCAATCCGACTTTGGAGTCGATCACCTCATGTTTACGGAAGCTAAATAAGTAAGCGGTTTCAATATAAGGCTCGTGAGATAAATATTTAGATAACACTCCCATCGTGCTGGCATTTTGCAGCAGATTGTCGGCGGAAGCATACATCCAATTCTGCACGGTTCGATCTTCGTACATGGTCAGGCTGTACCATTTTAACTTAGCCAGGATGTACTCGACCCGCTCTGCCATTTCGTCGATGCGGTCCTGATTAAACGTCCCCACCTGGGAGTAAGCGAAATGAGAAAATCGGTTGGCTAGAAACAACGAGAACGGTATGATTGTAATTGCAAAAAAGATGCCGCTTATCACAAAAATGCGCCAGGATGTCGATCTGAACATAGTATCCCCCTGTCCCCCTTCGTCTTTAGGAGTTCTCTTACGACCAATATGTCCTATCATAATGCACCCCTTTTCCGTTTGCCTAGTTCTCATTTGTCCGTCAAGTTCTATTTCTCCGGATTCGCGCTGCAGCACCTACTTGTTCAACCCAAGGAATGAGGGATCTGTTGTCCGTCAACCCGCATAAGGTACTCACAAACTGGGCCTTGAAGTGCGGTCCACTCATCTGCCTGTGGACCGGAATGGGATGTGTCCCATACAAACGCAAGGACGAGAAGCAGCAGTTGTCATCCATTCGCTTCTATTGCGGAACTAAGAGAAAACGATAAAAGCAAGCGGCCGAGCAGATGGGGCAGCGACGTCGGGCTCAAAATCAAGGCCGCAGATTTTCTTTTATTCTAGCTAACAACCTGGCAAAAAAGAGTATGATCACGAGGAGGCTAATAACTACTACCGTAAACTCCAATTGATTGTAGAAATAATGCTTGTTATTAACTCAACTTTCGCAGCTACAAATTAGCTTGAACTCGCTGCGGCTGTAAAGATCTTCTTATCGTTCGCATTTATAACCCGGAAGCCTGGACGCTTAGAAATTGTCGAACAGGTGTGCTTAGTCCAATAGCACGGCTTAAACGAGATTGTGCACTGTCTACAAACCACTGACTATTACCGGGTTCTCCACTGGCAATGAACGTCGCCTCGAAATGATTTGAATCAGGAGGGTATTTATGAATAGAAAAATTCTCTTGTTAACCGTTTATGGAAGTGCAGCAAATGTCGTTTATGAAAATAATAGCTATCGTAATAATAGAAATACTGGACACACCTGGCAACAATTTAATCCTGATGTAAATGTTCCACAGAAAAATAATATGGTTTGGTTTTACTACTATTACCAACTAAAAAACCCGAACGGGTCTAATGCACAATTATGGCATCCAATGAGAAATCGTGTGGATTTTTAACACAAAGGAGGATAAGAGATAAATGAAATCTATGAGATACTTTATTTTGCCAATGGTTTCTTTAATGATCTTTGTATTGCTAGCGCCATATTCATCTGCTTCTGAAAGTAACGCTGCTAATTCGGAATCAAAATATATTGCATTCACTGAGACATACTGGCAAGAAGAGCCCCCGGTAATGCTTTTAACTGATGAGGGGGAAGAAGCTGTACAGCAACAAATCAAAGGGAAGTATGTTACATCTAAATACGAAGTGTGGTTTAATAAACAGGGCCATTACCGATTCGATGTGATCGAAGGGCCCTACGCCGGGAATTATGAAATTTGGGACGGATACATTTTATATCAGTATAATAAAATGACAAATGATATTGTGGTAAGAGATTATTCAAATGAGAATGTAAATCCGATTCCTCATCTGTTTTTAAGTGAAACAGTTACAGAGAGAATAAAATCGGATATAAAAAATGGTATTTTATCGATTAATCAAAAAAGTACAGGAGACATTTCGCATCTCGAAAAAAATGAATTGGAAGGTCAAGCAAAGACGAAGACAGAAATCACGTTAGATAAAGATAGAAATATTGTATTGAGTAGTATTTATAGTCGTGACGATAAAGTTACCCATTCATTAATAATTAATGAGTATAAATCTGATGTTGAGTTTAATCTCTCCTTGCTTTCTGTTCCAACAAATGTTCCCAAGTTTCAATTGAAATAATTTTTTAGATATGCACTCAGTAATTGAGTGCATATTATAATTTATATCTAATATTACAGCAGGAGGTATTCGTATGAAAATTAAATTACTGCTCTTGATGGTTTTAATTTTGTCAATAACAGGCTGTACTACAAATAAGAATACTCTTGAAAACATTAACGTTTCAGAAAAACCTAAAGTTTTAAAGTTTATTGATTATAAGATTGACAATATGAGCAGAACGAGATCTGAGTATCATTTTATCGAAGATGGATCATTAGTAGTTGATACCGTAATTGATAATAAAACATTGAAACCAGGTGATATCGTATATTTTCAACCCCCAGAATTCGAAGGATTTCCAGGTAACCCAGATTTTAAGCTGGCTGATTATAATATATCCAGAGTTATTGCCAATCCTGGAGATAGTATTGAAATCAAGAAAGGGAAAATTCTTGTAAATAATAAGAAATTAGATTATTTCTTTGGAGAAGTATCGAAATATGGCTTTACAAAAAATGTTTATATTGAAAAAGAAAAAGAGGATAATCCTAATTTTGAATTATCACAAGAGGAAATGGACTTTTTTAATCAGAGTATCCCAAAAATGAAAATTCCTAAAAATCATATTTTCGTGATTGGTGATAATTGGGGACGAAGTGTAGACAGTCGTCATTTCGGTCCGGTACCATATGAAAATATTCAAGGTAAAGTACTGGGTGTCACAAAGGAAGCTAAGTAAGCAAGAAAGAAAATCTCAAATTCATCAGTCTTATAGACAACGTAGGTTGCCCTTACGGTTTGACATGTGTTCTTATTTACAATGAAACTATCCCCTTTTCCATTTATTATTTTGCCTCCGGCATTTTTTTAACGATATAAGTTAAGTAATCATGTGAGACGGCAGGGAACGATATTTGGCTTCTGGATGACCATTGTCACATGGCTGGAATTCATACTTTGCTTCATCAACATCAAGACCTTCAACCTGCCGCTGGCCACATAAGCAAGCAAACTTAAAAGCTGTTCCTCCATCATCTTTCAAAGTCGTCCATTACAATTCTTTTTCGTAATGTCCGTCGGTTTCCCCCACCTCTATTGCCTTCGTAATATCGTTTCTCTGTGCTCCCATAGGAGCGATCGCAAATTTGACTTCGAACCTTGAATCACAAAATGAGGAATACGTTGTTGTTTAGCAATTTCGATACAACTCCACGTTGCCCGGTGGGAAGTTGCAGTAAGCAGCAAAAATAGGGCATTAGCTCGGCGTAAATCGGCGTGAGTCCGTTCCGGATGATCACCGTTCTCATGAATAAGTTCAGCCCCGGTTTCGGAGACAACCGTCTCGAACCATTTTTGCTGTCCGCCCACAATGGCAATACGACAGCCAGACAAAAAAGGCTCCGGTTTTGTTTGGGTTTTCGGCAGAGCCGACGGTTTGATACGGTGTTTGGTTTTTTCTTCTTTCTCTGTCTCATCTGGTATTTCCCGATACAACCGGGATAACCGGGCGATGTGCCCTCCTAGAGCGACATTGAATAAACACGGATCACCGTCCACCGGCTGCTGAATCTGAACATCCTTCTCATGAAGGGGATAGCGATTCTCTGAATTATTGATGTCCACGCAGTACCATGTATAATGTTCGCCGAGCTCCACATACCCGTCAAACTGATGAATGGGGGCAAAGGTATCGTCCCCCTGCAATAACAGTTCAATGCGGTAAAGCGAAACGCCGTTTTCCTGGTAAGGAGTACATTGTACCTCCGCTTCATGCTCCAAGTTATGATGATAGACCATCGATTCTGTAATATTAAACGTTTCACCGTTTTCTAATACGATGTATCCGCCATGATCCCGGCGGTTAAAAGAACCGTTGACACCTGTTTTATTTTCCTGAACCTCCGTTTTGGGGGTATGGATAACAGCAGGTGCCTTTGGACGTTCCGTCGTGATCTCATCCTCTCCTTGCTGATATTGCTCCAGGAGATCTATAAGGTCAAACAGCGCACGAATTTCCTTTCGCTGCGTAATCCCCTCTCTTCCGTTATTATAGAAACCATGGCACAGTTGTTCCGATTCTGCATACAGGGCCTTCACTAACCGCTTGGCAAGCTCCGCGGGATGCTCAGGTTTATTTCGCTCGATGGCTAACCGCAGCTTACTTTGTTTGAGATCACGTTCTGCAGCTGCCGCTTGTTCTCGTAGTCTGGCCAGCTCACCCTCGAGTGATCGAGTTTGGGACAGCAACCGGCTCCTTTCCTCTTGAAAGTTCCTGATGTGCAGCCGCTTTTCTTCCAGTGCTCGCTGCTTGTCCTGCTCAGCCTGTTTCACCTCAGTTACTAATTCCTTGAGTTTGTTGTTCTCCGCAGAGAACTGGGATGCAAGCTTTTCCTGGTGTTGCAGTTTTTTACGCAAACGGTTTAGTTCTTGCTCAGCCTGCTGACGAAACCCTGATTCCCGTTCCAGTTTCCGTTTCAGGGCCAACAGCTGCTTGTCCTGATCTGACATTATCTTATCTTGATCGGTTGTGGCCATGGATGTGGAATCTCTTACCGAATGATGACTTTGCACCAGCGGATTCAGGGCAAGTTCCCCCAATCGTTTTTCGACCTGTTCGTTACGTTCCGGATATAGCCGAAGCGCCCAATAGTAATGCCAGAAACCATACGTCTTCACCTTTTTTTCCTCTGAGGACAAAAGCGCCTCCGGTGATTCATCTGTATCTTCATATACGTCAAAGACCGTTAATAATATGGCATATAAGAGCTTTTGTTTCCCCTCTTGTTCCTGTAAAAAAGGGGAATATGTTTAAAAAAGACAGCTTCCGGGAAGACCCGTTTAGGATGGATCCGGATCGGAATCTTCAGATACTTGCACATGAAGCGTTTTTTCTTTTCAGACAACTCACGGAGAAACCCATTCATATGCGCAACCGTCAAAGGCTGGAAAAGTTCTTCTTGAAGTCTCTGCTTAAAGGGAAGTACATCTTCCATGTCCGGTACAAAGTCCTCCGGAAGGACCATATCCAATAAACGCGCCATATATTTTGTATTGATAGGTATCCCTCCCACATTACAGGGTGTAATTTTCAGACAAACAAATTGCCCCCGTCGGGGCAGTAAGCGCAGAGTCACACTTTCGACAACTGCTGCTCGTACTCCTTTACACGCCGATAAAAAGTGGGCTTTTTCATCCCGGTTTGGCTCATAGCCTCCGTCGCTGTAATCTGGCCTGATTTCCATAGTGCGTATGTGCGGATAAACCTGTCATCAATCCCCTGCTTGGGCCTGCCGAACGTCACACCACTTGCCCGGGCAACCTCAATGCCTTTGAAAATGGCAACGACCCCTGCCCGAACTGCCATTGTGTCTATTCAGCTATAGTTCTCCGTAAGTTGAGGCACATTGGTAAGCTATCTTGCCCTTCCGATCATCAAAGCATGATAGTTCACGACGCGTAGACCTCTTGGAGTGGCATGCTGATAAAATATTTCCTCTACATCTTTTAAGCATTCCTGCCACACGATTTTCTTCAGCGATTCCTTCTGGCCAAAACATTTCTTAATCAGTACATCCTCGGGGGTCAACAGATATTCAACCTCTTCAAATATCCGCAGTTCAATTCGCTCCAGATTGCTTTCGGACATTTGGCTTTCAAACTTCGCCGTAATATCCTCCAAGTAACTGTCTGGATGTGGTGAATACAACCCTGGAAATAAACTTCTAAGGCCTCCATCCGTCCCACAGTGGTATAGCCCCAACGCAGTACCGCCAGGCTTTATAATCCGATGGCCCTCCTCCATTCCCTTGTGGAATAGCCATGGACCTTTCTTTGTGTAGATGACGTCAAAGGAGTCACCGGAAAAAGGCAATGGCTTGTTGGCATCTACGACAAGAAATTTTACAGATTCGCTGGCACCCTCATTTGCTGTTGCTATGTATTTCTTATCGACGTCGATTCCCATGATTTCTTTTGCTCTATGGACAAACGTCTTCGTAAATTCACCGTGGCCGCAGCCGACGTCTAAAACCCTCGCGTTCTCATGGAGAAAAGCCGAAATTTTCTCCGTAAAAATGACTTCCGCACGCGGCTCGTCAAACACAGATTTCCAGGGGTACTTGTATCCGCCGCTTTCCAATGCCAAATTTGCATGCCACTCAGCCGTTTGCGGCGGGATCCAATCGGGATGTTTCATTGGGTCAAATAGTAATTTCGGCAAACCAACAGCTCCTCTCGAAAATATCCATTACTATGAATACGGGGAAATATTCAAGCGGTTTCAGTTGAGCTATTCTGCCAGTAGCTTAATGGGGCATCGCGAGTATTGTCCGTAAAGGTATATCTTTAGGGACACTTCAAATAAATAGATTTCACTCTCCCTAAAGGTGTTTATTTTATTTTAAAAACGTTTATAATATATAATATACCTTTACAAACTTCGGAGGGCGGCTATGAGGACATTCACGAGGGAATATGGATATGCTAGGGTATCAACAAAAGATCAGAACGAAGATAGACAGGTAACAGTGCTACGAGAACAGGGCATTCCGGATGAATACATATTTATTGACAAGGCCAGCGGAAAAAATTTCGACCGGCCTGAATATAAGCTCCTGAAGCGTGTTTTGCGTGAAGGCGATATCTTGTTCGTTAAGTCTATCAATAGGTTTGGCCGTAACAAGCAAGAGATCCTAAAAGAGTGGCAATGGTTGATTGATGCCAAGATACACGTTGTTGTGATCGACATTCCTATTCTTGATACAAGAAAGTATGAAGACCTGGAAGGGATCGGTCAGCTCATTATGGATTTAGTCCTTCAGATTCTGAGTTGGCTGGCTGAAGAAGAACGTAAAGGGATTAAACAGGCACAAGCTGAAGGGATTGCTGAAGCAAAGAAGAAGGGAAAACACCTGGGACGTCCGAAGATCAACCTGAATACTCTTACGCCTAGGCAAAAGGGCATCCTAGATGCGGAGTATCCGCGCTGGAAAGATAATGAGTTATCCGCTGTAGAATTTATGAAGAAGCTAGAGCTGAAAAAAAACACTTTTTACAAGATTATAAGAGAGTATGAAGATCATTTGCATTTTCTTTTAGGTGTTTAAGGTGATTATATTTGGTAATATAAATAAAAAATCATTGTACGGGTCAGCAATTATATATTGACGTTTTATGAAGGACTGTAGTTGACGTTCACACAGAGATGGAGGTTGCGTAACATGGAGCGTATAACGATATCAGAGTTGAATGAAGCTTTAGTAAAGGCTACAAAGTCATCCAGGGAAAAGGCGAAAAAAAATGGAGTAGCGATTGTATACGAAGAAAATGAAAAAATGATCAAAGAATATCCTGATGGAAGAAAGACTCAGATTATTTACGAGAATGGTGAGCAAAAGGAAATTGAATACAAATGAGTAAACCCGTCATGACGGTTTTTGCTGGAACCAACGGAGCAGGGAAAAGCACTCTTACAGAGCAACTTGCTAATCGGGTTGGCGAAATTATTGATCCAGATGCCATAGCGAGAACGATTAATCCTCAGCATCCAGAGTCAGTTTCCCCTTCAGCAGGAAGGGAAGCTATAAAACGAGTGCGTCAGTGTATCCAGGATGGAAAAAGCTTTTCCATTGAAACGACACTTGCCGGTAAGAATGCAATACGTCAGATGGAGCAAGCTAAAACTGCAGGTTTTGAAATCAATCTGTATTTTGTGGGCCTTAAAAATGTTGAATACCATATCCAACGGGTGAAAATGAGAGTGGAACAGGGTGGACATGATATTCCGGAGGAGGATATCCGGAGACGATATGATCGATCCATTGGGAATCTACCCGAGGCGATGAAGTTGGCAGACCGTTCCTTTGTATTTGATAACACATCAAAATTTAGGTTGGTTTTGGAAGTCGATAAAGGGAGAGTTCAGACGATATCTAAAGATATTCCTGAATGGGTTAAACGCTCTTTTTTAAAAGACAGGGAGAATGAAAAGGTTCAGAATCAAATGCCTACAATTGAAAAGCAGGATAAAGGAAGAGAATTAGAGAGATAGTTTTTATCATATCGTTCTTTCCTCTCCATCATATACCTCGCGGAACAAAACGGCGTCTTGGTCTTCACCGGTCAATTGAAAACATAAAAAAACAAGCAGGGGCTTGAGCTGAAGTTGTTCAAGTCCCTGCTTGTTTAGTTTGGTATCTTTCCTACGAACTTCTTATGAATACTCTTAAATTTTCCATGGAAGAGTTATCATACTTAACTTGATAACCCGTTCAGAATTAATCCTCAAACAACTCGTTCATTAAATCATCTATTTCTTTTCTTTTGTTCTGTGTATCTGCTTTTGATAACGCCAATCCCTTTGCCTTGGGAATATAAAATCAAATGAGGGGGATAATGTCGTTAAGAGCGATTCAGCAAATTTCATGATTCAAGATGCACTTGTATTTTGAAGTGAATAATTCCTGTATTCATTTTCTAACAAATTAAAATTATTTGAGATTTTCGAATAGAATGTGTTACCTTTTAAAACATCTTGGTATAATTCATGGGCTCTCTGGCGTATTGCTTCCTGATTGGCTACTATAAACCGGTATTCTTTTTCAAGTAGAACACGATACTTTCGTTCTTCTAAACTAAAGTCGATTCTTTCAATTTCCGTTGGTATGATTGGAAACATGTTATTAAGATGAATTACAGATATTTTTTCATTTGGATTAGAGCCATAGATCTTAAAAATTGTTTTATTCCAAGTTTTAATACGGTCATATTTTTCTGGTTTATATGAGGATAACGGGGCAAAATATTGATGAATTCCAATATTTATGATTACACCAATATGCGGCTTAACTCGATTAGGATAATTGCTATGTATTTTCGGCTCAATAGTTCTTAAATAAGAAAGGTAACTATCTGTAATTTTATAAAATTGAAGCTTGTCCTCTCCCATCTCTTTTCCCCCTTGTAATTCCTTGCAAAACAAAAAGACGGTGAGCAATTCACCGCCTTTCGTTCGCACTCATGGTGGCGAAACACCAATTATATCGTTCGCACTCATGGTGGCGAAACACCAATTGATCGTTCGCGTCTCATGGTGGCGAAACACCAATTGTATCGTTCGCGTCTTATGGTGGCGAAACACCAATTGTATCGTTCGCGTCTTATGGTGGCGAAACACCAATTGTATCGTTCGCGCCTTATGGTGGCGAAACACCAATACGTCCTAACACTTATTGTGTACTTTATTGTACCAAAGAAATAAGGTGAATTCAAGAAAATCAATAAAAAAGCAGCTTTTTAGGTATGTATCAAACATATTAGTGGGATTACCGTTGAATATTGTGCTGCAGCCCACTATCCCGTATTGCCATCTAAATGTCTAACAGGAAGTTTTTCATTAACAGACATTTCTGCAAGAAAAGATCATTTATCCTTATCAGTAACGTATCCAATGGATACTTAATGAAAATATATATCATTAACTCCATGCATCAATCGTTTTATTTATTTTTTTCTGACTCGATAAACTCCCTGTGATTACGTGTTCCATGACCATTGGAAGCGTTATGTATACTTCTGGACTACGTTTATCGAGATATCTGCAAATGTGACGAAGCTGTTCTTTTCTTTTCGGATCTAATTCCCTGATGATCCCTTTGCTCAAAACCGAGAGCATAATGCTTTTCCGTTCTAATGCCGTTTCGATCACGTACCCCACAGCCATTTGAAGAGAACAGTCCAGTGCAAAGGCCAAGGCTGCAAACCTTTCGTGCTCAAAATTATAAAAACGCATCGCCAGCCGGTACTTCTCTCCTTCAAAGGTCATCCGGAATGGCTTGTTACCAGCTTGTCCTAAACAATATTGGTAATCATCAACGATAAAATCTCTCCGGAAATTGAGTTTGATGACATCCAGGAGTTCTTTCGATTTCAGTCCTTCCCTGGCCAACATTTCTCCGACCGTTTTTAACGGAAGATCACACACATAACTAATCCGAGCGACTAACTCATAAGCAGCTGCACTTATATATGGAGCAACCGGCCTTTTTTTATCACATCGTTCTTTCCTCTCCATTACCATCCCCCCTAATTTTTATGGAGCAACAGCCGTAACACTGTTTCGGTGTTGCAGACTTAATTTATATATATGAGGGAGTAGGGTAGAGGTATGCATGATTTTCCATGTGTCAATACTAAGACCATGGGAGGGATTTAAGGTGAAAATTAGTGATAAGGAAGCTCAAGAGTTGATTAGCGCTATTATTAAAACTGCTGAGGATAATGGTTTGAAGATTAGAAAAAAACCAAAAAAATAGAAGACAATAAGATTGTCTCCTAACAGATGCACTTGCTCTAATACCGCAAGCCTTAGTTCCTGCAGCCCGATTAAGAGCTGCTTTTTTAATGGAAATTACTCATGAATTTGCTTTGCGATATCCATCAGTTCATCAATTGTGGCAGTGTTTGAAATTATACTGAACAGGTGGTCATTTGTAATCAGATGCACAACTTTTCTAACTTCCCCGTCGACATACAGCGTTGATATACCATTAACTTCTGTTATTTCAACCGTTTCAAGGGAGTAATCTTCTTTTAAGCTCTCAATGACATATGGGATATCTTTTGTCGCATCAGTTTGGTGTACAAGTATTTCGTCTCCATCTGCAGATTTGAATGAGGACGTAATATGAAGTCCGTACTCCTTCTGTACTGCTTGGACATACTCTTGAGTCAATCCTGTAGATTGAAGAGATGCTATATCGCCTGAAAGCGGAATATGTATATCCGCTGCCGGTATATCTGTAATATCAACCAACCCTTCAGGCGGTACCCCAGGACCAACTGTTGTTTCTGGTTTAATTTCAATTGTTTCTTGACCTGTAGATACAGAATCATTCACAACTGAACTGTTAGTGTTTTGCTCGGTCGGTGAAGACGCTTCAACTGCATGATTTTGTCCTTCTTGCTCTGCCTCAGAAGCATATGAATAGTAGGCAAAACCACCACCGCCAAGAACCAGTGCACTAGCTAAGGCTGTAATAGCTAATTGTTTTTTCATAGGAAATCCTCCTTTTAATAAACTCTTCCAGAATTTACGATACTATGATTGCTTTTATACTTCAGGTAGTAATTTAAAGTTGAAGTACTACCACTAGAATGAACATAGGTTACATAATAGGTTGAACTATAGGGTGACCGAAATTCAAACTCGTAATCAGTCACTAAAGTGGAAACATATTTATTCATTGCATTCCAACTCCCTGATCCTACTACCCCATCAGCAGTCAAACCTTCTCTACTTTGAAAAGCTTTTACTGCTGAAGTTACCCCAGAACCAAAACTACCATCGATCGTCCCTACAGTACTTTGATATCCCGAAGCCCATAAATTAGATTGCAAAGCGCGTACATATCCTCCGGTTGATCCTTGTCTTAAAGTTGGCCATCCGCGGAAATCATTATCTGCGTGCGCTTGACCGGATATCCCAAGACTACCAACTAGTGCTACGGATGCAAGGGTTAGTGACATAATAGACTTCAATTTTTTCTTCAATTCAACTTACCTCCCTTGTAGTTTAGGTATCTTGTTACTCATATATATAAACACCAAAAAAAAGAAAAGGTTGGTAATTATTTGGGATTTTTGTGAATTTAATAGAGTCAATCAGCGTATCCTGCAAATTGGAATATTCATACGGCTGTTCTTCATCCCTGTTGGAGCCAATTTCATCTGCGGGAAGGTAGATGCATATCTAGATAACGGATGCAGCGAACATAGCAGAACAGCACCCTCCGCTTTATGAGCGAGGGGTGCTGTCTTGATGGTCATTCATATTCAATAGAAGAAACCGACCATTTGCATCATTTTAACCGTGACATCAAATTTTATGTCAAATTCCAAAGTTGCGCATCTATCTTTTCATGCTGCTGGACTCAATTCAACTCAGCTTCTGCCCACAATTCGGACAGAAGTTTGCCCCTTCATTCTTTGCACCGCAGTTCGGGCAGAAATTGGGCTTTTTGCTTCCTTTAGAAGGGGATGCAGCCGCCGGGGCGGATGGCTCCTTCGCAGCCGGAGGTTGTTGGCTTTGATTCGAATTGTTTTGGTTCTGGTTCTGATTCATATTTTTCATCATTTCATTAGCCATGTTCATCCCCATCATCATGCCGGCCATATCCGAAGCCGCACCGCCGCCTTGCACCTTGCCGGATGCGATCCCATCCGTCATGCTCACCTGCTGGTATTTTTGCAGATTGCCGATCATTTCATGGGAAGCCGTCTTGGTGATCATATCCTGAATTTCCTTCGGATAATTGAAGCTCATCACCTGGAAGCCGGTGATCGTGATCCCGTTGTCCATCACTTCCATGTCAAGGTCTTCTCGAATCCCTCTCGCGATATCGGAAGCGTTCGCCTGCAGATTAAACATGTCCTTGCCTTCGCGGCTGATCCATTTCATCAACAATTGATCGAGCACCGAAGTGATCCGGATCTTAACGTCCTCAACTAAGTAGCTTTCTTTCATCCCGGCTATTTTGTCGATCAGCGTCACATAATCATTCACTTTAAAATTGAACGTGCCGTTGGCACGGATCGGCATACCGCCCGGAAGCTGCGGCGTCGGAATGAGGACCGGATTCTGCGTCCCCCATCTGACAGTGAATTCCTTCGTGTTAACGAATAGGACTTCCACGCGCATTCCGCTGTTAAAGCCAAATTTAAATCCCTTTAAAGTAGAAAGGAACGGAATGATATCGGAATCGATGCTATATACGCCTTCATCCTCAAAAATCCCCTCGATCTTGCCGTTATTGACAAAAATCGCGTCCTGACCGGAGCGGATGACCAGCTTACTCCCTTTTTTAATCTCCCGGTTGCTCCATTTCCAGAAAATCATATCGTCCCTAAACTCTTCCCATTCCACGACGTTAGAGAATTGGTTCTTGAAAAATCCCATCGATGTTATTCATCCCTTCCCTTAAAATTTCCCGCTGCTGCTGCTATGCGAATGGCCGCCACTGCTGACGCCGCCTTCGCCTCCGCCGCCCGAGCCGCTGCTCGTGTTGCGCTCGATCTTCTGCTTTGTTACCGTTGTTCTAATATAACGGTCCTCTTGGTTTAGTATCCTCGATGTGCTGGTATCCTCATAGGTTCGACGATCGACCGTCACCCGTCCGCCGGAACGGTAAGCCATGACACCCACGGCGATAGCGCCGATGGCAGCGGCAGCTCCCAGCTGAAACCAAATGTTAAACAGAATATTATCCGGGTTCACGTCGGGCTCAAAGCCCATATACCGATGAGCGGTTTTGATGTATTTTTCAAAAGCCTTTTTATAATCGCCGCTGGACAAGTCCGGCGTAATCTTGCTGCGTATTTTATCAAGCCTGCCGCCGTCCAAGTACTTTTCGGCCTTATAATAACCTTCCAAATGCACATCGTGGGTATCTAGTACTACGGTCAAAATAACGGTATTGCCGTGCGGCTTATCATACCCGGGTGCATACTCATCGTAAAAGTTTTCCGTCCATGTCTCAACGGCATCATTTTCAACGCGGTTAGTAGTTAGTATCATGATGTCTGTCTCACGTTCAGCACCATACTCATTCGCCATCGCATTCAACTCATCCCGCTCTTCCGGACTGAGCAGATTGGCTTCATCAAAGATTAATGGCTTATCATCCGCAGCTCTAGCGATCCCGGAGGGAACCGCCAGATGTACAGCCAGTAAAAATAAGACCGTCCATAATACATATCGTCTTCTCACAGGAAACCTCCTCCCATCGCCCAGGAGATCAGCTTCAATGACAGTAACGAGACACCCGAAATGCCTGCAAACCACGCAGCCACTTTTGCTTTGCTAATCGGTGGTTTGCCGACCACTTTTCCCGTCTGGCCATTCATGGCAAAGGTATGCTCCGATTTATTGTAATCATAGTGCACCATCCATACCGGAAGAAGGACATAATCGGCCTGTTTCAAGGTGGTATCGATTCGCTTGTTGGTATAATTCACGGTTGTGTATCCTGACACCGCGGACGAAATATACGAATCAATGTAGGAGCTGATCTTATCCTTGGCCCGCGGAAGAAGCTGCTCTTCATCATGGCTGTATTTTTCGGCAATATACCCGGCGAGATAAGGCGTCTTGAATTCCTTCAGCTGCTGATAGGGAAAAGGCTCCAGCTTATCCATCAGCTCATCGTTCATTTTCTCCGAAGCATCGATCGGCACCTTCACATAGTTCAAGCGAATCTTCCGGTAGATATCGAAATGCTGGGTCTCCGTGTACTGGTAATCTCCTTGCGTGTAGGTTCTCACCTTGGTGCCGTGGCCATGAACTTCAACCCGATTATGTAACTCATACAGCCAAAAGGGTACATAGATCCCGGTAATCTCCTTGATCCGATTCGCTGTCATAAATCCGCTTGGCGTCAGAAGGCCATTCCTGCACCATTTCTTGAAAGCCTTCATCGCTTCTTCCTTGGTAATCGAAAACGGGATGACCATGACCGGAGCCAACTCACCGCTCAGCCGGTCGCTGAGTACAACGGCGGATCCACAGAAGCTGCAAGTCGTGGCGCTGGTTTCGGGCTCTGTCACGATGACGGCCCCGCAGCTGTTGCAGTGATACTCCTTCACTTCGTTCTCGACGAAAACCTGCTTTTTCAGCGGGTCGGGAATTTCCTCGATATTATCTTTTCTTCCGCAGCTCGGGCAAGACAACATTCCTGTATCGCCGTCAAAAACCATGCTGCTGCCGCAGTTCGGGCATTTGTATTCGATAACCGGCATTTCTTCACCTCGATAACAATGAAATGATTATTCCTTCTTTTTCAGCTTGTCTTTGATTGCTTCCAGTTCATCCTGGGCAGAGGGAGTCTCCATTGGAGCAGCTCCGTCCTTCTCCATATTCTTCTCCAATTCAGCGATCAGATCGTCCAGATCGTCTTCCTTCGCTCCGGAGCGAAGCTCGGCCAGGGCCAGCGCTTCATCCAAGGCACGGTTTGCCTTCTCTTCCATCGTGTTGAATGCCGCATTCGCACCGCCCGAGGATGCATGGCCCGCGTTTATATTCTGCTGGACTTTGGCAGCCGCCATCTTCCCTTTCAACTCCACATAGCGAGCTTCCAGCTGACTCATGTCCGACACCAGTTTATCCTGCATTTGTTTCATCCTGACGGCGTTTGCGGAAGCCGATTCGTAGGCTGCCTGCAGTTCGCTAAGCTTCTCGGCCTGAGCCGCTTTTCGCTCTAGGAACCTCAGGGCATCGCCTTCATTTCCCGCTTCCACGGCCTTCTCCGCATATCGCTGCAGCTTCTTGATCTCGCTACTGCACTCATCAAGCGCCCGCTTCGCTCTTCGCTCATCCGAGAGCACGGAAGCCGTCTCCGCTTTCACCTTACCCAAGTCCGTATTCAAGCTGCGCATATAAGTATCAACTGTTTTCTCCGGATCTTCCGTCCGATCCAACAGCGCGATCACATTCACCTTCATAACATCCTTAAACCTCGATAAGATTCCCACCATGAGTGTCCCCCTCGAAAAGTTTACATTTAAACTATAATACCCTATATACCGACAAAAGGTTTCAATTGCCGAAATTCGATGGAATATATGTAAATTTATTGCTATGGAAAAACAAAAAAATACCCTCCGACCCAATGATCGGAGGGTGTATATATTAGATATCATCCCGAATCTGGATACGCTTCTTACCGGGATTCGGCTGCTTCGGTATTTCAAGCTTAAGGACTCCATCCTTCAGGGAAGCGACAATTTGATCCTCGGCGATGTTCTGCACGTAAAATCTGCGCACATACTCGCCATAACGGCGTTCCTTCCGGACGATTTGCTGCTTCGTATCCTCTACGCTGTGATCCTCTTTGCGAACGGCTTTGATCGTTAAGTAAGGGTCAGCGTAGCTGATTTCGATGTCGTCCTTTTGAAAGCCTGGAAGTTCCGCCTCAACCAGATAAGCGTGCTCCGTCTCTTTAACGTCTGTTTTGAAAGACATCATCGAGCCTTTGAACGGTGCAAACGCCTCATCTTGAAACGCATCGTTAAAGACATCGCGAAATGACTTCACCAACTGTCCGAAGGCATCCTCTCTGCGCTTTCCAAATGGCATCAAATCAAACATCATAGATTTCCCCTTTCTTATTTGACCTTGTTTGACCTTACGCCTTTATTATATGCCTTGCACGCATTAATGACAAAACCGATTATGAAGAAATCAGGACTAAAATAGCGTATTTTCGGCCGATTTTTTGAATGAAGGGGTATCGATCTTTCGATTTGACCTTTTTTGACCTTTAGACTATATTGTATCTACCGTCATCAAGCAGCCTGGATCGCGGCGAATCTTGGGATCATGAAAAAGGCACCCTAAGGGGTGCCTTTCACATTATATATGGGAGCCTGAGGATAGTCGATACATCATGAAAGATTGCCTCGACACCGTCTTTTGCGAGAGCAGCAAACAGCTGAGGTTATCGTTTATTCACAATACGATCGATTTCACTTTTCAACAAAAGGTATCGATGCACGCTTCTCATGATCGGAACTTTGGTCAGCTTATTCTGATCGACATAGCTTTTCATTTGATCTTTGGACAAACCTAATAATTGACCTGCCTCAGAAACGGTTAATACTTCTTCATTACTGGTTGCATTAAACGTTTTTTTCACCTTTAAATTCCAATCTTCGAATACCTGCATGAGATCTCAACCTTTCTTTAACGCTACGAATAAAACAAAATGGTGAAGGAGCCGCGAGAGCTACTCCCTACGATTTGGTATCCTTGCGCTGATTCTTACGGTAAAGCTTGATTTGCTGATCCGACGAAACAAGGATCGGCAGGATTTTGTTGCTGCTGACCATGGACGACGCGCACTGTGAACAAACGGGAACTTCCTTGAACGAGAAGCTATCTCGAATCCAACCGTTACACCCTTCCTTCGTACAAGACCAGATCGCGGTCATCTCTTCCGGCAGATTTTCCAGTGGTTTATTCCAAGAATATGACAATGAACTTCCCCCTTAGCTACATTTTTAACGCCTTCATGCTGGTTGAGTTCTATTATAAAAAAAACCCCAAACGGTACGTTTGGGGATCTTTTCTCGAATCTACAGTTTTACAACGTTCTCGGCTTGCTGTCCGCGGTTGCCTTGAACTACGTTAAATTCAACACGTTGTCCTTCATCAAGCGACTTGAAGCCGTCACCAGTGATTGCACTAAAGTGTACGAATACGTCTTCGCCACCTTCAACCTCGATGAAACCAAAGCCTTTTTCTGCGTTAAACCATTTTACTGTTCCTGTTTGCATAGAAACACCTCCTAAATTTATATGATTTTCTCATTTTTGGTTAAAAAACAAAAAATTCACATATTGCACAAGGTTCCTAATCAAAATAATAACCCTCTGCAATATGTGAATCTCAGGTCAAAATCCCAATAAACTTATTATAACCTAACCGATCCAAAATAGCAAACGTCTTATTTCTTGGGTGATGATTCATAAAAAGGGATGGGCAAGATGAATTTTAACGATGCCCGCTTAGGGATGTTAATCAGGAGGCCGGTAGCAGGGTTAATCTGCTAGCTAAAGACAGGTTTATGCAAAAAAAGGCCATTCCCCGGCAGAATACCGGGAAATGGCCCAAAGTTACAGCTTTAAAAATGTTACGCGAATACAGCAATGTTATGCATCCCATCAGGGTTTACATCTGAGCACCTGTCTGATAACTGAGCAGCTGCCGGAAAGTGCCTTTGTGATCCTGGGCCAGCTGCTGATAGCCCCCCTGCTGGATAACCCGCCCTTGCTCCATCACGATGACCTGATCCGCATGGCGTATGGTGGACAGTCGGTGGGCGATCACGATAATTGTCATGCTCCCTTTCAGCTGTTCCAGCGCTTCTTGTATCCGCTGCTCGTTCTCACTGTCAAGGGCGCTTGTCGCTTCATCCAACACAAGAATCGAAGGCTTCTTCAAGATAGCTCTGGCCAGCACAATCCGCTGGCGTTCTCCCCCGGACAGGCGGATACCGCGGTCACCAATGACGGTATCGAGGCCTAGCGGAAGCACGTGCACGAATTCATCGGAGGCTGAAAACCTCAGCGCTTCCCACAGCTCGTTATCCGAGGCATCGGGAGCAACCAGCTTCAGGTTATCCCGGATGCTCTCATTGAAGAGGAAAGGATCCTGCGCCACATATCCGATCCCCCCTCGGAGCGACATCAACTGACGTTCGTCCTCCATGGACACGCCGTCCACAAGAACTTGCCCGCTCTCCGGTTGAATCAGCCCCATGAGAAGATCGATAAGGGTGCTCTTGCCCGCGCCTGATTTGCCGACGATGGCCGTCATGCGATTGGCAGGAATATGTAGGTTGATATCTCGCAAAGCATAAACGGAGGAAGAGGCGTCGTACCGATAGTCCACATGACGACAATCGATTCCATGCTGCAGCCGATGTCGCTCGCTGCCTGTCATCGGAATCGATCCGGCAATCTCCCTGTCCACCTCGTATTCCGCTTGCAGCTCGCGTATCGCCCGGAAGGCCGGGAAATTCGACACGAGCTGCTCGGTGCTCGATTGAATGCTGATAAATCTTGGCCATAAGCGCGAGAAGATAAGAACGATCATCAGCAGCTGCTCCGCAGGCGTACGCAGCACTTCCAGCGCCAAATACACAAATCCGGCAACCAGCAGTACGGACGCGAGCCGATAAATCAGCTGGGACAAGGAGTTGATTCTGCCAAATTGAATGAAGTTGTGCTCCATTTTTCGCGACAGCCTGTCAAACCAGTTCATATGAAATGGCTCCAACCGGTTGCTCTTGATATCCTTGATGCCGTTGAAATGTTCGCTGATGCCCGCAAAATAATATTTCGACAGCTCTGTCGTCTGCTCGCCGATTCGCTTCGATCGCCGGATGAATCGGCGTCCAAACAAGGCAAGGAGCCCTCCGCTCAACAGGACGATAAAGGTCAGCATCGGAGCCAACCATAGGGCAAGGCCGATCTGAATGATCGTGAACAAGAAAGACGAGACCATCTGCAAGAATAAAAACGTGCCTTGATTCACGCGCCCGAGTTCATTGGTCATGACATGGTTGAAATCCGACTTGCGGTGGCGCAGGAAGAACTCCCATTTGGCATGCAGCAACCCCTGATACGTTTCCATGCGCAGTTTACGAATGAATCGCTGCAATATTTTTGCATTTAACAGGTTCTGGCTGCGCTGCAGCAAGGCTTGCCCGCCCACAATCACAACATAGAGGGCCAGCACCATCGGCAAATTAAGCTGCAATGACCATGAACCCGCAAGGTCCATCAAGGTTGAGACGAGCGGCACCCCGCTCAAATCGGTCTCGAATACGCCAATGACACCGAGAAGCGGGACGATCAAATAGATGCCGATGCCGTCCAGGACACTAATGACCAGGATCATACTCATATTGAGGTAGAGCTTAAACCCGGCCATCCCATGCATTTTACGGATAAAATATAAGAGATCCTTCAATGTAAAAACTCCTTATCGGATGACCGCTTCAAGTTCAAGTCTCCGGCCCTCATATCCTTACCGAATATACCGACGACGGCATACCGTTCGTGCCCTTCTCTCCCCGTTACAATATAAGAGCCGCAGCGGAGCCAGGCATGGGCCACCATCATTCCTTTGTCGTCCCGGCCGCTTCCCAGATAAAGCGTGCTCGGAATCCCTCTTCGCTCCAGCATCTTCATCGCGGCAACGGCTTTAACCAGGCACTGGCTCTCCCACCATGTGACACGGCTCATGGTATGGACGGCTCTTGAGATTTGGCGGACAAGCGATAGCTCTGGCTCCGTATAGCCAACATACGGCGTCTCCTTCATATGTTCTCCCAGAGAAGGAGATACCTTTTGAAAGGGAAACATCTTAAACACCCTTCCCCAGGCCAGATAAAAGTAAGCTTCAATGTACATAAGCTTTATGGCAATCGGAAAAGACATATACCTTCTTGCTTTCCGGTAAAGGCCCATTGCTATTTATCCACCTGAACAAGGCCTTCCGCGGCTAACTGCTTGAGGAATAATCGCACCTGCTGCTCACAGAGCTCCGGCTCGATCTCATACTCCAATACCAGTTGATCCACCATATTGGAGATCGTGACGGGAGACGAAATAAGTTCCCATATCCGCCCGCCAATCCGTCCCAGATTATAATACTTGCCGTTTTCGATGCTTAGCATCACCTTCTCGCCATCCATATCACTGACGAGGAAACCTTCGGATTGCACAACGAGCGCGTCTGTCGTGATTAATTCCGTACTCATGAATAGAACCCCCTTTTTTCAGCTATTTAAGCTGGTCTGAGCAATATTCTGATGCTACTCGCTTATACCAAATGGATTACGATCCAATGTTAAAAGCGATAATGCACCCTTAAATCGACGGTTGTTTCATACGCCGCCAGAACCAGAGAAATGGCCGAAGCGGATAATACAGAAAATGCAGTGACTTTGGTAGTGGCAGCACCGAAGCGTCCCGCGAATTAGGCAGAAACTTATTCAAAATATATAAAACCTTCTGTTTTCTCGTCATTAACGAGAAAAGGTAACGGTTATAACGCCATGCCACGCTTTTCTCCGGCACCGGGTTCAATTTGACGATCCTTTTAATATAGTAGAGAGCGCTTTGTGCAAGGCGATGGGCTTTGGAGTTCATCGTCAATACAGTCAAATCGTGCGGAATGTCGACCGAGAACAATCGTGATAAAAGAATGAAGGCCTGCCCTACATATTGCTGTCCCCCATATCGCTCAAAGTGGGCCTTCATATCGCTGCTGTTTATCATGGGAAGCAGTCTTGCAATATCCATCAGCCAACGCAGCCGGAACCAACCATGCCTGGCGCCATGGTCGGCCAGATAGTTAAGCAAATCCTCATTTCCTAAATAATGATAAATCTGATGGGACAGCATTACATCATTCCTGCGCTCCCACAGCAAATCAAATGAAAATGACTTATTATAATGAGGATTTAGACGCCAGTGAACTTCGATCTGCGTCGAATGTTTCTTATGCTCGTAGGAGAAGTGATGGCTTGTTTTCTTCCAATTTTCCAATATACGTTCATCCTGTAACTCGTACCCAAGCTGCCCCAACACCCGTTCAACTCTCTCCACGTCATCCGCATCCACCAAGATATCCAAATCCTTCGAAGTCCTGTGTGCCAGATCCCCGTAGAGCTGCGTGGCTAGTATTGGGCCTTTAAGCAAAAGCGTACGCACCCCATTATCCTTGAGCGCCTCGCAAAGCTGACTCATTTCCCTGCTTAAATGCAGCATTTTCATCACGTTGTTATGATAATGCTGCTGGAGGGACGCCATAACCTGAGACGGAATGAGTGAGGCATCCACCCCTTTAAGCCGCAGATATACAAGGGGATAAACCCGGTGGTGCAGCGCGAGTTTCATAAACATTTTCCAATCGATATCCGATACATATTGCTTCAAGAGGAGTTCTTCATGAGCGTTATTCCGGAGAAGATAGAGTAAAAAAGACAGTTCCTTTGAGATATCGCTCAGGTCCAGCTTTACGGTATCTTGAATATTCAAGGTATTCACCCCCTATCTTTATAAATTTGTACGCCGTATAGTCCTCCAATCAGATCTGCCGACTGTCTAATGTCAGTTGTACTTCATCAGAAGTTATATATAAGTGCTGTTTCTTCCAGTACATGAAAATATCTCTCAAACTATTTTCTAATGAGATGGAAGGGGTCCACCCGGTCGTCTCCATCAACTTATGGTTCGAGCCATAATACTCAGGTACATTATTCGGTCTTAATTTGTCTTTGTTTACGACAACTTCAATGGGTTTTGAAGAAAAAGATACGAGTAACGTAAGGATGTCTTGAATGGAGACACATTTACCGGAGCATACGTTATAGACTTCTGCCGCTTTACCTTTTTCAGCAAGCAACCGGTACGCCTCGACGATATCTCTTACATCTGTAAAATCTCGTTTACTGCTCAAATCTCCTACAGAGATCACCGGCTCAGCTTTACCCAGCTCTATCTTAATCAACTGGTTGGCAAAGTCACTTGTCACGAAACCAAGGGCTTGGCCTGGTCCTATATGATTAAAGGCTCGGGCGTGAATAATATTCATCTCATGAATGCTGCAATATGAGTGTATCAACTTACTCAAAGTAAGTTTGGACAACCCATAAGGGTTGCCAGGATTCGTATCTGCGTCCTCCACAATTGGTAAATCTTTAACCAATCCGTACTCTTCCGATGAGCCTATCGATATAATCCTTACTCTGCTTCTTATGGAGGAGTCCTTTACAGCCTCAAATAGTCCAATAGCATCCATCACGTTCGATTGAAAGGTTTCATTAATATGACTCCATGAATACTGGACTGAGCTCTGACCGGATAGATGAAAGATGACATCCGGTTTTACTTGATCCATAACTTTCGTTATCGCTTCTTTATCAGAGAAATTCATCTCAAGGATCCTCACATCACCTAGCATGGAAGAAGGCACCTCACGTGACGTGCCCCATACTTCATATCCATGATTAACCAGGTTTTGCGCTAGGTACCTGCCCACAAAACCACTAACTCCAGTAATTAAGGCTTTCATTGATGTACCAATACATTATTGTTGCTGGAGATTTTCTGCAAATCGTTATCGACCATCATCTTAACCATTTGCTCAAATTCAACCTCCAACTTCCATCCCAGCTTCTCTTTCGCTTTTGAACAATCCCCTAGCAATAAATCCACCTCAGCCGGACGAACAAACTTCTCATCAATTACAACATAATCTCTCCAGTTGAGATCCACATGACTAAAAGCAATGGAGACAAGCTCCTCTACGGTATGGGTTTCTCCTGTTGAAATAACAAAATCCTCTGCCTTGTCTTGCTGCAGCATAAGCCACATGGCCTTTACATAGTCTCCTGCAAATCCCCAATCACGTTTGGCATCCAGGTTACCCAGTCGTAATTCGGTTTGGAGTCCTAATTTAATTCTTGCAACCGCGTCTGTTACTTTTCTAGTAACGAATTCCACGCCTCTGCGAGGAGACTCATGGTTGAACAAGATACCGGAACAAGCATACATATCATAGCTTTCTCGATAATTAACTGTTATCCAATGCCCATATACTTTGGCAACACCATAAGGGCTGCGCGGATAGAATGGTGTTGTCTCCTTCTGGGGTGTTTCCACCACTTTACCAAACATCTCACTGCTCGATGCCTGATAGAATCTTGCATCTGGCTTTGCATATCGTACAGCCTCGAGCATATTGGCGACACCAATCGCTGTTGATTGTCCTGTCAGTACAGGCTGGATCCATGAAGTACCTACGAAAGATTGGGCTGCCAAATTGTAAACCTCATCCGGATTCGAAATGCGCACCGCATTCATTAGTGAACCCTGATCCAGTAAATCACCATCGATAAATTCAATCTCATGCTTAATATGTTCGATATTCTCCATGATTGGTGTACTGGTTCTTCTACGCAGTCCATAGACCTTATAGCCCTTCTCCAGCAATAATTCCGCCAAATAGGAGCCGTCCTGTCCAGTTATTCCAGTAACGAGTGTATTCTTAGTCACGATAAATCTTCCCCTTTATCCATAGTTTATAAAGCTGATGGTGAGTACATGGCTTTTTCATTCAAACATTGACCTACAAAGCAAGGGATGGCGCCTTTTCCTTAATCCCGCCCCGCATATTGGGCCTGCCAACCGAGTAATAAACAAGTTGGGTATTGGCCAACTGCTCTTCCGTGTATATATTTCTTCCATCGATCAGATAAGGTAATTTCAACCATTCGGCAATGTCGGTTAACGAGATACGCTCAAATTCCTTCCATTCGGTCAGAATGCATAGTGCGTCTGCCTGCCAAGCCGCCTCCTTCGCTTCCTGACAGTAAACGATCTGTTTGAAATCCGAGTGATTTCTGAAATTGTCGGATGCAATAGGATCATAAGCTCTAATTCTAGCCCCCCGCTCCTGCAAGGCAGCAATAATTTCGAACGCGGGGGAGTCACGAACATCATCCGTCTCTGGCTTGAACGCTAACCCCCAAATGCCGATTGTCGCCCCGGATAAATTACCCAGTAAAGTCTCGAGCTTGCGGACCACATTAAATCGTTGATCACGATTAACTTCAACAACGGACTTCAGGAGCTTGAAATCATAATCCATCTGTCCCGCTATTTGAATAAGTGCTTGTGTATCTTTAGGGAAACAAGACCCACCGTAACCAATGCCCGCTTTCAAAAATGAAGAGCCGATGCGACTGTCATAGCCCATACCAGAGGCTACCTTCGTCACATCAGCTCCAACTTTTTCACATATATTCGCAATTTCATTTATAAAAGATATTTTGGTTGCCAGAAAAGCATTCGAGGCGTATTTAATCATCTCGGCACTTCGAATATCGGTTACGATGATATCCGAGGTTAACGTTTTATGAAGCTCAACCAGTTGTCTCTTCGCTCTCTCGCTGTCGGTGCCAATGATTATACGATCCGGATTCAACGTATCATAAACGGCTGTTCCTTCACGTAAAAATTCAGGAACCGACGCGATATCAAAGGGTTCATTCGTATATTCAGAAATGATCTCCCGAACCTTCTCGTTGGTGCCAACTGGAACCGTGCTTTTCGTTACGATAATTTTGTAACTATTCATGGCCAGCCCAATTTCTTTGGCCGCCTGTTCGATGTAACTCAGATTGGCATGACCATTGGGTAAGGATGGCGTTCCCACTGCGATAATCACAATATCCGAGCTCTTGACCGATTCATTTAGGTCTGTTGTAAAGCTTAATCTACCTGCTTCTTGGTTATTCACGATCAATTGCTGAATCTCTGGTTCGTATATGGGTACCTCTCCACGATTAAGCTGCTTGATCTTCTGTTCGATTTTATCGACGCATATCACTTCATTCCCAAGCTCAGCAAAGCATACGCCCGAGACCAGTCCGACATACCCGGTTCCAATTACCGTTAATTTCATCTCTTATCACTCCCATGAGTAGTGAAAATCCATGTTACACAGAAACAATATGAATGATTTCCTCCCACCTGATGGCCAGTCTTACAATATCGTCTTCAATGAGCTCATTACCCGTCTGAACCTCAATAATTTCAAGCTCTGTTATCGCTCTTATGCTATGCTTCGCTTCGATCGGAATGACAATGACATCGCCAGCTTTAATATGACGGACATCATCATTTAGTATCATTTCACCTTCTCCGGATATTACCGTCCACACTTCTCTGCGCAGCATATGGTATTGATAGCTTAAGTTTTGCCCTTCATGAATACAGATGCGCTTCGTTAATACTTCGCACCCATTTGGATATTTAGTATAGTCCAGAACACGATATCGTCCCCAGCGGCGCTCTTCATGCATGGGCCGTTGATCTCCAAATTTAACTACCTCTTTAAGCCGCATACTGGCATTCTTCTCAGATACAAGAATCCCGTCCGGACTAGCAGCAACGATCAAATTATGAGCACCTATGACGGTTATTGGTATGTCCAGCTCATTAATAATATGTGTATTGGAAGAATCCTCGCTCAATGTGCCCCGTCCAACTAATGGGTTTTTAATTTCCTCTGTCAACACATTCCATGTTCCTAAGTCTTTCCACAAGCCGCTATAAGGCATAACCACAATATTGTTTGATTTCTCCACTACAGCGTAATCGAAGCTCGTTTTTTGCATTCGTTTATACTGCAGAAGTAATTCATCGTATTGAATGGGAAGAGACTGCTCTATAAGATGATTGATAAGATAACCGAGCCGAAAAGCAAATACGCCGCAATTCCAGAGGGCGGATTGCTCCAACAGCTGAAGAGCGTGTTGTTCTTCAGGCTTCTCAACGAAATGGCTAACCTTGTAGAATTCCATCCCATTGCTTAACTGCGATACAGACTGCGGTATGATATAACCAAATTTCGAGGAGGGATGATCTGGCGAAACCCCCATTAATCCAAGATCCGCTTCCGTTTCATGCATTAATGCTTCCAATTCCTTTACTTTCTCAAAGAAGTGATCCTCAACAAAAGGATCAACGGGAAGCACAATGACAACGTCATTCAGACTTACACCCTTCACCGAGTATAAATAACCAGCAGTTAAGGCAATAGCCGGGAAAGTATCTCTTCGTTCAGGTTCAACAACGATTTCTACCTCGTGTCCAAGCTGATTTTGAAGCAGCTCAACCTGCGATCTTCCGGTTGCGACAACAGCGGTCTGAGTTAAGTTCATCTTGCCAAGCTGATTCCATACTCTCTGTACCATCGACTCACGTTGGCCAGCTGCGTTATTCAGTATTTTAAGAAACTGTTTGGATCGTGTCTCATTAGACAGCGGCCACAATCGATTTCCGCTACCTCCTGACAATAGAACAATATGCATTTGCTAATAACTCCCCTCCGGTTCTGGAATAGCAGATTTGATCTCTCTTGATTTCAGCGAAGATTCAATGATGGACTGCATCCGTTCGATAAATACGTGTTCGCTGAATTGTTCTGCATGCTGCCTTATATACTGTGGGTCCCAATCATATTGATCGAAGCGGTTAATCGTATTCACCAAGGAGTTTATCGACTGCTCCTCGAAATATAATCCTGTCTGTTCAGTTATAATGGTATCCAGCGCTCCGCCTCCAAAGAAGGCAATAATCGGTCTGCCACACGCATTGGCTTCAAGAGGAGTTATGCCAAAATCCTCAATACCGGGAAATATCAATGCCTTGCAATTCTGCATGTAGCGGACAACATCCTCGTCACTTTTTCTTCCAAGAAAAGTGATCGTATCTCCAGCAAGCTGCTCCAGCCTTTTCCGATCCGGTCCATCTCCAATTACGATCAGACGCTTACCACTCTGTGTACACGCCTCAATCGCCAAGTCTATTTTTTTGTAAGACACCAATCGAGAGACGACAAGAAAATAATCCTCCGGCACCCCTTCCTTGACGCTAAACCGGCTAACTTCTACCGGAGGAAATATGATTGGAGCATTTACTCCATAACACTGTCTAATTCGCTCCTTAACGATTGTGGAAATAGCGATCAAACGATCCACGTGTTCAGAGTTATTCTTATCCCATCTCTTCAAAGGATAGATCAGCCATTTCGCAATTCTTTTAACCAAACGGGGTACCTGAATACTTTCCATATACGTATCGAAATCCCAGACAAAGCGCATTGGTGTATAGCAATAACAGACATGAAGACTCTGCCTACCCTTCCGAACCCCCTTCGCATAAGCACTACTGGAACTAAGAATAAGATCATAGCTCTTCACGTTTATAGACCTTATTGAGAGTGGGTACAGCCAGAAATACAGCTTAAATTTATTCAATATCCCCGGGATTCGCTGCATCCAAGTCGTATGGATAACGGCGTCCTGTAACTCAGGGAGTAGTTTGTTGCGATCAACGATGGTTGTGTAGATTGGTGCCTCGGGAAACATTTTGTGTAATACAGCCACCACACGTTCGGCTCCCCCCATTTGATTGAGGTAATCATGCACAATGGCTATTTTCAGATCCCGCATTATACCAGCTCCCTTGCATGCTGATGCTCCACCTGCTTCATTCCTGGCTTAGACAACAGCTGTTGATAGATCAGTTCGATTTTTTGTGATGTCTGCTTAATCGAGAAGTGATCTCGTACACGTTCTTGCCCGTTATGGCTAAGTGCCAACCACATTCGTTTATCTTTTAGTACCTGCCGGATACAGCGTGTAAGCTCTTCGATGTTCCCCGTCTCATACAGCAGCCCACTTTCACCGCTCTGGATAATTTCAGGCACACCGCCTCCAAGACTGCCAACAACCGGCATACCTTGCGACATAGCTTCAATAATTACGCGCCCAAACGGTTCATTCTCTGAGCATAATAAAAGGAGATCTGCTGCACAGCAGATCTCCAGTACATCATCTCTAAATCCAGTAAACCTAACTTTATCTTCGAGCTTTAACGTTCTAGCTCTGGCCTTTAAACGTTCAAGATAGCGTTCATTCTCCTGCCTGAATTTAGCCTCACCAACGATCCATAGAACGGCTTCCGGTTCTTCAACCGCAAACCTTGAAAATGCTTCAATCGCATCTTCCTGCCTCTTCCATGGGGCAATCTGACCAATTATGGCTAGCACTTTCGCATCCCGCGGTGTTTGGAACTCCGACCTTAACCGTGCTCTTATCTCGTCTTTTTCCCCCGCATTAAAATGAACCAGTTCTACTCCGTTATGCACAAGATGGCACCTTTCTTGTAAAGAGGGATGATCCATACTATGAATAACGGATTCAGAAATACCGATAAGTGCCTGCGTCGTATGAATGGCTAATTTTTGAATAAGCTTTCCAATGAGTCCCTTAGGCGGCATATCTCGCAAATGCCATACGACAGGAAGCCTATGATACCATCTGAATAATGCTGCCATCATACCAGCACGAATCGAATTGGCATGAATAAGATCTACCTGGCTTCGCTTCATAAGAAGAGCAAGCCTCCAACCTGCCCATAGCATACCGAATACATATATAACAAGAAGGAGAGGATTTTTAGTTAACCTCGGACGAAAGCTTGGTATAACAACAGCTTCAAGCCCTTGGCTGCGGGCTCTCTGAAGAAGCTCCCCCTCTGGTGCAAACAATATCGGATGGGCTTTGGTTAAATGCCTGGCGGTCAACAGCAAGCTAATTTCGCCCCCGCTCACGGTACTCGTATGATTATAGAAGGCAATCCTCATGTTCTAAGTACCTTCCTTTTCTCAATCTCTTCCGTAAATAACCCGGTTACAGCCTCCGCCACCCTGCTCCATGTATACCGATTCAGCACATGTTGTCTGCATGTTTCTCGGGTTGGCAAAAATAAATTGTTATTTAGAACATCAATAATTTTTTCACTCATGGCCTCAGATGTCCCGTCTTTGAACAGTAAGTCATTCGACAATTGCTGCAGAATCTCTTTCGTCCCCCCATATGGAGTTCCTAGCACGGGCGTCCCGCACGCAAGAGACTCAACAGTTATAAGCCCAAATCCCTCTAAGGTAAGTGTCGGAACAACACTGATATCCGCAGCTTGATAGTATCGAACAAGCTCTTCGTTAGAAATTCTGCCAAGCAATTTAACATGCGAAGAGAGTCCAAGCTGACCGATTAACGCTTCGTATTCCGCACGCATGGGTCCGTCTCCACCGATGAACAGGCGAGATTCAGGATGTATCTTGATCACGTCTACCATGGCGTGAATCAGCCTGTCAATTCCCATCCTACGGACTAATCTTCTTATACAGAAGAGCATAGGTTGAGTAGCTGACATACCCAGCTCTGTTCTCAATTGCTCCCGATTAGGATGAGGGCGGAAGCGTTCATGATCTACGGCCGCTGGAATTATATGAACGTCCCGCTCGTTCACATCGTAGTTCTCCACGAGCATCTGTTTAAAATATTGACTCAAAACAATAAAGCTGTCGGAACGCCGATAGCTAATTTGTTCTACTTGTTTCTTCAGCCAACACTTCACCTCTGTCACGGCTCCGTTCTGCTTCTTCTCCTCAATTTTTGATTCTAACGCCCAAGGTCCTTGAAAATGAGTAACAATCGGGACATGCGGCGGTATTTTCCTCCTTGTAACCATAGCAGAATAGAGTGCAAAGTGCGGATTGTACACATCGGGCTGAAAGCTGCCCACTGCCTGAAAGGAACGTTTCTGAACGGATCTCATTCGAGACAAGAGATCATGATTGGTTGCTTCTTCCGTTGTATTGATAATATTAAGATCTGTCTCTATTGTAGCCCCCTGAGGACCTACGACCAGTCCAAGCTCAGTATGGCCATACTCCTTCATTGCTTTCATGTAATCCGCAAAATAACGGTTTAATCCGCCATGCTGAATATCGATCCAACCCATTCCAGTTGTAAGTATATTCATCATAATCTCTCTTTTCTTCAATAAGATTTAACGGGTAAAGCAAGTTCAATTGGCACAGTATGATTCCTTAGCTGCTCAATTGAATACGAATACGCTGAAGCAGCCATACAATATCCTTCTTCGTCAAGATAAAATCCCGCGGTTTAATATGATGCTTCAGTGTATAGAGCAGGAAGATCAGAATAAATTCCACAACGGATGTAATCAACAGCGAGATTGCCGCACCTTCAATTCCCAGTATCGGGATAAGAATATTCAGCAGCACAACATTAAGTCCAAGAGTTGATACTCTTATGATGGTAACTACCCCCGGCTTGCCAGTAGACATAAATCCCTGTGAAAGGATCCATGAAAGACTCGCAGTCCCCGTTTGAAAGATTAGAATCCGGAATATCGGAACAGCATCCGTAAATGACTGTCCATACAAGAGAATTAACAGATACGGTGCAATAAGAAATACCGAGACGCCTACAAGAAGGGTCACCAGTGTACTAACGCGATAAACTTTGAACGTGAGCCGAATGGCTTCCGCCTTTTGAAGCCCGGACGCCTTGGGAAACAATACGGAGGTAATAGCAGTTTGAATTGTATTTAAAATTTTTGACAGGCTCAGCGACACAACATATAGGCCAAGACTTGCCGGTGACAGTAAACCTACCACCAAAATCTGATCAATATAACCGGAAAAGGTCCCTGCCACATCGGTTCCATAGGAACGGACCCCGTAACTGAGCAGCTTTTTGGCGGATTCCAACTTGTTCCTCTGCTTCATTTTATAATGCAAGACCAGCTTGATTGTTATCCATATGGTTATTGGGATAGCGGGAAAAAGATATACAATCGATGTATAAAATGACGTAACATTCCCGGTTGCAACAAGAACACAGAGCAGAATCAGTGTACCCAGGACCGGAATATATCGCATGAAATTATACAAGAGGTATTCTTCCCTAGACTGTAAGGCTGCTATATTAATGGTGCCTAGTATGGCAAGCGGCGAAACTGCCAGTGCCCACACTGCAAATTCAATGACTTCCGGTGAGTATCCCTTCATCCAGAACGGAATGAGGGCAGCACCGATCGCTATGGCCACGCATCCAAGAATCAACGACATAATCAACGCGGTGATATAGAGCGAGCCCTGGTTCCCATCTTTTTTTTTCATATAATAGACCAGTGCTGACGGCATGCCTAAAGTTAAACAGTACGCCAAGAATTGCGGCCACATAATCATGGCTGCCTGTTCTCCACGGCCCTCAGGGCCTAAAGTCCTCGCGATAATAATACCTGTCAATACGTTGACACCGAGGATTAACACATTGGATGCAAATGTTTGCATCACATTGCCAAGACTGCCCCAACTTCTTTTATTTTTGAGTATATGTATTTTCAACATACCGTTCTTTCCCTTCAAGCCTGTCGATCGGCAGGATGCCTGACTGAGCGTTCATCGTCTCTCTGAATATTTCCATGTATTTGATCGCCATGGCCTCCCAGTCGTTATGAAGCGCATGTTCCCTCGCTCTTCGTGCCATCCTTCTTAATTGTTCCGGATTGGAGGATAGTTCTCTGATTGCATTGGTCAGAGTCTGGACATCATCCGGATTGTCCAAGATTATGGCTGCATCGTCAGACAGAAGCTCAACCACGCCGCAGCGGTTGCTCATGATCACAGGCAGGCCTGATGCCATCGCTTCTAAAATGACAAGCGAGAACGACTCATACCTTGAAGGAAAAACAAACAAGTCGGCAAGCGCCATAAAATCTGCGATATTCTTCCGATACCCAAGGAAATGAACACGGCCCGAAATTCCTAATTGTTCGGCAAATTTCGGATATGGGCTCTTTTCTGCATTTCCTAGAACCAGCAGGTGAACATGCTCCACTTCGGATAACGCACGGAGCACTGTATCCAGGTTTTTTATGCCTGAGTTCAAATCTCCTGCAAACAAGGCATAGACTGTATGCTCATCCAGCTTATAATCGGCTCTATTGATCGGCCGTGGATAGAATTCACTCGTGTCAACGCCGTTATGAACGACTGAAATGCGCCGACCGCCTAATTTTGCATCCCGGACAAGCTCCTGCTTCACCTGCTCAGATACGGAAATAATGTGCCGGGTTTTCTTCAGTGCGATTCGCTCCAGAACGGCATTGATCCCGTTGTAGACGAAGTGGTAATACGTCCTTATCGTTTTCTTTTCCCGAAACGGATGATACTTCGATTTCACCCACGCGCTATGAACTAAGTGCACACAATTGATATCAGACCGGGCATAAGTTATGAATCCATTGACCACAACTAGCTGAATACGGGCTCGACGAAGCCAGATTGAGCATGCGGAAACGATAGCAAATAACTGATTTCGCAGCAAGGCTATCGGGACTTTGCTAACATTGATCCTAATCCACTGCACTTGGGAATGATTTCGGAGGTCCTCCGACAGCTCTGAGGATATCACGATCACTTCGTGCCCTTGCTTTAAGGCCTCCACGATGACTTCATAATTGACTCTGCCTTGTCCGTCTCCCTTCTTCACCTTGTGCGTAACAAAACAGATTCTCATCGTTGTACCTCTTTCATCCATGGTTGTGCAGCAAGGGAATCCTCACGAATGGCGCTGAGCAACGCTTTAGCAATTTTACTGTGTCCCAGTTCATTCGGATGAAACCGATCTTCCAAGTAATCACTCCATTTATTTAAGACTTGGGATGTGTCGCACAGATATACCCGGTTTGAATCTTGGCCGTTCTCGCAAATATCGTGCAATATACCTCTGTACCGCTTCATTGATTCTACAGATCCCGGAAAATACTTCTCCTCGATATCACTGGGAGTAAGCAGCACCACCTTGGTCTTCGGGCTGTTATTCAGAATGTTCAGAACAAGCTCGGTCGTATGCTGTCTAAATTCCTCGAGACTCATCCATGGTCTGCCGCCGAACACTTTAATCAGGGTCACCTTTACTCTCCATCGAATCGCCGATTCCACCTT
Source organism: Paenibacillus sp. Dod16 (assembly GCF_049893405.1). Classification (NCBI taxonomy): domain Bacteria; kingdom Bacillati; phylum Bacillota; class Bacilli; order Caryophanales; family Paenibacillaceae; genus Paenibacillus; species Paenibacillus sp. Dod16. The sequence goes on from NZ_JBNDYG010000008.1 coordinate 56,746, forward strand.
TTCCATAAGTCTCCGCGCTTTTCGAGTCGAATAATAAGGTCTTGGGTCCATCCAACCGGGCCTTCGCCACCGTCTGGGCAGCCAATTCAAATACTGTTTCTGTTCCCGTACAATGGATTCCGTAATGCCGTGGGCAAACACGATGAAATCCGGCTGCAGCTCCATAATGCGCTGTTCATACTTCGCCCTTGATTCGTTTACCTGCATGGCGCTGGAGCCGAAATTCATGATTTCAACAGGCTGGGAAAGCAGTGACTTGAGCTGAGCCTGCAACAAGTTGGCATAATTGGTATTGGAGCGAATGACACCTAATCCTTCCGTAATGGAGTCGCCTAAAAAAACGATTAACATGCTATAATTCCCTCCGATTTGTAGACGCATATGGAAATGCGAGTGAGATAATCAGCAGCAGAATATATCCGCTTAATCCGCTCAATACATTGCTTCCTAATAACAGAAATAGAATCGCACTGATAGCTGCAAAGGAAATCGGAGCATAACCCTTCTCTGTTTTGCTGATCTTGAAGAGAATCACGAACAGATATCCTAATGAAAAAATAACGGCCAGTCCCAGAGGTAACCCAAATGAATAAAACAAATTTAAATACCCGTTATCAAATACAGCCACTGTATTCGAACTTTGGGTTAGCTTGACCCCCAGTCCCGAACTGCCCAGTCCTCTTCCAATGGGATTGGATATCACATCCGAGATAATATATTTAGCAAAGTCCAACCGCTCATTAAAAGAGTGATCCTCCTCCAATGACTCGAACGTGCTAATGCGCGAGGATACCTGATTGGCCCCCGGCAAGAGCGGAAGAATGAAGGTATACGCCAGCACCATAATGACACCTAAGGCTACCAACTGCACTTTGCTCTTTAATCGGGAACGGGCAAAATAGGCAACAATCATTATTACACACGTAATCCATCCAACCCGAACCAGAGTAAGCAGAAGCGCAAACGCGACGATCATGATGCCTACGATGCCAAACGCTCTCCACTTTTTCTGCACAATCATAATGGCTAGTGCAAACCCAAGAAACATGCCTGCTGGTCCCGGTGAATTCAGCAGAGAGAACACCCGAAATTTCTGAGGTTCCGGTATTCCGACTGAGTTCATATCCGCGGTTGTCATCCAGAAATGATCCCAAGGAGGCAAAACCAAGTATTGGTAAATGCCGTAAACTCCAACAAGGACCGCAAGATAAGCAAAGCTTCTCAGCCATTTGTCCCAAACTTCCTTATCGAACTGACTGGCACTCACGTATAGCAGCACTAAGAATGGAACAAATAAGCTTAGCAAGTCATATACAGAAGACAGCCCATATTTCATGAAACCGAGGATAAACCCATATATCAATGCCACGCCAATGATCTTTATGATCAGTCTTATTCTCGAATCAATCCGATTAAAGTGTTTTAGCGTTGTTATCAGTAATATTAATGAAACAGAATACGGAGTCAGCATGATAATCGATGTATCGCTGTACGACTGAAACGACCAGTCAAGCAAGCGTCTTACCTCAGGGCTGATCGTCCATATCAAAAGTGAGTATGGAATAAGAACATGGGGGCTCTTAAACTGGATATAAAGCCCGATCAGCATACATAAGACCAGGAATACCAATTCCAGCAGTTTAATATGCAGAGAGTCAACGGAACTTAGCAATCCAATCAAAGTACCGCTCGCTATAATGCCCCCGACCTGTATCGACCCACGAATCGTTCGTGCGGCGTTCCTTCTCCAAGAGCTTAATCCAGAGATCCTCTCCATATTCTCCAATCACCCTATCTCCCTCAAAAATTCCAATAGCACGCCTCAGTTAATAGGCTGAATTCGGAAGGATCATGATCTTGACGGTTTGAAGTATCAATTTCAGATCCATCCACAAGCCTCTTCGTTCGATATACTCCAGATCCAGCTCCAACATCTCATCAAAACTTAAATTGTTACGACCGCTCACCTGCCACAATCCGGTGCAGCCAGGGCTTACCCTCAATCGCAACCTGTCGTAATTGCTGTATAATTGAACTTCTCTCGGTAATGCCGGTCTTGGACCGACCAGAGACATCTCGCCGCAGAGAACATTCCATAGCTGAGGCAGCTCATCAATGCTCGTCTTTCGAATCCATTTCCCAAGCTTCGTAATACGAGGATCATTCTTCATTTTGAACATAGCACCGCTAACTTCATTTTGGTCCAATAGCTCCTCAAGCAGTTCTTCTGCATTCGATACCATGGAACGAAATTTGTACATTCGGAATGGCTTCTCATCCTTACCGATGCGTGTCTGGTAGAAAAAAACAGACCCCTTCGGGTCCTCCAGTTTTATAAGAATGGATACAATCACAAAGAGTGGCGACAACAGAACAAGGCCGATGAAGGCCAATACACAATCCATTACACGTTTTATTGCCAGATACATAACTCTAGGTTCCGCCTCTAATGCCAAATCGTTTGCATATCGTTTATTTACTTCGAACACAACGTCTACTTCATTACGTTGCGGATTGGGAGACATGGATGATACACCTCTTCAGCTATTAATTTTTATTTGAATTTGAATACTCTCTTTCAAGAATCGTCTCCATACCTTGTAGAAGGGGTTTGCGGAGCTCCTCATTTTGAAGTGCAAAATCAAGAGTTGTCATAATAAATCCAAGCTTTTCACCTACGTCATATCGGGTGCCTTCGAAATCATAGGCGTATACGCCCTGACTTTCATTCAGCTTCTGGATCGCGTCCGTCAACTGAATTTCTCCACCAGCGCCCTCCTCTTGATGCTCCAAAAAATCAAAAATTTCAGGAGTTAATATGTAGCGGCCCATGATGGCTAGTTTCGACGGTTCTTGACCGGCAGGAGGCTTCTCTACAAAATAATCCACTTCATACAAGCGGTTCATTTTGCCCAGCGGAGCCACGATACCATAACGATGCGTTTGATCATCGGGTACGGTTTGAACACCTATCACGGACTTCTGCAAGCGTTCGAACTGCTGTGCCAATTGCCGAGTACATGGTGTATCGGATTGGACAATATCATCCCCTAGTAGGACAGCAAACGGCTCGTTTCCTATAAAATTACGTGCACACCAAACGGCATGCCCTAAACCCCGAGCCTCTTTCTGGCGTATGTAATGGATTTCAACATTCGAAGCGCGCCGAACCTCATTAAGCAGTTCATATTTCCCCTTGCTGAGCAAATTATGCTCCAATTCAAACGCATGATCGAAATGGTCTTCAATGGAACGCTTGCCTTTACCCGTCACTATGATAATATCCTCAATTCCCGATGCCACGGCCTCCTCCACAATGTATTGGATGGTGGGTTTATCCACGATCGGAAGCATTTCCTTTGGCATTGCTTTCGTTGCAGGCAGAAAACGTGTACCAAGCCCCGCTGCAGGAATAATGGCTTTCTTTACTCTCCTCATCACCCATTCACTCTCCAACTCTTATTTTTATATAGACAACGGGTAGGCTCATTGTCCGTTTAGCAGAAACGCTCAGCTATATACTCTTCTCTGTAGAAAAGAACATAGCTAAGCCTTTCATGAAAAAAGGGCATTGAACCCGTCCTCACATTACACCCTCGACAATCATGTCTAAGGTCGATACGACCCACAGCGTAACCGAGTGTCTGCAGTGATAGAGGTGCAGCAGACATTACCTTTTCTTACTCATTTTTTCGCCTAATACCATTACTGCCTGAAAGCCGATTCCTTGCGGGCGTTCTCTTCGATTAATTCAGCACAATCCCCAATATTCGGGCATTCACATGGTCCAACTGCTCCTTCGCCTTTCTAAGATGATCCTTCTTTACCTTTCCGGTTGCAGCTACCATAATGACTCCATCGCATAATGCGCTGACAATTACGGAGTCCGATACGGAAAGCACCGATGGCGTATCGACAAGAATGACATCATATTGCAGTTTCGACAGCTCTAGCAGTTCCCGCATAGACGGTGAATCGATCAATTCTGATGGATTTACGGGGACCGGACCGGATGGCAGCAATGATAATCGTTCAACAGCCGTCTCCTGAATCGCTTCCTCAAGACTTATGTCTCCCGCAAGCAGAGTGCTTAAACCTTGGGAGTTTAACAGCGAGAACATTCGGTGCAATGAGGGCTTTCGCAGGTCTGCATCGATCAGAAGCACACTCTTGCCCTCCTGCGCATAAGCTACCGCCAAATTGCCTATCGCAGTACTTTTGCCTTCTCCAGGCTGTGACGATGTCACCGTAACGGTCTTCAATTCCTGTTCTTTATAAAAGAATTGGATCTTGGTTCGAAGCAGTCGATAAATCTCTGAAATTGGCGATTTTGGATTGGCGGAAACGATCAGATTATGGTTATTGATGGAGCGACGCATACTGGCTCTCACCTGCCTTTTGTTTTGGAATAGCTTTCGATCTTGTGGACCTCTTCAGTTCTTTTCTGCTGATCCTTCCTACGACAGCAAGCACGGGTACTTCCATAATCTCTGCAATCTCCACTTCGGTCTTGAGGGTATCGTCCAAATAATCGAGCAGAAATATAAAGCCGATCGCCAGAAGGAGTGAGATAACAAAACTAATCAACATATTCATCACCGGATTTATATTGATAGGCGCAGGAGATATGGTTGGATCCGCTTCGCTCAGAATGGTTATATTGTCTACATTCATAATGTTTGGAATTTGCTCTTTAAATACCGTGGAAACAGCATTTACGACACTGGCGGCCTTGGTGTAAGAGACATCTTCGTAAACCAGATTCATAACTTGTGAATTGTTTGCCGAGGTAACAGATATTTTGGCAGCAATTTGTGAGGGGCTTTCACCCAGCTCGGGGTATTGCTCAACCACTTTGTTCATCACGGCCGAGGACCTAATAATTTCCTTGTACGAATTGATCAGAAAAATACTAGTTTGAATCGTGCTTGCATTGAGTGTCGCCGCTCTGTCGCCCGAGAATTGGTTTACAATTAACTTAGCGTTCGCTGCGTAGATAGGTGTCGTAAAGTAGAAGCTCTTTACAGCGGCTGCTACCATCGCAATGACGACAATAACCGCAATCAACCACCATTTTCTCTGAACAACTCGGAAATATTGTTTGAGTTCCATTCGGCTGCAAACCTCCGCTTATTTTATGGATTGAAAAACATACCTTGATTTTCAAACTCTTCGATACAATCTGTATATTTTACATTCCATAATTTACGATACAATTTGTATCATGTCAAGGTTAATTTTCATGAATTTACATAAAAATGACACAATATGTATCTTTGTATTCGTTGTAACCGCAAAAAAACAGCCTTGTTGATATAAGATCAACAAAGCTGGTTCACCGAAGAGGATCAGTAGTTAGCGAAGCAGTTATAATTTTTGAGAAATTTGCAAGCTGCCATTGACAATAGATAATTGATATCTGGCTCTTGTCACGGAGTCCGTCAATATAATTCCGTTTCCTGGACCCTCGATTTCCAAGGAATCGGTCATATAGCTATGCGGATGTGGTGAATACGACCCGATATGATCCCACGTCACCATTACTCCAGCAATATATGTTTCACCCACTTTGGGAATGAACGATATGCTGAATTCATGCAGTAAACCTGTTTGACTTGCAAGCTCTCTCCCCCGAAGATGCTTCCAACCTTCTTCACGCCAAGTTATGGCATCGTTAAAAATATACTCCGCATTCTGGGCAGCAATTCGGCCCATTGATTTATATAACGACCCACTTTCATACTCCGTTTGCAAAATGAAATATTGCATGGCCAAGTTTCTGTTTGCATCTCCCTGATACGGCAGTGTCCGGCTATTAAACTTGATCGCCATCATCGGTGAGCGAACTCCATCTGGCGTAATTTTTAAAATAACAGGATGCGGACCGATGACCTGCTTCATCTCGTTGCTAATAGGGATCGGCACTTGGTCGGCTGTGACAAGACTAATTACGCCTCCATTTAATACCGTCCAATTCGATAGCACTTCCGGATTTCTAAGCAGGTTCGGCGCTGATACCGGCATAAGCGTGCGATGCTCTCTTTCCTTCATCCGTGTTTGTAAGTCGGCACTCTTGTATAATGGAGTGACCTTTCTACGAATCACCGCTTCCTCTGGTCCCAATCCAGTCAAATCGGAATCCTTATCACCGGTTAGAATATCAATATACGCCGTTCCAATGGCACCTTGAGCATTTGATTTTTTTAATACTCCAAGTTCATCGTTAAATGTCGTCGGAGCTGTAACGGTTCCAAACCAAGCTGCATATTTCTGCTTTTCACCAGCAGGAATCAGTTCATCTGGCATCGAGTACTCCCACTTTGAAGGATTGCCTGTATAACTTGTTACAGACCAAGAAAAGCCGAATCCGAACATTCTTAAATTCGAAGTTAAGGATTTACTTAATAATTTTATGGCTGCTTCTCCGCACTGCTCAAATTGTGCATTCATGTAGATACCGCTTAATCCTAGAACTACAGGAGCTGCCTTATAGTCATCAAGTCCACTGTCGATGCACTGATAAATAGCGTACGGCGAAAATCCAAGATGTGTTCTATGAATATTTGCATTTAACCCCCCGCGATGTCCGGCTGCTAATGTCGTACCGAACATAATGCCGCAGAATGCTCCTGTTATACTTCCGCCTTGATAAAAATAATCCCCCGTGTTGATACGGCAGTATACGCCAATTAATCCGTTCCAGGTACATTCGTATGAAGATACATGTCCATTGTTACTGTTTAGAAGCTGCCCAACCTTTACTCCGGATGTAGCGATATTTCTAAATATCGGTGTTGCTGATCCTGCAACTTCGAACGCAGCTGAACCTACAGCAAACATATCGTATAGACTTTGCTCGAATAACTCCTTATTTATCCAGTTGATCAGTTCTCTTGAGCTATATTTTGAAACACCATATACTCCGAAATCCTCAAATACTGCTTTCACTCCAGAATTTCGGATTCTTATGCATGGAAGTAAATCGGTTGTTGTGTCGAGGGGGTCCCAGATAATTCTCGTGCCCATTTGTCCACCATCTACATAGGGACCTGCTCCATAAATCCCTCTGCTATTGTTGTCTATCGTTTGTCTGATCCGGTAATCACCAGGAGGCACAAATAGCTTGTAACGCTTATCACACTTTGCCATCGCGGCTTGAAAAGCCGCAGTGTCATCTGTTCTTCCATCACCTACAGCTCCAAACCACTTAACGTTAATGCCACGGCTCATTAATTCCTCATCTAACAAATCGAAATTGAAGCTTACATCTTTCGGATCCATCGTATCCGAGGATGACCATGCATTCATCTTCATGTATTTCGTTTGTCTCTTGGCCATGCTCATCTCCTCCTTGCTACATAGTAGTGACTACATTACAAATGTGCTTGATGAAAATACCCATCTAAGATTAGAGCCAAGCCCAAATATTGAAACAATTCAAACTTCAATCTTGAAAACAACACAAGGATTACTATAATATAGGAATTAATTGGATACATTTTGTATCAATCGCAAACGCTCTATAATCAGTTTTATAAATAGAAGCATCTTCACCACCAAAAGGAGCTATTTTTCATGCGAATCATTCTTACCTTTCTATGGGCAATAGCTCTATTCATCTTTACTTGTTCAGTTAATTTCCATCTCCTGATCAGATATCAAGTTGTGGATTTTCAGTTCAACCCCTCCCCCGACTGGTCCGAGCTTACAAAACTGGATTTCCAATGGTACAGGAGCGATTGGATCCTGCGAAAAATCGGCCATTTTATCGGGTTCTTCATTCTTGCCCTTCTCGCATCCGACTTTGGCAGGAGAAGGACCGCCTTTTTCTGGTCAGTCGCCTATGCAGCGCTAACTGAAATTCTCCAGCTCTTCTTCTTCCGAGGCGGTCGAATCTACGATGTGGTCAATGATTCACTCGGCATTCTCCTTGCTTACCTACTCTGTATGATCCTATTCCGCAAAAGTTCAAGGCGCACAAGAAGGTGAAGCCATTTAAAGCCGCCCAATTCTACCCACCAAAAAGGTTAAAAAAAGTATTGATACATTTTGTATACTTGTATTATAATGATAACGATACGAAATGTATCAACGAGATACTTACTTACTCGTAATGAGTTGCAACGAAAGGAAGATCGAATGGGCGCAATTGCCGGTATTTATCGTTTTCATGGAGAGCCGATTCCAACGGATAACAGCGAACTCATAATGTCGGCATTAAGCAAGTATCCTGCTGATCAAAGCGCCGTTTGGCAAAAGGATTACATTATGATGGGGTGTCATGCCCAATGGATTACGGAGCAAGCCGTACAAGAAATACTGCCTTATTACGATCCGCAGCGCGGGCTTGCCATCACGGCCGACGCCATCTTAGACAATCGGGATGAGCTCATGGAGCAGCTGCATGTGCCGCATGTCCACAGGCCGCACATGACAGACAGTGAAATTCTGCTGCAGGCTTATGAGAAATGGTCTGAACGGATGCCGGAGCGACTGGTCGGAGATTTTGCTTTTGCCATATGGGATGCACGCAAGCAGCTGTTGTTCGGAGCAAGGGATTTCTCAGGCGCAAGAACGCTATATTATCATCGCGATGAGCAGCAGTTCTCCTTCTGTACGATGATGACTCCCTTGGTCACTTTACCTTATATACATAAAGAGCTTAACGAGCGTTGGCTAGCCGAGTTTCTGGCGATCCGCGGTGTGTTCGAACCCCCGGATGCTTCAACCACTGTGTACAATCATATTTATCAGATCCCGCCTTCCCACTCCTTCATCGTTACACATAACCGGTTATTGATCAGCCGGTATGACAGCCTGGCTAATGTGCAGCCTTTGCAGCTCCGTTCGTCCGAGGAGTATGAAGAAGCCTTTCGTGAGGTATTTCATAAAGCCGTAACCTCAAGGCTTCGCCGTTCAAGCCTGCAAATCGGCGCTCATCTTAGTGGTGGTTTGGATTCGGGCTCTGTTGCAAGCTTTGCAGCCAGAGCACTTCAGCAGGAGAAGCGGATGCTTCATACCTTCAGCTACATACCGGAAGATGAATTCATAGATTGGACGCCAAAGCACAGATTTGCTGACGAGAGGCCGCTTATCAGGCAGACCGTACAGTTTGTGGGCAACATCCATGATCATTACTTGGATTTCAAAGGTCACAGTCCCTTTACGGAAATCGACGACTGGATTGACATCCTGGAATCTCCTTATAAGTTCTTTGATAATTCGTTCTGGCTAAGAGGAATTTATGCGCAGGCGCAGCAGCGCGGGATCGGAATTCTGTTGAATGGAGCAAGGGGGAATTACAGCATCTCTTGGGGACCCGCGATGGAGTATTACACGCGACTTATGAAAAAATTCAACTGGCTCCATCTATCCCGCGAGATCAATCAGTATAGCAGGAACGTTGGAGTTGGACGTAAACGGCTATACTCCATCCTTTGCCGTAAAGCATTGCCTTCCCTTACAAGGATAAGGCTATCCGGAACATCAGCTGAGTTGCCGCAGCTCATACATTCCGACTTTGCTGAACGCACAGGGATCTACGACAAGCTGCAGGATCGCGCGTTTACCGGAATTGGCTCAACAGACGATCTTCCTGATGATCCACTGGAAGCAAGAATTCAGCATTTCAACCGGGTTAACATGTGGAGCGCCACCGGGTCAAGCGGCTGCAAACTGTCCCTTCGTTATTCCGTATGGAGTCACGATCCGACCAATGATCTGCGCGTCATTCGATTCTGCCTGTCAACGCCAATGGAGCAATTCGTTCATAATGGCATGGATCGGGCTTTAATTAGACGCTCTACTTCAGGCTGGCTCCCCGATTCCATCCGGCTTAACCAGAGAACAAGAGGCATCCAGGCAGCCGATTCTATCCATCGTATGCGAAGTGACTGGCCAGCATTTATCGATGAACTGGATCATCTGAGTCGTGATTCTAGAATGCAGCAGTTCATTAACATGCCTGTTCTCGAAGAAGCTCTATCGGAGGCCCGTCAGGGAATGGATCCAAATCAAGCCTATGGCCCGTCCATTAAACTCCTAATGCGCAGCCTCATTCTGTATCGATTTCTTCAAAAAAACTTTTGAAAGGAGGTGAATCTATATGAAAAAGGAATGGAGCGTACCTGCTTTGGAGGTTCTTGACATCAAAATGACCATGGCTGGTCCTGGTAGTGCAATTCCGGATGGAGTGCAACCGGATCCGGATGAAATGGTTCACACCAGCTAACATATAAAGCCATCATGTTCTGATAAAAAGAGCCCCTATACGCCTGATCGGGTATAAGGGCTATCTTTTTTTATTCGCATATTAATCATTGGAGTGAGGACCATGCTTCAAACATTTAAGCCAACCGCATATAAAGCCTTCGGGTTTTCCATTCATAGTGACATTCCCCTGCCTGAGTTACAGCCTGTCGTCCTCCCGGATGCTATCGCCGATATTGCCATCCGTTATGCTGATCTAACCGAAAGATGGCTTGGAAGATCTGATAAATCGAATAAAACATGGGTATGCACTGAAGATATGGTCATGTTCAGAGTGCCTGAACTCGCTGTTTTTGCAATAGAGGACGGGACGACCATCTCTGTTTCTCCAGAGAAGGGCGCCGCGGAGGATAAAATCCGGCTGTACGTGCTTGGATCTTGTATGGGTGCCCTTTTACTGCAGCGTAAAATACTCCCCCTCCACGGCAGCGCGGTAGTGATTGACCATAAAGCCTATGCCTTCATCGGTCATTCCGGGCACGGGAAGTCGACGCTGGCTTCTGCCTTTTTGCAGAAAGGATACCAATTATTAACGGATGACATTGTCGCCGTGACGCTGGACCAACAAAATATTCCTTACGCAACGCCAGCTTATCCTCAACAAAAGCTTTGGCAGGAAAGCCTTGAAGTCTTCGGTATGGATTCCAGGCATTTTCGGCCTTTGTTCGAGCGTGAAACCAAGTACGCCGTCCCAATCACATCCCAATTCTCCAATAATCCCCTGCCGCTGGCTGGCATTTTTGAGATCATCAAGACGGATTGCTGTCAACTACATATACGTGAGATTGATAAATTAGAGAAGCTGCCGCTGTTGCATCGTCATACCTATCGAAACCAACTTCTATCCGGCAGCGGATTAACGAAGTGGCATTTTGACATCACAGCGCGCATGTCCGGGAGTATGGCTATGTACCAGATTCAGCGTCCATTAAACGAACATACCGTGCAAGAGCTAACGGCCATGGTTTTAGATGCCATCCGTCAATAAAGATGGACCTCATGAGTCGTTTCTTGAATCATATCCTTCATCCTCAAACACCCTCGATTACATATGTCCCCTCTATTAAGAATCCCCAAACGACAGGTTTGGGGATCATTTCACTATTCCACAGCTCAACTTCGACAAGTCAAAGCCTCGTGTGCGTTACAACCTTTCGCTACGTGCTCATGATGGCAAGTATTCTGGGAGAATCAAAATATGAGGCATCGGCTTCAACTGAAGTGGAAAGCGAAGTTGTGCTTATTCCGGTAGGTGTATGTATCATGCACGATTTAAACATCCACCGGCAGGCTTTCTATAGCTGTAAAAAATACGTCCAGCAGCTCTTTATCAAACATTTGTTTTACGTAATCCGAGATTCGAGCTAGGTCTTCCTCGCCGTTATATTCCAGGCATGCACGCCCTTCACACCATAATACCTTGCAATGAAATTGTTGCTTCACATGCTCAATAATATAGTCTTGTTCAACACATTCACGGATCATTACTGCCAACGTCTCACACCCTCTCATCTTTTTATGTTCTCGCATCCTCCTTATTATTCAAATTTCAAATATGTTTTTCGGTGATATTTGTCATACATACTGGATATCAGCAACGGGCAAGTGGTGTATTCATATTGTTATGGAGGAAAAAGGGGATATCCAAAAGATCTTAGATCTGTTGGATACCCCCTGTGTTGCTAGAATTAAACCCGTTTAAATTCAATCCAGTCGATCTGCAAGCCGGGCTTGACGAAATCCAGCTTCATTTCATAATAACCCGCTTCCAGCTACACTTTGACAAGCTTCTGCCTGATCCATCTGCCGTCGGTACCATTCGTTTGAATCGTGGTCACCGGTTGATCGTTCAGTGTGACGTTGCATGCGCTCTGGGCCAGTTCCGATTCCGGAGACATAATGCGCACAATGATCCGGTACTCGCCGGATTCTTCGACCTTCACATACGTCGATCCCGCTTCAGCCGGTTTTACTTGTGTGCTCTCCGATAAGGTTTGTGCTTGCTCCGGCGCGAGAGAAGTGGCGGATTTAAAAGCACCTACGGCTTCCTCGATCACCTGTTTTCTTGAAAATACCGGCGCATGCATCAGGAACCGGCAGATGTTCATGGCGCTGCGCTGCAGCTCTCCACGAGTCAGCGTACCATTGTCCAAGGATGCCAAGGTATTGTCTTCCCATGCGTTGATTTCCGCACCGTAGTTCATAACCACCATATACAGATCATTTTGGGCGCGGACCATCCAGTTGGTGTTTTTGCGATCGGCTGGGCCTCCGTTCACCACATCGTTCATAATGGCCCACCAGTCGGTCATCACGATACCCTGGAATCCCCACTCGTCGCGTAGGATGGTGGTATTCAAATCATAATTGGATGCTGCCCAGTGTCCATTGATCGGATTATACGAGGTCATGATGGCGTTCGCCCCGCCTTGTTTCACCGCGATTTCAAAGCCTTTCAGGTAAATCTCCCGAAGGGCGCGTTCGGACACAACAGCGTCGACTTTACTGCGATGCTTCTCCTGGTTGTTGCAGGCAAAGTGCTTCAGGGTGGCATTGGAGCCGCCCCTCATGATCCCGCGCGTGCATGCCGCGGCAAATACCCCCGAGATCAGCGGATCTTCCGAGAAATATTCAAAATTGCGTCCATTCAGCGGGCTGCGGCGAATGTTCAGACCCGGTCCAAGTAAAGTATCAATGTTGTAGCTGAGTAGCTCCCGGCCTTCCATGACATAGAGCTCTTCGACCAGCTCGGCGTTCCAGGTGGCCGCAAGCAGGGTTCCAATTGCCACCTGCGTTGCTTGCTGGCCGCTGTCCATCCGTATTCCGGACGGCCCATCCGCCGTACAAGCCACCGGAATTCCGTAGTCGAGCAAGCTGTCGCTCACGCCGCCAAAAGCCGATGCCGTGCCCGCCGTAACCAGCGGACTGCTCATGCCTTCTCCTCTGACGATCACTGCCAAGTCATGATCGCTGAGTTGAGCGATAAAAGCTTCCATGCTGACTTTCCCCTCATAAACGTCCCTTAAGGTATAACCTCGATTGCCCGTTTGTTCCAAGGTAAGCGGCAGGTTTTGATGAATGCGTTCCTCCATGTTCGTCTTGCGCTGCGGCACCTCTGCATATGTCAGTTCGTATGAGCCGTCTTCCTTGCGAATGCCTGGCTTCATTCGGGTGAAGCCTTCCGTTGGCGCCATAGCTTCCTGCAGCTGCTCCACAACTTGCAGCGTTTCGACAACATAGCCTTCTTGGCCATCCAAACCGATGGGCTCCACATTCTTCACGCTGGTTCCCACATACAAACGGTAGGTTCCGGCCTCCAAGACATAAGCGGAAGCTTGTCCCGTCACACCAGCATCATCGTAGGAAGCCATGGTGTGGAGAGGGAAACTGATCGTGAGCGGCTGCGAATCGCCGGGCGCAAGCACCTGCGTCTTTCCAAATGCCGCCAACACTTTGGCAGGCTTGCCCAAGACGCCTTGCGGCGCTTCGTAATAAACCTGCACCACCTCTTTACCTGTATAGGTGGTCCCGATATTTTTTACGTTTACGTCGATTTCAACGTATTGCGCTCCCTCTCTAACCACCAGCTTGCCTTCCTGCGGCTCGATTTGGAACTGCGTATACGACAACCCAAAGCCGAATTCATACTGCACGGAAGCGGGTCGAAACGTTTCGAAAAAACGGTAACCCACATAAATATCCTCTTGATAAACATTCTTTAGCTCGTTGCCGTAATTGCGGGTCGATGGATAATCCTCGATCGAATAAGCAATCGTATCGGTTAGTTTGCCGCTAGGCGTCACCTCGCCCACCAATACGTCTGCAATGGCGTTACCGCCTTCCATGCCACCTTGCCAAGCGTACATGACAGAAGAAATCGGGTGCACATAACCTTCATCGAGCATCCAGCTCATATCGATAATGTTGGATACATTCAGCACCACAATGGTTTGCTCGAAGTGCGTGGTCACCTGCTGCAGCATCGCTTTTTCTTCGGACGTTAACTGGTAACTGCCCGGCTCATTAGCATTATCCTGATCTTCACCCGCTGTTCGCCCGATAACAACAATCGCCTTGTCGGATGCCTGTCTTGCTGCGGATACCAGCTCATCGGTCAAAGCCATTTCCTTCTGATGCCACGGTTCAGCAGCCCAGCCGCCTCCGCCATTATCGAAAGGGTTTTGTTCAATCCACTGTTCATAGGCAGCTGCCAATTCTTCGTTGACGGTGATGTTCTTCTTATCCCGAAGACCGCCGAGCAGGTTCGTTGTATGGGAAACATGAACGCTTCCGCCCGAACCCGTACCGCTGCGGTAATAATTAATTTGCGTTCTGCCGAAAACGGAAACGGTTTCGTTTGGTTTCAGGGGCAGAACCTGTCCATCATTCTTTAACAGTACGGCACCTTCGGCAGCGACCTTTCGGCTGAACTCGGCAAAGCCTTCCAAAGGAGCTCCCATTCTCTGTGTATTCAATCTTTTCCCTCCTGTTTGTTTTCTCCAAAGATCCAATCAATATGAAGAAAGGTATGTAAATGCCCAGCTGATTCCAATATTAGGTGTAAGGCATCTTCTACTATCATAGTAACAAATTCTGTATAGGAGTATATAAAAAAAGTCTTCTGGAGATTTTGCTTGTTAAGACGACCTACGAATAGCCCATCCTAAGCCAGCACATAATAAACTTCATAACCGAAAAAAAGTAAACAAGGAGGTGCTTTCCATTGAGTACGAACCAACCGGACAAGAACCTGATCAACACGGTGGAACAACTGGCAGAAACACCTGTAAACAGCCAAGAGGCCCAGCAACAGCAACAAGCCCGCAACGATCGCCGGAAACAAGCGCTGCATAACAGCGATGACAAATACAAGGAAAATGAATCCAAGAACTATCATTAGGAGCGTCGGTGACAAACCTTACTGATCTCCCTTCCCAATGAGAAAACGTAAAAAAGCGACCCGTAGCGGTCGCTTTTCTTATGGTATACATGCTACCTTTTTATTGTTTAAGTGTCACGATTTTATTACATTTGTTATGATGGCATAGAGGTGAGTTCGATGAAAATTCGAGAGAAATGTACCTGTCCATTAGAGATTGCTCATGACATTATAAAAGGCAAATGGAAAACCATGATCATATATCAATTGAACAATGGGAACACGTCCTTAGCCCAACTGGAGCGAGATATTGATCAGATCACCCAAAAGATGTTGCTACAGCATTTAAGAGAACTTATATCCTGCGGGATCGTTGATAAAATCAAAACGGAAGGGTATCCGTTACACGTAGAATACTATCTTACGGAACGCGGGAGGAAGCTGTTAGAGGCGGTACTGATTATGCAAGAGATCGGCATTGAATATATGGTGGAACGGGGTCAAACCGAGCTTCTCGACCGCAAAGGCATCAGTTATAAGTTATGAAATCATGATCACCATACCCACAAAAAAGTGGGTAATTCACCGTTCACGGGTCCGAAATTATAATACTTGTAGAAACCGATTTTACTACGAGTAAAGGAGCCATGAACCATGAATACTGCGTTACTATTAGTAGACATTCAGAATGATTACTTTCCAGGAGGTAGAAATGAATTATTCCATCCCGATCAAGCGTTAACCCATGCTCAAGAAGCATTGTCGCTATTCCGGGAGAAGAATTTGCCTATTGTCCACGTTCAGTGTATTCTTCTGGAGGATAACGCTACATTTTTCCTCCCCGAAACCGAAGGGATCAACATTCATGAAGGCATAAAACCCCAATCCGACGAACAAGTCATCGTTAAGCACACGCCAGACAGCTTTTTTCAAACGGAACTGCAAGAATATCTCGAATCCATTAAAGTCACGCGCTTGGTCATTGGCGGCATGATGAGCCACATCTGTATCGATTCGACCGTGAGAACGGCAAGTCGCCTGGGCTATGAAGTCCTATTGCTCAGTGATGCGTGCACCACCCGAGATTTAGTATGGAATGATACGGTAATTCCTGCAAAAACCGTCCATGATACATTTATGGCATCGTTACAAGATACCTTTGCTCAAGTAGTCGACACGAGCAGACTTTACGACTTGATCTGACTTTCATTACATAAACTAAAACAACAGACGCTTAAGGGCCTGCCTCATATTAAAAAAGTACCCATGTCCGAACACTTTAAAAGGTGCGGGCTATGGGTACCTTTTTGTAATATACATTCCTTAAAGCTGATCTAATACCCTCGCGAATACTCCGGGCTTTCTTTAAGATGGACGATATCATGACCGGTTGGATTCTGGAAGGCACGAAGCCCGAAGGTTGGCGCAACCGCAAAGATATGATCAAAGATATCCGCTTGAATCGATTCATACACTCCCCAGTTGGTGTCATTGCTGAAAGCGTAGATTTCCAATGGAAGTCCATTATCTCCCGGCGCTAATTGTCTGACAATCAGCGTCATATCCTTATGGATTTTCGGATGGTTCCGCAGATATTGATGGATGTATTCCCTGAATACGCCCACATTCGTAAGCTGTCTGCCGTTCACTTTGCTTTCCGTATTAATCTCGTGTTCGATGTTGTAGGCGTTAATTTCATTTACTCTTGTCGTGACGTAATCGGTAAGGTAGTGAATCTTCTGAAATTCCTCAATCATTTCCCTGGTGCAAAAGCAGATGCTGCTCGTATCGACATAGAAGCTTCGCTTAATTCTTCTGCCTCCGGATACTTGCATGCCTCTCCAATTCTTGAACGAGTCCGAGATGAGGGCGTAGCTTGGAATCATGGTAATCGTTTTATCGAAATTCATTACTTTTACCGTATTCAATGTAATATCGATGACGTCACCGTCCGCATGATATTTCGGCATTTCAATCCAGTCGCCAACGCGCACCATATCATTCGATGATAATTGAACGCCTGCCACCAGGCCCAATATGGAGTCCTTGAAAACCAACATCAGAACAGCCGATAAAGCACCAAGCCCGCTGAGAATGATCAAAGGATTCTGCCCGATGAGGTTGGAGATGACCACGATGCCGCCGATGATGAAGAGAACGATTTTCACCACCTGAATGTATCCCTTAATCGGTCTGATCTTGGAAACCTCAAACGAACGATAAATGTCATCAAAAGCATTAAGCAGCGCATTCAACACCGTGATCGTTACGATAATCATGTACGTTGCTGCAGCTTTTTCAATCAAAACTTGATAAGCCGGAAAGATGGACGCCGAAAAATAAATAATGATTGCCGGCACGAGATGCGACAGCTTGTGGAACACTTTTTTCTCTACGATGATATTGTCCCACGTATACCGATTGTTGTTGACGATATGAATAATCGTCTTCAGCACGATTTTTTTGGCTATGAAATTAGCCAGCACGGAGATCACCGCGATAAATACAACCATGATCATATTCGAGAGATATCCAATGGTTTGTTCGCTCATGCCATATCCGTCTAGTTGATTTTTGATAAAGTCCATTGTTTCCTCCTGACGCAGTTTAAGATTAGCCTATTATTATAGAGGAGATTCTAGTACTACGCAAAGTTTAAGATAAGACATCGCTGGGTCGATTTGGAAGATGCTTGGTAAGTCTGTAAGGAAAACGAAAAAGAACACCGATTCGGTGCTCTTTTTGTCTGATTCGATCCGATCTATTTCGTTTCCTTTCCGTTACGGCTGATCAGCCCCCGCAGGAGCTTCATGACAGACTGAATTTCAGTATCGGTTAACAAATAATACGTGTTCACTGTCCAGGTCTCTCTGTTTTTCAAATGAAAAATCAGCACAGGAAATTTCGGAAGCAGCCACTCCCGAATGGAAGGGCCGCTGTAGCTGATGCTTGTAATCTCCGTCCAGGCTACGGTCCGCGTACCATCTGAAATGGAATTTTGATCGTAAGTGATGAGCTGCGTGTCTGATTTCAGTGCCTTTGGCAAGCTGACAACCAAATATCCTCCAAAAAACGGAATCCCTATTATGGCTGATGTGATACAAAAGAACTTACGAATAAAGGAAGTATCCATAAAAAAAGCCGCATACAGCAGAAACAGGCAGGTCAGCACAAACAGTAAACTGCCAAGTGCTTTGCCCCATGCCACGGATTTCCGATAAGATATCGCGTTCATGAATTAACGCCTTTCTGAAATTATTTGAATAGTCCGCGAATCCAGCGAACTCTATTTTTGACCACTTTAGCTGCGCCATCACCAATAAAGGCTCCAATCGTACAACGGCGCGATGAATGTACCAAGAAACCGTCTCGTTTTGGTTTATGGTTGGATGGTACCTCCATTTTATCAAAGAGCGGTTTCTTTATGTTTGACTAAATGAAAAAAGGGGCCGTGTCTCCGTCATTTACAATGACATTTGGGACAGCCCCTTTAGTATGTATGATGGCGAAGCGTGGCTGCTCGAAACCACAATTCGCCGGATCGCGTTAGTCAGGATGTCCTCTATAAACTTACGGAGAGAGTATCCGTTTTTGACCGGTGAGCTCCTGAATCGGTTTAATGTTTTGAGTGAATTCCAGCGTGCCTAAATAGTTCCCTTCTTCATCCCTTACGGCAAAATAGCGAATGTAGACAAACTTATCTTTAACCGGGATCCAGAAATCTTCTGCATCTTTGACACCTGCTTTGAAATCAGCTAGGAGTTGATTGACGACGTGAACGCTTTGCGGAGGATGGCAGTTCTGAACACTTCGGCCGATCACCGCTTTAGTACGAACGAAGATTCGTTCTTTGCCCTGGGAAAAATATCGAACGATATCATGTTCATCGATAAAGGTTAGGTCGACCGGTAAATGATTTAAAATGGATTCCATCTGTTTGACCGATAAAATGCCTGTACTCATTCGGATATATCCCTCTTGCAGCGGAGAAGACGCCAATCCCTGATCTGCGCCAGGCTCAGCTGCTCTTTCAGGATTCCATTGTTGATCAGGCGCAATTAAGCAATAACCGACCTCTTCGCTTTGGGCAGCAATTTGAAGCCATTCATCCTCCGTCAACTTTTCCAGAGCCATAGGTAATAAGATATGTTCCTCTTTATAGATCATTTCTGTAACTTCGTTTAAGACGCGTCTGGCCAGATCCACTACGATCTCGGCATGCCCATTCGGATACCGTCATCTACTGCCCACATCACCTTGGTCGGTCCATAAATTCTGTATTTCTCAAGAAAAGGAAACAGCAAATTTTCTTTGCGGCTGTAGTGTTTGTCTACATCATAGAGAAGACTGAAATCCTCCAGCAATTTGAGGCGATTTGCCTCTCCTTGATCCTTAAGAAACTGATCCAGATGCAGTGCGATTTTGAAGTTTGCCAGTCGATCGATTTCTTGGTTCTCCATCTTAAAGGTAAACACAGGATGTCCAGGCTGCTCTTCAGGCTTATGGGCTCTGTGAATGTCTTGGATGGAACCTTTAAATACCGCAGCATGCACACTGCACAGTCGCTGTACTTCGGTTACCGGGATTCCTTCCTCCTCCATCAGCACTTGCTCCAGCTCCGATATTTCATCAACCGATATTTCGCCAACAGCTTGGTTGAATTTTGACTTTACTTCCTCCACGCTTTTTCCATGGTGAAGCTCTTTAATGATTTCCTTGAGCAAATGTAGCCGGGCAGTTCGATGAGCAGAAATTCCTTCCTCACGGTTATTAATTAATTCACTCATGTTCATCACCTCTGTTTTGATTCATTATATAAAGATAAAGTTCAATTCTGTTTACTTCTCTAAACTAGCATTCTCATGCACCGTGACTTGTGATTAAAAGCACATAGGGAATGAAGATTCATTGAACATAGAAAAGGTGATACGTCATCTTCGAAAAATCTTTATCCGCTTGACGGAATGGCCGCACGACTGAACGAAGCCCGCTCAGCCATATATACGTAACAACCCTTGTTTCCGAATTGCTACGGGGACCGTAAACAAAAAGCGACCGGTTACGGTCGCTTCATTATTGTATGTATAGAAGGGGGTCGAACCCCTATAGTGAAAAATCCGTAACACTCTTTTACCAAGGCTCCACCAACCCGAACACAGGCGGCTATTCGTACTTCTGAATCAGCAATACACTTTTGAATTTCTTCGTCTGAATCAACAAGGAAACCTACAAACGAGCTTTAAGGAGATGCAAAAAAGCAGTCCGCCTCAAACACACTACAAAAATACGGAGCCGCCCCAAGTTATACCGGAGCGGCTAGCCCGCGTCTCTTCACACAATCGCCCCTTGGGCGTACAGCATCTCCCTGAGCTGCGATGCATCGACTTCCGCCGCGGTGATTCCCATCTTGCAGGCCAGGGCCGCCGCCGTGCCCGCCGCTTCTCCCGTAGCCATGCAGCTTGGCGTCAAGCGCGTGGTCGCCAGTGCTTCATGCGTGGTGGAAATGCAGCGCCCTGCCGCGAGCAGATTTACTGGTCCTCGGGCCACCAGGCAGCGGTATGGAATACTGTAGGAACCGTCATTCTCGATGGTAGCCTCCATGATCCCTTTGCCTGACGGATCATGCAAGTCAACCGGATAACCGCTCCTCGCAATGCCGTCTTCAAAATGTCGTCCCGTCACCACGTCCTCCATCGTTAACCGATACAGACCGTCGATTCGGCGCGACTCCCTAATTCCGATCTGGGGGGCAACCGAGGAAATGGAGGCCTCGGCAAATCCAGGCACCCGCGATTTCAAAAATTCCGCCATCATCAGCACCTGTTTGCGCCCTTCCTCCTCCGCCAAAGTCAGTTCCTCGACGTCGGTCGCGCTTAAGCCTTGTACCCGCGTACAGTTAATCAGCACCTCATCCTTCTCCGGCCCGATAAACAGCAGAACCTGATCGCGGTTGATCGGGACCTCGGCAGCCTTCCACTCCTTATAAAAGCCGGAAACCCCCGTGAGCGGAATACGCTCATTCTCTAGTTCGGCAAACGGCGTCTTGTGATAAAAATTGTCGGGATCAGCAAGCATCGCCTTCCGAATCGCCTCCACGTCAACACCCCGCATCCGGAATTTCATCGTCATCGGCTGCGACAGCCCGTCGCTTTCGCGCCCCTGAAGCGTCGGTGCTCCCGCCAGATAAGCGACGTCCGCATCCCCGGACGCATCGACGAACATCTTCCCGTCAACCTTGATTCGCCCCGATTTTCCAGTAAGGGTCACGGACTGGATGTATTCGCCTTCACGTCCGACTTCGTCAACGAAGCTGTGCGAGACGAGCTTCACCCCCGCTTCGCGCAGCATATCGACGGCAAGCACCTTATATATCTCTGGATGGTACGGCGTCAGCGTATTCACGAAACCGACGGTATCGCGAAGATGGCCGGGCGAGCCCCCTCGCTCCATCAGGCGCTCCACAATTTCCTGTGCAATACCGCCGATGACCCGTTCCCCTTGCTGTGTATGAAACGTCATCCAAGGATAAACTCCGGCAGCCGTAGACATCCCGCCGACAAACCCGTACCGTTCAATCAAGATGACGCTTGCCCCCTGCCTGCCGGCGGCAATGGCGGCGGCAATGCCCGCCGGCCCCGCACCTATAACTACCACGTCCGCCTCCATGATCCGTGTCCTGCTGTCCATCTCTTTTTACTCCTCCTTTTAAGCGTTATTTACGCTATTCCTTGAGACCCGTCATGGATACCCCTTCGACAAACTGCTTCTGCGCAAAGAAAAACACAATGAGCAGTGGTAATGTCGCCATAACCGAAGCGCTCATCAGCAGATGCCACGATGTCCCCGACTCGTCGGTAAACAGCGATAATCCCAGCGGCAAAGTCATCAGCTTACGGTCATTAATAAAGATCAGCGGATCAAAAAAATCGTTCCAGCTCGTCAAAAACGTGAAAATGATCAGCGTGGCAATTGCAGGTTTTGCTAACGGCATCATGATTGTGGAATAAATCCGCAGCCTCGAGCAGCCGTCAATCATCGCCGCCTCCTCCAGCTCCTTCGGAA
The DNA here is from genome assembly GCF_049893405.1 of Paenibacillus sp. Dod16. NCBI lineage: Bacteria > Bacillati > Bacillota > Bacilli > Caryophanales > Paenibacillaceae > Paenibacillus > Paenibacillus sp. Dod16. Next base: position 78,956 of record NZ_JBNDYG010000008.1, read on the forward strand.
TCCCCAGAAAAAATTGCCGCATCACAAACACCCCGAACACACCGCCTGCGCCGAATATAGGCAAAATAATCAGCGGTAAATGCGTATTGATCCAACCCAGCTCACGCATAAACAGAAACATCGGAATGGCAATGACCTCATTCGGAATCATCATCGTGCTCAGCAGCAGCAGAAACACCAGGCTTCTCCCCCAAAAAGGAATTCGTGCGAAGGAATACCCCGCCATGGAAGAGAATAGCACAGTGCCCACGGTAACCAGAAGGGCGATATAGACGCTGTTGCCATAAAATAGATGGAACGGGATCGTCTCCAGCACTTCCGCATAATTCGCCCATCGTATCGGCGACGGAATCAGCTGCGGCGGAAAAACAAACACATCAGCCGGCTGTTTGAGCGAAGTCGAGACCATCCACACGAACGGGGTCATCATGACCACCGAAACGGCAAGCAGCAGCAGATAATGGAACAGGTTCCCGCCTGCCGGGTTACCCCTTTTAGCAAATAGACTAGCTTTCATTCAGAACCCACCTTTTTCTCATCTGCCATTGTGCCAGCGTAAGCAGCAGGGTGATGACAAACAGCACATAAGCCAGCGCAGAAGCATATCCGAACTCGAACAGCTTAAAGGCTCGTTCCCAAATGTTGTAGACGAGCACCTTCGTGCTTCCAGAAGGCCCCCCTTGTGTCATCACGTAAATTTGTCCGAACACCTTCAACGAACCGATAATGGTCATCATCAGGGTTAAAAAAATCGTCGGCGTGATCATGGGTACGGTAATTCGGAAAAAAATCCGCATTCTCCCCGCGCCATCGATTCTGGCCGCCTCGTAGAGCTGCGCCGGAACCTGCTGCAGCGCCGCAATGAACAAAACCATATTCAAACCGACATTTTTCAGAAGACTGGTCACGATAACAACGGGCATGGCAAGCCGGGTATCGTACAGCCAGGCCGGTCCGGTAATGCCGATCATGCGCAGCAGCTGGTTAATGAACCCGGAGTCCGTGGCAAACATATACTTCCAGACAATCGACCAGACCACCAGCGAGGTCATGACCGGAATAAAGATCAATGTCCGGAAAAAGCCGGCTCCGCGGATATTTTTTGATAACGGGATTGCAAGCAGCAATGCCAAAGTAATGTTCAGCGGAACAAGTCCGACGGCAAAATAAAGCGTATTGCCCAGCACGCGCCAAAATTCCGCGTCCCCCGCAATCGTTCGGTAATTCTCAAATCCGATGAGCTTGGCCTCACCCAGCAGCGGCCAATCAGTAAAACTCATATAAAGCGCCATAATGAGCGGGACAAGCAGCAGCAGAATGAACCCCAGCACCATCGGCAGCACAAACAGCCAGCCCGCCAAATGGTCTCCGCGGTTTAAAGGCCTGGTCTTCCTTGCCTTCCTTCGAAATGAACGGCCGGGCCCTTCAGATTTTATCGTTTCAAGTGTGGTCATGTCGCTTTCCTCCTTGTGGGGCACCTCTACAGACGATCGATGGCATTCCGTAAAGCGGCAACCTCCTTGCGGATGCCTTCCGCTTCATTGCCCGTGACCACCGCTCCGACCAACAGCACCTTAACGCCGCTGTCGGCCAAGGCCGGGATATCCTCCGGCCCGATTTTACGCTGTGTTGGCACAATGACCGGCAAACCGCCGTGTGCCGCAAGCCAGCGGTAATGAAGCAGATCGGCAAGGGTAAGCCTGGTACCATATTCATGGCCGGGAACGATGGAAGCCTCAAGCGCGCTGATGCCGAAGGTCCGGCCTCCTTGCACGATGTCCCGGTCGAACTCGCTATCGATCGCAAACGTTCTTGCCAATCCCGGGGCCTGCAGCAGAAAAGCAGGATGATGAAAGGCATAAATCGAGTAGAAATCGACGCCAAGTTCAGGGAGCCGGATAATTTCCTCCGCGTTTACCTCTTCCACCGAGCCTCCGGGCACAATTCCAAGGGGGCCGCTAAAGCGGGAGCGAATGTCCTTGAAAATGTCGGCATAGCTGCCCAGCGTGCCGAAGCGATTGCCGCTGGCCCGGTGCCCTACGTTGATATGAACTTTCAAACCGTCGGCGCCCGAAGCCAAGGCTGCCTCTGCAAGCTTGATGTCATTGGCCGGGAGGCTGACGAACAGCTGCAGCCCCGGCGCTTCGTTTAATGCTTTATCCAAACGATTCATGCCCGTTCCTCCTAATGTAGCTTCCACTATTTGCTCAGCAGAGCATCCACCTTGCTTTTTACCTCGTCCTGAATTTGCTGCGGTTCACCCCGCCCGGCAAATAACTCGTCAAAGCCTGTCAAAATCTCCGTGTCAATGTTTTGCCAGCGGATATGTCCCGGCTGCACAACTGCTTTAGGCATTTCATCGATGACCGCCTGCTTGATGTGCCCGGCATCCGGATTGCCCTCCACGCTCAGGAACTCATCCGAGTTCAACACCGATTGGCGCGGCGGCACGAAGAAGGCCGACGTTTTTTGGACACCCTCTTTGCCGGCAAGGAATTTCAACAGTTCCTTGGCTTCCTCCGGATGTTTTCCCTCTTTAAATAGCACGTAACCCGCCTGACCCATCATTGGAACGCTGCCTTTCGAGCCCGATGGCATTGGCGCAATGCTCCATTTGAAATTTTGGATTTCCCTGGCTTTGGATACAAAGCTATAGTTGTCGAAAATCATGCCGATTTGCCCGGATTCAAAATTAACCTGCTCTCCCGCCTTCGGGTGCGAGCCTTCTGTAAACATCATGCGCTTCAGCATGTCCAAAGTTTCAACCCCGTATTGATCATTCCAAGTGTATTCCGTCATCTCTGGATTAAATGGTCCGCTCCCGTTTGACCAAGAATACGAAGCAAGAATAATCCAAGTCTTCCAGTCACGGAAAAAGTTAGCTCCGTAAACGTTCGGTGAAGAAGCGCTCGTCTTGATCGTTTTTGCGGCTTCTTCGAACTTTTCCCACGTCCATTCTCCTTTTTCCGCAAGCTCATTTGGCGTACTTAAGCCCGCTTTCTTGAACAAATCTTCGTTGTAGAACACCACGCTGGGCGGAGTGGAAAACGGCAGTCCGTATAGCTTGTCGTCCTGGCGAAACAGTTCAAGCGTCGAAGGTATAATGTCATCGATGTCAAAAGCTTCATCCTGAACAATATCCGTGACATCGGCCAGAATGTCGTTGGCCATAAATTGTGGTACCATCCGCTCTGATACCCAGGCAATGTCGGGCAGCTCCTGGCCTGCCGCCAGCACAGACATTTTTTGCTGATAGTCCGCAAACGGGATCGTGTCAATTTGCACCTCAATATTCGGATGCTCCTGCGTGAAAGCGTCGGTCAGCCCTTTGTACAGCTCAAGCTGCGCCGGGTTTCCCCAGGTCGCAAATTTGAGCAGCACCTTCTCGCCACTGGCTTCACCTGGCGTATTATTCGGCTGTTCTTTTCCGGCGCAGCCAATGAGCCCCACACCAAGTGTTAATGCCAACAAACCGGTCAACCATTTTTTCATATACCGCTTCCCCCTCTGTATTGTTCAAGTTAAGGTTGTGATGAGGTTAATTATATTTACATATGGTCATATAAAAAATCACTAAACGTTCAGAAAAGGTACGATTTTTTTAGTTTTTTTCTGTTCTTGTCCACAAAAAAAGAACTACATAACATAATTTGTTATGTAGTGTTACACACCGTATTGCTCCCGGTAGGTTCCCGGCGTTATTCCGATATGCTGTTTAAATACCAGCATAAAATGCTTAGGACTTTGATATCCTGATAAACGGGCGATGTCGTAAACCTTCAGGTTCGTCGTCTCAAGCAGCTTGCAGGCTCGCCGGATGCGCGTTTCGGCGATATAATCGGACAAATTGCCGCCCCCTTCCTGCTTAAAGAGCTGGCTTAGATAGGAGGGATTTAAATGCACCATTTCCGCTAACGTCTGCAGACGCAAATCACCGTCGGGGTTTTCAGCGATATACGCCTTCAGCTTCCGGATCATCCTGCGCCCCTCGTTGGATAGCGGCCCCCCGTCCGCCTCGCTATGCGACTCAGCCCCATCCGCATATCGATTTGACGAATTCAAGGTTAGCCGAATCTTGTCCAAAGCAACCGTAAAATCCTTACGGTCTATGGGCTTCAGCAGGTAATCGGCGATCCCGAACTGCAGCGCTTTTTTAGCATATACAAAATCTCCATAGCCGCTGATAATAACAATCGGCATCCCATGGCCCGCGGTCCGCAGCTTTTCGACCATCTGAAGTCCGTCCATCTCCCGCATACGAATATCCGTAATGAGCACATCCACCACATTGCGTTCCAGATAAGTCAGCGCTTCCTTGCCGTGAGCGGCTTCGTATACGACCTCAAAATCAGGAGCCACACGGCCGATCAGATCGCGGATGCCTTTACGGATAATGTCCTCATCCTCCACCAACATGAGCTTGATCATTGATGACCTCCTACTTTTCTTGTTTCGCGAACGGCAGCGTCACGGTAAAGGCCGCACCTTGTCCCAAGCTTCCATCGATTTCGAAGTCACAGTCCCCGCCGTAAATCAACCGCAAACGCTGTTTAATATTTTTTAGCGCCACTCCATGACCGCGTAATGGCATCGCCGGCGTATTTGCTGCCACATCATCCCCGGCCTCTTCCAATGAAGCTTGCAAAGCCGCCAATTCATCCTCCGACAAGCCCCGCCCGTCATCCCGAATGGTCAACAGCACCTCATCCTCAAAACGCGCCACCGTAACGTATACCGTTCCCCCTTGCTCGCGGTCTCCAATCCCGTGCATAATCGCATTCTCAATGAGCGGCTGGAGCAGCAGCTTCGGGACCAAACAATCTTCCAACCCTTCTTCGATATCGAACATAGCCTGCAGCCTGGAACCATGGCGCATTTTTTGGATGCGAATATAGGACTCCGCCGTCTCAAGCTCCTCGCCAAGCCGTATGAGGCTTCGGTCCTGCTCCACTGCGCTGCGGATCAGTCGTCCCAAAGCCGTGGCCATTTCTGAGACGTCCTCATTATTGCGCTGCCGGGCAAGCATGCTGATCGACTCCAATGTATTATATATAAAATGGGGTTGGATCTGGCTTTGCAGTGCGGCTAGCTCCGCCTCTCTTTCCCTCATGCCGAGCACGTACACTTCATGGACGAGGCGGTCGATTTCCTCTACCATCCGGTTGAAGCCGGAACCGAGCCGACCGATTTCATCCTCAGTTACCGGCACGCTCTGTTTGAAATCGCCGAGCTCCACAAGTCGCATTTTTCGTACCAGCGTCCCGAGAGGCTTGGTCAGCCGATAAGAGAAGAAGATGGCTAAGGCCCCGGCCATAACGAGACATACCAGGCCGGCTAGGAGGGTAAAGTTGCGAAGTTCCTTGGTCTCCACAAGCAGGGTAGCCACCGGAATATAGCTGACGATATGGATATCAGAATATCGGGAATAGTTGGAGACTACCAAATACTTGCTGCCCTCCATATGCAGAATCTGGCTGGCCGTCTCCGAATGCCCTGAAAGCTCGAGGATCCGGTCCGAAAGCAGCTTGGACGCCTCCTCCGTATCCCCATCTGCGGTCGCCGTGTAGAAAAGCTCTTCCCGGCTATTTTGCACGACGATGCCGCCGTTCTCTTCCAGCCTGACATTTTCGACAAGCTGTTTGAACAAGGTCTGCTTCAAATCGATTTTGACTAATCCGAGCGTCCGGTTGGTATTGGGCTCACGGATCAGCCTGGCTACGGAAAAATAGCTTTGATTGCCGTCCAGATAGTAAGAAGGCCGATGCGGCGGAAGCAGCACCCAGGCCCCTCTCGCTTCCACCACGCCAGGGTACCAGGGCTGTCGCTCCACGTCCGTATAGGCAGCGATCGCACTAGGAGCCAGGCTCGAGAAGGTGTAACCGCTTCCGGCAAAAATCTGGATACTGTCAATCTCTGGCCTGTCGAAGGTCATGCTGGCGATATAAAGCTGCATTTTGGAGCGTTCTTCCACCGTAGGCTGCTGATGCAGACTATCCTCCTCCCTGTACTTGCGCAAGATGGACAATACCCCCGAATCATATAAAGGCATCAAGCTCAATCTCTGCATCTCCATCAGGGTCCTGTCCAAATTCCGGTTGATCTGGTCCACCAATTGAGCAGTATAATCGGAGGTTCTTCGTTCAACGGAGTTGGAAAAATCCACGTAAGTAGCCACGCCCTGCAGACTGAGCGGAATCGAAATGAGCAGCAGGAAGATCAGCAAAATTTTAGCACGAAGACTCCAGGACTTAAGCGGTTTGAACCTGAAAGACACGCTGGCCACCCCCTTCCGCCCGTCCCGTTTATTTTCACTTCATTGTACAGGAACATGGTGGGGATGACTACGGGATACGAATACAGTCAGCATGGAAATTAGACCGGACACCGAGAAAATTATAATTAAGAAGTCTTAAAAAGGAAAAATAAAAGCGACCGAATCACGGTCGCTCCACTTTTTAACCGAAGACTGTTCTACTCCAACTCCATATAAAAGAGATTCGTCGTATTATCTTTTGTAATCGTATGCGCCCCTGGAGCAAGTGACACACTAACAATACCATTCGTCATTGGATAACTCGTTCCATCAATCTTGATCTTGGTTCCGTCTGCCGAATTAAACACTAATGTTAATGTAGCGGTTTCCGTAGAGGTAAAGGTAATACGGGTTGAACTCTCGATTTTCAAACATTGGGTTAGCGTTAAGCCGTTATACACCACTGTTCCCTTGGTTGTGGAGAGATTCCCTACAATATTAAAGAAATCGTTTTCCGCTCCGGACGTTGTGAAGTTGTGAACTTGTTCTCCGGTGGACGGCTCTGGTTCTGGTTCTGGTTCCGGCTCCGCCCCGGTTGAATTCCCGCCTACGGATACAAGCCCGCTGGTGTAGCTGCTTATTTTAGCCATAAGAGCTGTATTGAGGGCATAGGATGTGTCGTCAACGGCATCATTGAATTCCCAGGTGAAGTCCCCGTTATTCAGGCGTCCGGCTTGTGCGGTAACGATCTGTTCCACATCGCTCACGTTATCAATGTCGACGCGGTTTACTCCCGTATCGACGGTTGTATCGAAGTTATTATAAGCCGTTCCTCCCACGAATGCTTTGTATGAGCTTGGTACGGTTTCACTTCTTGACGAAGCCAAGAATGCATCGAATGAGGTTGCATTTGCCGGAGTTGTTCCGGTATCGGAATTCGCATAAATTAGACTGTCCGCATCTACGATCCTATTGTTATAGGCCTTAATCACGCCTCCGTCTTCGCCCGAAAATGTCCCTGCCCCTAGAGCATCCGTACCTTGCAAGGAGCTCAACATCGGGTATTTGGCATGTCTAAAGTAATTGGATTCCACAAAGGCCGAAGCTCCCGTTGTCACACCGACCCCATATTTTGAGACTCCGTCATAGAAGTTATTATAGATGTGAACCGATGCCAATCGGATGCGTGGATGCCGCGAGTCCGAGTGATCAAACCAGTTATGGTGGAAGGAGACAAAGAATTCCTCCGATTCACTCAAACCGACCAAAGCCGCTTTTCCCGAATCCCAGTAGTGATTGTAGGAGATGGTAATATAGGTCGATCCTTTTTTCAGATCCGTTGAACCATCACCCTTGGCCTGGTCGGCATCTCCTCCTGCGGTTCCATAAAAAAGATCGTTATTATGCACCCACACGTTGACGTTTCCTGTATCCATGGAAATCCCGTCGTCAGGGAACAACATGAGTCCCAGGTTTCTTACTTCCACATTCCCGACATATCTAAGGAGCAATCCCCATCCATAAGCATAAGCGTCGTCTCCGATCCCTTCGATCGTCATATTCATTTCCGAATATTCGTTTTTGCCTTTTACTTGAAGGTAGCCGCTGCTATTCAGTTGTCCGATCATGTCGTCATCTGTAACTTTTCCAATAAATCGAATGGCAAGAGGGGTTGTATCATATCCTTTTTGTCTTAGCGTCAAAATCTCGCCGATCCCCACGCCCGTTTGAATTCCGCCTGAGCTATTGATTTTCACATCAAGGGTGACGGTTCGTGCCGTTTCGGAGGTCACATAAATAACTTGTGCACCATCCTTAAGTGTTCCGTCATCATTGTAGGCACCCGAGCCTGTCTGGTATGGCGAGTCTGAGGAAAAAGCAAACCCCGATCGATCATGCGGCGCTACGGACAGGTTATTCGAAACGGCACTTACCGCCGAACCGTCACTCAGCCTGGCTTCAACCCTCATTACATAATTTCCTGCAGCTAAGCCTACGGCGTCCGCTCTCCAATAGGAAGGGTATTGTCGAATCAGCTCATTATCAATTTGTTGATAGCTGGAATCCGGGGCGCCTGCTTGTTTAACATATACATTGTATCCCTCCGCATTACTTAGGGGTGACCATTCTATATACACGCCGTTTCATTCCAACCCCCACCACCGATGATCGAAAGACCGGCAGCATGGACCGTACTCTTATTCACCCATCCTCCCGCTATGAGAGATAGCGCCAGAGAAAACAACAACACCATGCCGGTCACCTTTGCAACGCTGTTCTTCATTTCATCTCCTCCTTTTTTTGTTCACTTGCACTTTTGTAATCGTTTTCAATAAATTGGAACTTTCTTATCATCCCCCTCGCTTATGGACCATGTCTGTCAAAACAATGTCATTGTTTAAAATCAACAAATTTTGAAATTCCACCCACAGCTTATCAGCTGCTAAAGAAGTTCCGAAACAATCATTTTCTCACACCCGGTGCATTTCACGATAATCTGAGTTAATGATTATTCGTCAGGGAAATGACACCTACTCTTGGACAACATCCTTGTTGGCATCGCTGCGAACGGCTGAAATCTGCAGATACAAGGCGCAGATTGGGCTATATTTCAGCCTTCTCCGGACGCAAACGGAAAAAGCGACCGGTTAAGGTCGCTTTGGAGAGAGCTTCTAAAGCTCTCTATGGGCAGGCTGCATCGCATAGATTTTATGGAGGCGAACCGTGTAGTTTGGCAGGATGTAAGGCATGCTGCATTAAAGCTTACCCGTTATGTAACGGCGTAAGCTTTTTGTATTACTCTGTTATTCAGTTCGGCAGCGATTAGCAGCGTACAGATTCCCTCATTATGATACCGCCATCCAGTATTGTTAAAGTCCATCGATTTGCGTTATTTGAGGACACTAGTTCCGCTATTTCCTTATTTTCACCGATTTCGCAGCAATATGCGGACAAGAGATCCGCTATTGCGGGATTTATCGCGGATTAATCCGTGTTTATGGTACAATAGCGGATCCTATGTCCGCGTGAACTCCATAATGGGCCGATTTCCGTAAAATAACGGATCCTCTGTCCTCATGATCTTCTTAATGGGCGAATTTTAGCATATAGCAGGGCCTCTTCTGCCCACATAAGCACGGGAAAGGGCCGTTTCCTGTAAATAACGGATCCTATGTCCTCACGACCTTCTTAATCAACTGGTGAACAAGCTGCGCGTCGAGCGGGCCGAAGAGATGCCCCGCCGCAATCCCGATGTGAAGCTGGCGGATTTGTCCTATCAACTGGGCTTCTCGGACAGCAAATATTTTTCCAAGGTATTCAAGAAAATTACGGGAAGGCCGCCAAGCCAAAGCGTCGAGTCCGAAATGTAGAAAGTGTCACCTCGATCTATGGACCTATGGAGCACCCCTTTTTACTTAAACCGGACACCGTGATCACCTGAGCACAAACGATGGGTAAAGAAACATTTATTCCATTCAACATAAATAGGCAAACGAACCTTCAACCGACGGGTTCATTTGCCTTTTCAAAAATGAAGAAAACCCGCTGTTGTGAGCGGGTTCTGTGTATGGAGGCGAACCACGGCTGTGTAAAACCACAATACACCGCCGAGTATTCCATTCGTTACCTTTCATATTTGTCTATCCAATTCGATTGTTGAAGCAATGTAGACGATACGGACCAAGTAGTAGATTTTCAAAAAAGAAGAGCTCTAAAGCTCTCTATGGGCTGGCTGCATCATCCCTTGAGTGGGGTGATCCTCTGGGTAGTCGTAATATTGCGACTGAACAGACGCATGTATTGGTGCTTCCATTGGCGGCACTGACGGCTGCTGATAGGGTTCATCCACATACATGATCTTACGCTGAATTTGCATGAGCCCATTCACGATACGCAGCGCGACCCAGAACAGGATAAGGCCAACGCCTACGTACAGCAGATATTGCTGATTATAAGTCCAATCGATATGAAAATAACTAAATACGCTATTCTCCAAAATATCAAGCTGCAGTTCATTCATCAAAATGATATGGACGACGGGAAGAGCAATTAATCCGAGTCCCAGTGAAATCGCCGTCACCATAATAACAAAGAATACGATGCCAGTAACAAATCTTAGTAATACGAGGAGCAGATTTCGAATAAATAACCCTCCGTCAAAACCTCTCACCATTCGTTTCAACCAGTTCTGCCCAGATTCAGACTGTTGATTGTAGGTATACGAAGCAGAAGGAGCAGGTAAACCTAAAATTTGTCTAATCATGCTTTGTTCAAAATTGACAATCCCATTCAACAGCTTGGCTACTCCAAAAAACAGCGGTATTCCGATAAATATTGGAGTCAAACCGATGGATAGTGTTAGTCCCGTTATCGCTACTGTAAAATAAATAATCCCTAACGGGAGAGATAGCAAGAAATAGAGGATCGTTGCATAGGTTTTTGGATTAAAAAGCACCCAATTCACCTTGCCTGCCCGCGCCATTCCAGTCGCTTCTGTTGCCTTCATATTCAAACACCCCTTATAGCTTCATAAGTCACGCTCCGAGTTATAAGTCCATTATATCCGCCTTATTTGGCTGACATAACCGTCTTAGGGGGTATCTGAACCTAGACTTTAGACTAGGGACTGACCTGGCTCTGATGAACTTATTGAAGTAAAGTCAACGCAATGAGCCTCCATGTATTTCCTTTTATTATTCCATAATCTGTGTTTTATTAAATATAGAATGAAGCTATCCTATTCACGTTTACTACCTAACTGAAGGAGATCTCTACATGAAACAGCCATTAAGTATCATCCCAGACCAATGGAAAAGAACTGGGATTGTCACGATCGGCGGCCTACTTATAGGAGCAGGATTTGCCGATTGCTTGATTGCCATGAATTCAATCGATTTAAATCAAATCGCTAGAGGGTTAACGATCTTTAGTGCAGGTCTGACCATCTTAGTCGTCATGGATAACTCTAAAACACAAAAGGAGACCGAGAAACTCCAAAAAGAAACACAACTTCGAATGGAAAAAATAGAAGATAAGCTGAACGCCCTTCATCAATCCCAACAAATAACGAATTCACAGTTTCTTGAAATCAAAGAGCTGATGCACCAATCCAATTCGGAGATCTAATACACAATACTTTGTTTCGGTACAACTTGAGTCAAAGAACGCGCCTGAGCAGGCTTTAAAAAGCACCATCAGTATTATCAAAGGCCCTCCAGGCACGGGGAAAACCCAGACCAGACGATCTTAAAACATTCTTGCGAAAGTTTTTTGCCAATCTACCACCTGATGTGTGGAGGGAATTTAGAGTAAAGATATCTTATGGGGAGCTGTATGAAACCTTCAGTAAGAGAAGCCGCCATTTCCAGCCCTTGGACTTGTCGATCCTCTCCTCATTGTGTTTAGGACTAAAATATACAGTTAGCGTACAAAAAACAACACATGGTACGCTTATACGTATAATTGAAATCTCAAAGAGAGGAAGCGGATTATTGCCCCCATCTTTTTATCATGTGTTATGAATGTAACATCGAAGCCATAAGGTCTTACTTATCCATTTAAGTTTAACTTTTCTTATTTCTTTTTAGGGCTGATGGCTACAATTGTCTACTCAAATATTTAGGATAACGCGTTGCTTTGATCGACTTCCAAAATATCGAGCAGGAACATAAAGATCGGAATCCCGATAATAAGCCCCCAAATCCCCATGAAGTGCTGAGAGAAAATAAGAACAATAAAGGTGTAGAACATCGGCAGCTTCGTTTTGTGAGCATACAGCTTCGGATTTAAGAAGTATGTCTCTACTGCATGGATAAGTAAAATCATGACAATCGCCCAAATGACAGTTGAGATACCGCCAATCTGGTAACCGATAATACTGATCGGAATGAAGGAAATCACAACACCGACAACCGGCACAAGGCTTAGTAAAAATACCATAATCGTTAGAGCGAACAAGTAAGGGTAGCCCATAATCCACAACCCGATAGTCGTTAAAATCGTATTGACTAAGGCAATCATCAGTTGAACCTCGATCACTTTACCGAAGGAAGAGGTGAATTTTTGGCCAAAATATTTAAACTCATTGTAAGCCCAGCTTATCTTGCTTTTGCTCAACTTATCTGTAAAGTCATTTACTGTTTTCTTCTGGATTAAGTAGAAGTAACTCAATACAATAACAAAAATGATAACCTCGGCCCATTTGCCTATCTTCAGAATATAATTTAATGCCTGGCTTCCGTATTGCTCTAATTCCAGCTTACCGAGCGCGGAGGAGACAAGCTCAGCGATTTCATCCGACTGAGGTGTATTCACGAATCTGATAATGGAAAAATATAAATCGGAAATTTGACTAATGAGCTTCGGAACATAATTGACAATTCCGTATACAAGCCCAAATATTAAAACCGCATACAATATCGTATTCACGACAATAGGCGATATAGGAAACAGCTTCGATATTTTCTTCGTAATAAAGTGCTCTAGGCGTCCCATGACGAAGGTAACAAGAAACAGCAATAACAGCAGATTGAGCATACCTCTTAAGCTGTACAGCAATAAAATAACAAGTAAGAGGAACAGAATCCTTCTTACTACATTGTTAGAAAAAAACTCCCGCAAAAAATTCATTCGCTTCCCTCATTTAATTATATTTAGTTACCTAAAGATTCACGGATGTGCCTGGAGAGTCACAATACGAAAGACGTGACTTCCGACCGCTGTTGACGGCATAACATGACTTCAGTTCAACTTAGACAGTTCAATTATATATGAAATGGTTACCATTCGAAAATTCTCCTCGACAGCTTAATAACGAATAAGTAAAACACACACACTTTTTACCGCTGTAATAAGCAAAAAGCGACCATATTGGTCGCTTCAGATTGTCGATAAACCCTGTACTTTTTCAAAGGCACAGGGTTTATCGCATTTGAGTTCATTCAAAAAATAGAATTTAAGGAGGAGATTACCCCCGTTTTTCCAGGCGATCCAGGTGGATCGCCTGGAGAACCCCCTCTTTTTCGGGTTTCAAGTACAATATCAGTAAACTTTGCGCTCATTATTATAATAAATATTTTGAGTCTCTGTATCTTTAACAATCGTATTTACAATATCATTAGGATACCGATTCAAAAAAAAGTGTTCTCCTTTAAATTCATGAAATTTCACATTCCCTTCAACAACTTCGCTCCATTTATGAATTTCTTTGATATGAGTCGAAAAATCATTATCCGCATAAAAAACGCTTATTCCACAACTTATTTTTTCTGCTTTGGGCTGAAACTTATAATTGTCCAAAATTATAAAATCTGCTCGCAAAATCGGAAGAAACATATCCATAATCTCTTGGGTATAAAACTCCTCTGGTATTCCCCCATATTGTTCTACCTTTTGCAAGAAAATTTCATTCGTCATATTTTCAATGTCTTCTCTCTCTTCAAAAATATGTGGTGCATTTCGCCCAGAAAAAAACAGATGCCTTGGTTCCTTAGCTCCCATTTGCTTAAGTTTATAATATATCTCATAAGTCAATAAGGCTCCCATACTGTGTCCAAATATAACATATTCATCGTCATATTCTAGTTGTTCAATGATTCTTTTGGCGATATCTTCACTTGCTTCACCAACAGACTGGTAGCAAGGCTCTCTGAATCGAGTTCCTCTCCCAGCCAATTCACTCATAAACAATTCATATCTATCCGGCAGTAGTTTTTTCCATTCATAATACACATTTACCGATGCTCCAGCATATGGAATGGGAAATACTTTTATTTTGTTTATTTCACTCACTCCTAATAATATCTATACTTTATTTAATCATACTTCTCTATCCCTCGCTGCTCTGCCAGCAATAAATTTACCATATCACTATAGCTATTCAAACCGTCTGTCTGATTATTCGCCTTCAGATATAAGTCATTTACATTTCTTGAAATACTTGAAATACCACCCTCATACTTATCCCGGTACTGCTCATTTTGTTCTATATCATGCTGCACCGCCTTGGACAGACTGGACATTATATCAGACGCCTTATCTGGATCAACCCTTTTTAGCTCAGATATAGAATAATCAAATGCTAGAAAAAAACCACTATAAAGCATCATTGGATCATCCTGCTGCTTACATGCCAGATAAGCTATAAAATTTGCCTCATCCTCATGCATGAAACCACTCTGATGTGCCAATTCATGTGCCATAGTAGCAGGCGCCAAGAAAACTGGCACATTAACATTGATATTGGATTCAAAAGTAAAAGGGACAAAAATGCCATTTATCCCTGCATGCGACATTAGTTTTGACATCACCACTGGTTTTGGTCTTGAATATAAAGAATGCTCCAAAATAGGATATTTCTTTGATAACATTTGCATCGAGAACACTGCGTGTTGTGCATAATAATCAAAAACATCTGGTACATGAGCCAAAAGATCAGTATCCGCTAACTTTTCCCTTGCCAATTCCATTTCAACGGCAAGCGACTTAGTCAATTTGACCAGTTCCTCCTTGCTGTAGTTCTCCTCTTTATATTCGGTATGAGACAAAAAAGAATATCTGTGATAGTTTATTCCACCCAAAATAGTATAACAAAAATATATTACGCTACAGATCGTAACGATTCCTAGAGTACCACGATAAACTACCATCTTACGTACACCTTTACTCATGATCACCTTGCGCACATAATAAACTATATAAAATAGAAAAAGTAACACAACCAACACTACGAGCCATTCACTAACAGAAAATTTGACCCAAGAAGGTACAAATCCTACTGTTTTTGACAATAACGGATAGACAGACTTACTATATTTTTCCGCCCAATCCTGATGGTTCTGCGCGTATTTTGTCAGTATATAAGCTATAACTCCAAGTGAGATCCACGGCAATCTCTTAAGTAAAAGCTTTTTTATAATGTACTCCTCCTATCCAATAAATATAGGATGTACGCAATGTAACATCGTAATATTATTTCTTTATTTCAATATACTTTTCCTCATAAAAATCATGTTTATTAGAAAAAACATATTGATTCATAAAATCTATAGGAAGTACTTCATAAGCCCAGTAGGTACCATTAGGTCTATTACTTGAAATAGCATGTCGGGCGATTTCAGCAGCCACTGTACCCGTTAACTCTGAACTCGTTTCCATTTGTAAATTCAATCTGCACCTAACATTCTTTCCATTTTTCACTCCTGTAGCATCAATGACTAAAGCTATCCATTCCTCTTTAGGTTGCTCCTCTAAACTAATGTCTAGTTTTTTCATGGCTTCTTCAACCGAAGACTCAAGTTGCATTTGATAAAATTGCATTGCCAAACGAAAAATATAATCATTTGCTGCTATATTGTACCAGTGGAGTTCTTGTACCGAACTAACTTCTAGAATATCAATGATCTCTTGACTTAAATACGGTTTCTTATAGACAGGTACATCCACTTCAGGTACAAATTCTTTCTGCATCATATTTATATTTTCCGTTTTAACACGATGATCACTCCAATAAGAGTCTGTTTTTCCAATTACACTATGCCCACTCATTAATATATCTGAGATAGAAGTTTTCGTATAATGTTCCGCACCACCAATATAACAATTCACATGCTTAGTTTCGTCTAGTAAATGATTTATCACTCGTTTTAATAGCAAACCTGTAATTCCAGGACAAAAACCAGCTCCTATGTAATTTACACCGTTAGCTTTGAGCTCTAGCTCTTGCTCCTGACTCAATAATAAAGCGTTGGAAGCATCAACATATTTTGCTCCTACTTTCATTGCTGCCTGAGCAACTCTATCTTTAATTACAAATTCAGGCCCTGCACAATTAATGACAACTGTACAATCAGCACAGAATGCAATCAAGTTCTCCCAGTCAAAAATATCCAAAAAGTGATAGTTAAAATTATTCAGGTTCAATAATGCTGTAGGTTCACGCCGCTGTCCGCCCTTAACTATAAAGTCTTTACATAAGTTCTTACAGATGACTTCACCAATCATTCCGCCACACCCAACAACTGCGATTTGCTCCATCCGTACGACACCCCTTTCATCTTATACAAGCATAAAACAGTCCAAAAACTTATTTCATACACACATTGAGTTTAAAATACAAGACTAGTTATACCTTTCTCTATTAAAAGATCATTATTATGTCTACTCAACATACTCAATGCATAAAATCTTTGTTTGGTTTCCATTAATTCATGATATGTCCCGTGTTCTTCAATTTTTCCATTATTCAATAAAACAATTTCATCATATCCACTAAGAATTGATTCATCCAGCCTATGTGTAATGGAAATTCTCGTAATGCCCTGCATTTCACTTAACATACACTCCAGGTCACTAGCTGTTTGATTGTCCAACGCTGAAGTCGCCTCGTCCATAAGTAATATAGGTGATTTTCTAAGGAGTGCTCTTGCTACAGAAATTCTCTGTTTTTCCCCACCTGAAAAATGGATTCCATTTTCCCCACATAATACATCAAAGCCGCCTCTGTCATTAATCAATTTCTGTAACATGCTCTTCTTTATTACTTGCTCAAACTCGTCTGTGCCACATTCACGAAACAATTTAATATTTTGTTCAATCGTCTCATCAAAGATAAAACAGTCCTGATGAATAAAACTAACATTTTGGAAAATGGACTGATCACTTATTTTCTCAAGATCAACCCCGTCATACCTGATATTTCCTTCATATCCATCATAAAACCCAGTCAACATCTTTAATAAGGTTGTCTTTCCACTCCCGCTTGTTCCCACAATTGCGTAAGACTTTCCATATTCGAATTCAAAATTAATATCATCTAAGATTTTTTTTCCATCTACGCTTAACGAAAGCCCATTTAAAGAAATTTTATTACCAAATTTAGGAATATCAACTCTTTGAGTTTGATCCGTTTTTGCCTCTCCTATTTTATTGAAATTCATTAATAAAACCCGACTGGCCTGCCTTTTGGTAAAACCAGTTATGAGTCTATTAATGGGAACTGTTACGCAATTTAGCAATTGAATAAAAGCCATAATCTCTCCTACTGTAATTTCTCCTTTCATTAGCTGCTGAGTTCCCACAATAAATATGACTACAGCAACAAGAAATGTTGAAATATCAGTAAGTGACATAATTAGTGACAGCAGATTTTCGTATACCATTTTTGCTTTTTCCTGCTTGTTCGCCTTTGCCTTTGCCCTTTCAAAAATCTCTTTTTCGATGTTAAAGCTCTTAACAACCTGATTTCCTGACAATATATCTTTAATGAAAGATACATAACTTTTATTTTGCTCAGCCACTTCACCTTGTGCTTTTTGCATACGATTATTAAATATACTCGAAACTGCAAGTGGAATGATACAAGTGAGTAATATACTCAATGCAAGGAATGAATTAATGATAAACATCGCAAGCACTCCACCTACAAGCATAGCTAGCTGAACAAATATTTCCACGGTCCCTTTTATATAATCGTTTTGAATTATAGTTATATCATTTGACAATCGTGATATGTAAGTTCCATTACTCTCCTTGTTGAAACTTCTCATATCTAACCGCAAAATATTTTCAACAAGGGTATTTTTCAGGTTTAACGTTGCCCTTTTTGTATATAAATTTTTAACAGCATACCCCACATACATTCCCACTGCACCTAAAGGCAATAAAATAACTGAAATAGTAGTCACCTTAATAATATTGTCAATATCTTTATTAATAGAATAATCAATAAACTTTTGTAGTATAATCGCCAGTGCAATAAACAGAATAGATGTCACGATACCAAGTAAGCAGGACAAAATAAATAAGCCTATATTCTTCTTGTATATGCTTTTTGAAATTTTTTCATTCATACTATAAGCCCTCTTCTTGTTTCTAATTTCTTTTAGAGCATGTCTAATTTATACTTCAATTGTTTATTGCTAGATCATGTGCATTTTTCAGATATTTTGAGTGGGACCGCCACGAGCATATGCACATGACCCAGCATCATATGTCCTTTTATGCCCCCTCCACCTGCATAGCAGGTGGTTTATGGGTAAGATACAACATTAAATATTATTCATGACATCATTAAGGAGCTCTTCTTCAATTGTAATGCCTGTAATGCGAGCAATTAGAGTACTATTTTGAATGTAGAAGTGCATGCTAACTCCAAAATCTTCAGACTCTATAATCTGTGTTTGTAAAAACATCTTCTCTAATGATATGTCATCTCTACTTGCAAACTTATCAAGGACTCCCTGATAATTAATGATTGGAATGCGATTGGACATTTCATTAAAACCGTACTTTTGTGCGATAAGAAACAACTTTTCTGTAATTGCAGATTGATTAATACTGGATTTTTCTGATGCTGATAAAAGCTGTTCTTGCATTTTACTTTTCCTATCATAAATTGAATAATCTAAATTTAAAGTTAGCCCCAACATTCCCTTATTGAATTCATCTCTGTTATGTGTCAAAACAGAAACAGGTATGTTATTTAATTCTTCAGATAAGTCACTATACATAAGCCTTGATATAAATTCTGCTGCTGTATTAATGGGTTGTTCACTAAATTTCTGATATTGTATCTCATTTAGTTTTACATGAATTTCTGTAGACCTCTTAGTGTCTCGTCGAGAGACTAAGTTAGCTGATTTTTTAGCAACTTCAATATACTCTTTCATGTTAGACTCTTGATTATTAGAAATTTCCAGTTCATCAACTTTCTTTTTAATCATTTTGCAATATTCTATGAAAGAATAGTTATAGGGAGTGTTAAGTCTGTTGTTCAAAGTTTCATGAAGCATAACCTTAAACAAATCTTGTGAGACGCCATCCCATATTAAATGATGAATTGCACTAAGTACTAAGCAATGATCTGCATCTATTTCTACGATTAAAAATCTAGATAACAGCTTATCGTCAGTTAGAAAATTCATTTCATTCACAATTTCCTTAAATTGTTCTGCAGATAATTCTAAGGTTCCTTTCACTACTGGAATTTCCCATTTATCTGAATAATCGTATTCTTCTAAATAGGTCATTTTTCGATTTAATTTTGTTCTTAATGCTCCATGCCTGGAAATTATTTCTCTGACTGACACAGAAGCATTCTCTGCCGTTCCTTCTATTCTTATGATTTCAGTAATAATTTCTGTATCTGGTCGCAAAAAGTCTTCATGTCCTGTCAATACAGGACATTCTAAAGTAGAACGTGTTTTAATATAGTTATCTCCATAATCATTCAACTGTTTTTGTATCATGCACTTTAGATCTCCATCACGGTTATCACCAATAAATGTTACGTCTAATGGCATTTTTACTGTTCCTTTTCTGGTTAAACACGTTTCGACAACATCCTTAATTGCTCTTTCATATGCCAACACAAATGTTTGAGCATCATCGTCAGTATACAATCCAGTATCATATGCTATGTCAAATTCAAGTCGCCCATTTAAAACAGCCCCGTTTAGAGACAATCCCATTCCTGATGAATTTTTTGCTGACATACTTCTTCCTGATGGCATTTCCGACATGGATATTCCTTCAATTCTGTCTATCTCGTTATCCAATTCTCCAAGATAATTGAATGTCATGGCTGCGCTCATCTCAAGTCCACTATGCTCACCAAGATATCTCAAAACTCCATATCCAATTCCATGATTAGGGACCTGTCTCAATGTTCTTTTTGTCTCAAAAATGCTTTCTTCAACAGTATCTTTTGTCTCCAAAATAATAGGATATACACTTGTAAACCAACCAACTGTACGATCAATGGCGATCTCTCTATCTATTGTCTCTCTACCGTGACCCTCCATTTCTATGGTTAGGTACTTAGAGTTTCTCCATTCTTTTACCGCAATGGTCAGCGATGCCAGTAACAAGTCGTTTATTTCTGTTTTATATGTCTTTCCAGCTTCAAGTAACAGCTTTTTCGTCGTTTCAGAGTCCACTTTCACTACTTTATTTTTATATTGACCACTTGCTGTTTGTGTACTCTTGAATGTCTCCGTACTATTTGATTTATTTGATATATTTTTCCAGTATGCTATTTCATTTGAAAGTACTGCACTCTTAGCATATTGTGTTAAAGCATTCGCCCATTCTTTGTACGAAGCCGTTTTCATTGGCAGCGTGATTGTACCTGTCTCTTGTATTTGTCGATATCCACTAAATAAATCCTCCAGCAGAATTCTCCATGATACACCGTCTATGACTAGATGATGTACACAAATTAGTAAATGATCTCCACTGCCTGAATGGAACAGCCCTATTTTTACCAAAGGTCCTTTGGCTAGGTCTATGCTTGCCTGTAATTTATCGCTGGCATACTCTATCTCTTTCGAGGCATCTTGCACTTTTGTATAATCTTTTTCATACCAATCATATAGCTTGCTTTCCTCTGTAGACAGCGTGATTTGACGTTGTTCGTCATATACATTTCTTAAGGCGTCATGATGTTTAATGATCTCAGTAATTGCTGTCTTTAAACTAGGTATGTCAAACGGCTCATCACTTCTTAACATTAAGGCCTGATTAAAATGATTTGGTACTATGTGATCTTTATTGAAAAATTCTAGTTGTATAGGAGTTAGTGAACTTTCCCCATTGATTTCTCCCTGTTCGTATACTTGACTTACTTCTCCCTTTTGAATATTTTCCCCAATCTTTCTTGGTGTCTGCTGATACATTAATGCTGCGAAAGAAAGCTTATAACCTTTTTCCCGTAACTTTGAAACTGCCTTAATCGCTTTAATAGAATCTCCACCAAGTTCAAAGAAACTGTCCTCTATTCCGACTGGAGATACTCCCAAGATTTCTTCAAATACGTCCGTAATGACTTTCTCTGTTTTAGTTCTTGGCGGCATATATTCCTGTCCCTCTAATGCATTTGGTTCTGGCAGTGCCTTTGCATCCAGCTTACCATTTGGAGTCAGTGGCAATGCATCGATCTGCATCATAAAGCCAGGTAACATATACTCGGGCAGTTTGTCTCTCAAATCATTTTTAATTTCAGTCAGATCCAGTCTCTGCTCTTGATTTG
The DNA here is from genome assembly GCF_049893405.1 of Paenibacillus sp. Dod16. NCBI lineage: Bacteria > Bacillati > Bacillota > Bacilli > Caryophanales > Paenibacillaceae > Paenibacillus > Paenibacillus sp. Dod16. Next base: position 100,237 of record NZ_JBNDYG010000008.1, read on the forward strand.
TCGGGATCAGGTATGCACATATACGCTTGTCACCGCCTACTTCCAATGCAACAACGGCTACATCAGATATACCCGGCTGATTCCTTAGAACGCTCTCGATCTCGTACAACTCGATCCGATATCCCCGGATTTTAACCTGTTCATCTATTCTGCCCAGGTATTCGATCTCTCCGTTAGGCAGCCATCTCGCCAAATCTCCAGAGCGGTATAACTTCCCTTCTCCATAGGGATTGTCGATAAACTTCTCCGCTGTTAATTCAGGCTGGTTTAAATATCCTTTGGCTACTCCGTCTCCTGCGATGCATAGCTCACCAGGAATGCCTACACCACATAACTCCATCCCATTCAGTATATAGAGCTGCATATTGGCAATGGGATGCCCGATTCCTACACTTAAACCCTTATCTTTTTCTTTGGAATAGACATAGTCACAGCATCCTACGGTAGTCTCTGTAGGGCCATATTCGTTATGAATCTTTACGTTGTCTCCTAATAGCTTCTGCGTTTTCCATGCCGTATCTGTTGTTAACTCTTCTCCACCGACAATCAGCGTTTCTAAATTCGGTACATCTACTCCGTCTGCATAAGTTTCCAGCATCTTTAAATGAGAAGGAGTAAGCTTAAGGAAGGTTACCCTGTTATCTTTTAATGCTGCACTTAACCTTTCCTCCGTGTCCCCTCCCTTTAATAGAAGACATCCACCACTAATAAGAGGTAAATACAAGGAAGTTACGGAGAGGTCGAAACTTAAGCTTGTCATTAATACCGTCGTACAAGCTTCTTTCTGKTACTCTTGATCTGCATATGACAAGTAATGATCCAAKTTACCTCGTGTAACCGCCACGCCTTTGGGCTTTCCTGTCGTTCCTGATGTGTAAATCACATAGGCAATGTCGTCTTTTTCAACGGCACACGCTGGGTTTTTCTCCTTCTCGCCCAGGTCTTCAAGATTCATAGAGATACATGGGATTTCCGTTTCCAGCTTCTTCTCTCTTGTTAATATGACTTTGGGTGCTGCATCGTTCAGGATATGCTCGATTCGTTCCTTCGGAGTCGCTGGATCAATCGGGACATAGGAGGCTCCACTCTTTAGCACGCCTAAAATGCCAATCATCGTTTCCGCTTCCAGGGAAGCCATGATAGCCACTCGATCATTGGGCTGGACACCTAACGAGATCAGTTCCCATGCCAGTGCATTTGCCTTTCGGTTTACTTCTCCATAACGAAGTACTCCCGTTTCGTATTCGATTACCGTCTTCTCGGGTGTCTGTTCCGTATGTTTCTCGAATCGTTCTACTACCGTATGATGCTGTGCATACTCCGTATGGGTATCATTGAAAACCGTTATTATTCGTTGTTGTTCTACCTCACTGACCATGTTTAGTTCAGACAATTTCATTTCAGGGTTAGCAATCACCCTATCTAGCAATACCTTAAAATGTTCCAGTATGACCTGTGCTGAAGTCTGGGTAAATAAATCACTGCAATATACCAGATCTAAAGCGTACCCCTCTTTATACGCTGTCGCTTGTAAATCCAAATCGAATTTGGCATCAATGAAATGAATGCCCAACATGTCGACTTGGGCTTCGCCCATCGCAAGATGGATGTCTTCGTTATTCTGCATGGTAAACATCACGTCAAACAGCGGATTGCGTGACAGATCACGGCGTACTTCTACTTCCTCTACCAATTCTTCAAATGGGTATTCTTGATTCTCATACGCGTTTAATGCCAGCTCTTTGATCTCGCTTAAAAATTCCAGGAACGTTTTCTCGTCCCTTGGATATCCTCTCATTGCCAGCGTATTGACAAACATGCCGGCTATCGTCTCGGTATCCTGATGCACCCTGCCGGAGATGGGGGTTCCTACCACTATATCTTGTTGCCTGCTGTATTTATGCAGTTCTATCATAAATACAGCCAGTAAGGTCATGTAATCTGTC